>NZ_FUYA01000011.1 GCF_900167065.1 Desulfobaculum bizertense DSM 18034
AAGCCGTGCAAGCGAAGCTTGCACGGCTTTTAAACTCGATGAGGATACGTAAGGGAATCATTCCCTTACGCGGGGGTTTGGGGGCTGGCCCCCAACTCTCCCCTCTTCAAACATCTTCTCGACATTCCTATAAAATCTGGCTCAGGAACAGCTTCGCACGCTCATTGGTCGGATTATCAAAGAAATGCTCAGGAGTACCTTCTTCAATAATGGTTCCCGCGTCCATAAAGATCACGCGATCTGCCACTTCACGGGCAAAACCCATTTCATGAGTAACGACGACCATTGTCATGCCGGAACGGGCAAGTGCCTTCATAACGTCCAAAACTTCACCGACCATCTCGGGATCAAGAGCGGAAGTCGGTTCGTCAAAAAGCATCACTTTGGGTTCCATGCACAGCGCGCGGGCAATAGCGACACGCTGCTGCTGGCCACCAGAGAGCTGATCTGGGTGGGCATTCCACTTAGCGTCAATGCCGACCTTTTTCAGCAGCTTCATACCCAGCTCCTCGCACTCTTTGCGACCTTTGCCACGGACCATCATGGGGGCCATGACAAGATTCTCCAAAACAGTCTTGTGCGGAAACAGGTTGAAGGACTGAAACACCATGCCAGCCTCAGCGCGAACCTTGTTAATATCGACGTTACCATCAAGGACGTTTTCGCCATCAATGGTAATTTCGCCAGAGTCCGCGAACTCAAGACGGTTCAGGCAGCGCAGAAAAGTTGACTTGCCAGAGCCTGAGGGGCCAATGATAACGACCACTTCGCCGGGCTTCACTTCGCAGCTGACATTATTCAGGGCCTGAATCTTTTCAGGCACATAAAAAAACTTATTAACGTTCTTTGCTTTAATCATGTTCTTAGACCGCCTTGCGTTCCATGTACTGCACCGCGACAGAGAGAATAAACGTCAGTACGAGATATAACAACGCACAGACAATCCACATCTCATAGACCTGAAGGGATGCGGTAACGACCTCACGGGTGACCTTGGTCAGCTCACGCACGGCGATAACACCAAGCAGCGAAGAGTCTTTGACAAGACTAATAAACTGACCAGCAAGAGCCGGAAGGATACGACGAATAGCCTGCGGCATGACGACCTTTCTCATTGCCTGAGAATAGTTCATGCCAAGGGAACGGGCAGCTTCCATCTGACCACGGTGCACGCTCTGGATACCAGCGCGGACAATTTCTGCAGTATACGCACCTGTAAAAGTCGCCAGACCAAAGGCACCAAACCACAGATTCGGGATATTCGGCAGGCCCCAGTTCGCCATAAGCTGATTCAGCAGCGTACCAATAACGTAGTACCAGATCATCAGCTGAACCATCAGCGGGGAGCCACGAACCAGCTCAATGTAGGTAATGGCGAGCCACTTGAGCATAGGGTTGTCCGAAATACGCATAAGGCCCGTCGCCATACCTGCAATCATACCGAGGATGATAGCGATAAAGCTGACCTTGAGCGTTGTTATCAGACCAACAAGGAACAGACCGAGTCGCCCATGCGTACTCGAACCGAGCACGTCTCCGGGGTAGACAAAATCCCCTTCTTCCACGAGAAGGTTCTTGCTGGGGATCGTATACGTTTCCTCAGCTCCGTCCATAGCGGCAACAGTGACGTTGTAACCTTTCTCGGTCTGCTCGACAGTGGAGACTTCACCATCGAGCTCACTTCGGACTTTGACCTCTTCCTGATAGTAGAAATACTGGGGCACGCGATACCAACGCCACGTGTAGTCAACGTACTTGGTAGCACCGTAGGCACCCAGACAGGCAAGGCCAATAAGAACGAAGAACATGACCCCCCAGAATTTCCTGTAGAGCGGGCTTCTGGGCCGATCCAAACCGGGATAGAGAGACATTCTGCCTTCACACTCCTTTGCCGCCCCAAACGGGACGTAAAATTAAACTCAATACGTGCAGAGCACGATTCTCCATGTTCCCGTACCTGACGGAGACGTGAAGAAGCCTACCTACAGAAAAACAAAAACACCCCGCGCACCTTTTGCGAAAAAATGCGCGGGGCGACTCTATACTATTTCTTGCGAATACAGGCCTACAGGTTGTTGAACCACTTAGTGGACTTGAACCATTTGGCATAAATTCTGTCGTAACGACCGTCGGACTTAATCTGCTTCAGGAAATTATTCAAGAAGTTTAAGAAGTCCGGATCACCACGCTTGATGCCCATTGCGATAGGCTCGTAGGTGAAGGGCTTGTCAAGGAAGACAAGGTTCTTGCCACCCTGCTGTGCCATGAACATGACGCAGAAAGGCAGGTCATAAACAAAAGCGTCGGACTGACCATTCACAACGTCCATAGCGCCGTCAGGCTCTTTGTCGAAGGAGCGGTAGGTTGCCTTGGGCAGCATACGCTTAACAGCCATTTCACCAGTCGTTCCGAGGCGGGAGGCAACGGTGTACTTCGGATCGTTCAGGTCGCGGTAAGACTTGATCTTTCCTTCGTGCTTCTTGTTGAGCAGGATAGCCTGACCAATGGAAGCATACGGATCGGTAAAGTTGATCTGGAGGTTGCGCTCCTGAGTCAGAGTCATACCAGCGATGATGATATCGAACTTGTCAGCGAGCAGAGCCGGAACCATGCCGTCAAAGTCGGTGTTCACAATCTTGAGCTTAACGCCCATTGCCTTGGCAAGGGCCTTGCTGATGTCGATATCAAAACCAATGATGCGGCCTTTTTTGTCGACCATCTCGAAGGGAGCATATCCCGGATCAACACCAACGCGGATCTCACCATTCTTCAGAATGGTCTCAATGGTAGATTTTGAAGCAAGATCAAAATCTGCAGCAATTGCCTGTCCTGCAAAAAGGCAGAAACACGCGACAGCAAGCAGGATTTTCTTCATAGAATTCATCTGCAGGCCTCCTCTGCGGGGTTAGGGTAAAATGGATGGATAGACTTTAACAAAAAAGTTAATACTTACCCTCAGTGAGAACTTCCTTGATTATCATCTTCTTTTTGCAGACCGGGCAGACCGGCATTTCTTCTTCCGGAAGATAAATAACGCGGGTAATCTTGTGTTTCGGGCAATGTACTTCCACGGCCTCGCGCCGATACCTGTTCTTCAGGGCTTCCATACGAGCCTCCGTGTCCTTTTTGTTGTGGATATACTCTGCTCATGAAAAAAACAAGAGAATATCCATTATTGTCAATTTTGAAATTTCTCTCTGCCTAGAAGCGGAGAGACAGGCACGTCAGTGCCCCATCCATTTTTCGAGTCTCAGACATGTTCAGCTCAACAATGTCTTTCCCAAGAGTTTCGAGCAGTGCACGAGTCTTTGGGAAGCCTGCGGGCATAATAAAAGTATCGTTAATAAGCAAGACATTCGAGGCATAATCCTCTGCCTTGTCGACTATCAGCAGCTCATAGCCTTCGAGTTCTGGGCACTGGGCAAAATCTTCTGTGACCAGCAGGGTTTTACCACCAACCCAGTTTACGCTACACTTGAAATGGAGGCCTTCGGGAACCGGAACAGCGGTCCATGTGTATCCGTACTTTTCCATGATAGCGCCGAGCTGGCTGGCACCCTCTTTGTTGGTCCGGTCAGAAAGGCCGATGAAGAAGTGCTTTCCTACCAGCAGCACATCGCCGCCTTCGAGTGTTCCCGGAGCTGTAATGTACTCAAGCTTGCGGTACTTTGAAAGTGCGTCGGTGATCTTTGCCGTCTCGGCATTACGGCTTGCTGCGCCGGGATTCGTAATTGCTGCGACTTCCGGAACCACGACAGCAACGTCTTCCACAAAATGAGCATCGGGAAATGCTTCTTCAGGGTCAAGAACGTCAACCGTCAGTCCTCGGTCTCGCAAAGCCTGAACATATGCTGCGTGCTGGGTGAGCATAAGCTCATACTCGGCAGCGCCAAGCTCTGATGCGGTGGTGATGCCCTTTGCGAAATCCTTGCATGGTGTCCGAACAATTGCCTGACTAAACATTGTACTTATCCTTTTTTGCGATAAAACTGAAAGGTTTCTTTTTTAGTAAAAAATGACCCTATTGTCAAAAAAAACAAGGTGTTTTCGCAAAAAATCCCATAAAAAATTACAATTTTGGATTACAAAAAGTTATGCTCACTCTTCGCTGTGCAAAATGCAAAGCCAAACTCTGGAAATACAACAAGCTCGGAAAAGGGGAAGTCGTCCGCTGCCACAAGGAGCGGATTACCAAGATGTACAAGGCAATTGAAAAAGACGGAAAGATGCTTTGTCCCTGCGGCGCAGTCATAGGACATGACAAGGGAAGCCACTGGAACATGGTTCGCAAGTCGTTCATCTACTCTGGCGAAAAGGTCTCAAAGCTCTAGTTTCACGGTGCAGGGCGTTGACGACAGCGCCCCACAGAGGCAGTATCCCGACACCCGGCAAACTGCCGCAGACACCAACTCACGAGAAAACATCATGGATAGATCACAGCTCCCCATTGGCCTCTTTGATTCCGGCGTTGGGGGCCTTACTGTTCTCAAGGCAATTCAGCAGCGCCTCCCAAACGAAGACTTGATTTACCTTGGCGACACAGCCCGGCTGCCCTACGGCACAAAAGGGCCAAACACCATTTCAAAATATGCGCTCCAGTGCTCTGCCCGCCTTGTTGAACGAGGCATCAAGGCTCTGGTTATTGCCTGCAACACGGTTAGTTCCGTTGCCCTCCAGTCTCTGCGGGAAGCATACCCCGGCCTTCCAGTCATCGGCGTTATCCAGCCCGGAGCCAAAGCAGGTGTGCAGGCCACGCAGAATGGGCGTATTGCTGTTCTCGCCACCATACAGACCATCAATGGCAAAGCGTATCAGAAAGCCATTACCACACTCATGCCGGAAGCCCGCGTCATGGGCGTCCCCTGCTCTCTCTTTGTCGCCCTTGCAGAAGAAGGCTGGACCTCCGGCCCACTGGTCGAAGGCATTGCAGCCCGCTATCTGGACCCGGTCTTTGCGTCCAGCACACCGCCAGACAGTGTCGTTCTGGGATGTACCCACTTCCCGCTGCTCAAAGACGCTATCCAGAATGTCGTGGGCAAGGATGTCCACATTGTCGACTCAGCAGCAACAACAGCAGAAGCTGTCGATATCGAGCTGCACCGGCTTGGCCTGAATAAACGCGAAGGCTGTGGTAAAAAGCTTTTCCTCGCGACAGACGATGTCTCAAAATTTACAAAGAATGGTGGAAAATTTCTTGGCTCACCAATTCCTCAAGACCTTGTGGAACTGGTGAACCTGTAGAAAGGAGAGCTTCGGCTCTCCTTTTTTTATTTCGTGCGGAGGTTCTTCCACGGCTTGAACACAGACAGGAAGATGGTCAGCACCAGGACAAAAGCCTGAATCTGACCCCAGCGGGAATGTAGGCTGAATACCCGCAGATACTCAGAATTCGTAAAGACGTCTGGTCCAAGCTCAAGGGAGAGGTCACGCAAAGCCTCTTCCCAGGGACCAAGGTACAGCATCCCAAACAGAATGGCCGCCACGGTAATGATCCACTTGAGTATCAGCCAGCCGTGGCGAAAAAATCCAAAACGCGTAAACAGGCCATAAATAAGCCCCGTAACGAGACAGCCATAAGCTCCCGGCAAAACAACAACCTGCATATCCACAACACATGAGGCCACGTTCAGCCCGTAGAGCGCGGCGGCGTCATCCATGAACTGCCGATGACAGGCGAGCACTGTCAGTGCAACTGCCCCTCCGACCCAACACGACACAGCAAGCAGATGAAAACATTTGAGCCATCGTAGAGCACGAGATCCCAGCATGGGCCGATTCATTCTTTCTTCTCCTTTCGTGTTTTTTGTCCATAGAAAAAGGCCGCACTCCGGAGAGTACGGCCTTGAATAAGCACATGTGTTTGCAGCGAGTATCGAGACTATTTTTTGAGCCAGGACATCATATCGCGCAGGCGGGCGCCAACGGTTTCGATAGGATGCTCGGCAGAACGGGCACGCATGGCAAAGAGCGATGCCTGACCGGCCTGATTTTCCAGGATGAATTCGCGAGCAAAGCGGCCATCCTGAATTTCTTCGAGGCAACGCTTCATCTCAGCTTTTGTTTCGTCAGTCACGATACGCGGTCCGCGAGTGAAGTCGCCGTACTCTGCGGTATCAGAGATGGAGTGGCGCATATTGGCCATGCCACCTTCGTAGATGAGGTCAACAATGAGCTTCATCTCATGCAGGCACTCAAAATATGCAATTTCAGGCTGGTATCCAGCTTCGACCAGAGTCTCAAAACCAGACTGGACGAGCTTGGTCAGACCACCGCAGAGAACTGCCTGCTCTCCAAAGAGGTCAGTCTCAGTCTCTTCACGGAAGCTGGTTTCCAGAACACCGGAACGGGTTCCGCCAATGCCCTTGGCGTAGGCCAGAGCAAAATCACGAGCAGAGCCAGTGCTGTCCTGATACACGGCAAAGAGGCAGGGAACGCCTGCACCTTCGGTGTAGACACGGCGGACGAGGTGACCGGGGCCTTTGGGGGCAACCATCACAACGTCAACATCTTTTGGGGGACGAATCTGCCCGTAGTGGATGTTGAATCCGTGGGCAAACAGCAGCACGTTACCGGGCTGGAGATTGGGAGCAATATCGTTTTTATAGACTTCGCCCTGCACCTGGTCGGGAAGCAGAATGATGATGACATCAGCGACCTTGGCAGCTTCAGCAGCACTCATGGGTTCAAAACCATGCTGCTTTGCCAGCTCGTAGTTCTCACCACCGGGACGCTGACCAACAACAACCTTACAACCGGAGTCGCGGAGGTTCTGTGCGTGAGCGTGGCCCTGGCTTCCATAACCGATGACTGCAAAAGTCTTGTCGCGAAGCAGAGACATGTCTGCGTCGCTGTCATAGTACATTTTCATGATAATCCTTTCCTTTGTGCATTCGCGATCTCAAAAAAAAGCACTTGCGATACCGGCACCCCTCCGGCTTTCGCAAATGAGAACGCGTTAGCAGTTGCGATAGAAGCAGGCTACGACAAGCCGGATTGCAACGCAACAGTTGTTTTACCTCTTTAAAAAACTTTTTTGATTTCCAGCGGTAGGACCGTCCTGACCACAAGACAGTCTCAGCATACACGCAGAGCAAAAAAAAAGACACACACCACAAGAGTTTGTCTTGCGGTGCGTGTCACTGATTCATGAGGACGATCGTCCAAGTTCTGCTTCAGCTCTGCTTTACGGCGATCATGGGCTGTTTTCAGCTTTTCCACACGCGGGTCAGGCTCGCAGAGCCTCACACAAAGCGTCAGTCATCACAGACCTTGGCAGCGTCCAGGATTCTGGGTCTTTTCCCCACGCTACATGGGGGCCTGTCGTTCAAGAAGACCCATAAGCTTGGTTTTTCCAGCGAGTTTCTTTTTCTTGAGTTCCTTAACAACTCGGTCTTCATCAGGGGTCAGGTAGGCTTTCCGTTCAAGCTTGTGCAGCTGCTTTTCATACAACTGATGCTCTTCCCACAGAATCTTGATTTCGGGATTGAGGTCTGCGTACTCCGCGATCATTTCAAGATCCTTATTCTCCATGAGCCTACTCCTTTTGACTTATGGTTCCATGTGGTCTCCACCACCCGGTCAGACCGGCCATGATGGTTCAGCGCCAGCTTCAACCATCACCGTCTTACGTCGATTTTTTTCACCGCGAAAAATCTGCACCTTATTTTTTTTGAGACTCAGTTCTTTTGCGATGAACGCAACAAGTGCCTTATTGGCCTTGTTCTCAACAGCGGGGGCCATGAGCCGAATTTTGAGACATCCATCATGGAGTCCCTCCACCTGACTTTTTTTGGCTCCGGGCTGAACCCAAACATCAAGGGTCCAGTGCTCGCTGTCGTGCTGTTTCGCGTATTCCGGTAATGGCATCCCTGTTCTAGACTCCAAAGACAAAAAGGACGGACTAAACGTTCGCCTTTTTCAGAAACTTCAACTTTTGCTCGGCCGCATCAAGAGTCTCCTCTTCCTGCCGGTCAAGCTCAAGCATGCGCAAATGCGCGTCAAGAATCGACCGCAGCTTCACCTCAAACTGGGTGCGCTGCTTTTTCAGCTCCGAAATATCACCGTGAATCTGGGCAAGTCGGTTATGCGCCTGATTCAGGAGCGTTTCGGCCTTTGCATTGGCAGCATCAATAATGAGCTGGGCCTCTTTCTGCGCAGTCGCCTTCATGTCGTCCATCATCTTCTGAGTCGTCATGAGGGTATCGCGCAGAGTTTTCTCCCGACTTTTATGCTCTTCCAACGCCTGTTCCAGCATTGAAATTCTATTCTCAAGGCCTCGGTTATTTTCAGCGAGTTCGCCCATCGTATCCGCGACATCCTGCAAAAACGCATCAACGTCTGCACAGGTATAGCCCCGGAAACTCCGGCCAAAGGCCTTGTTTAGAATATCTATTTTTGAAACCGCCATTGTTTCAATCCTCACAGTTTACATCATTGCCAATGGGAAATAGCCCTTGATGACAATCTCAAGGAAGATAATTCCCAAAAGGACGACAATTGGCGAAAGGTCAACGCCTGAGACGTAAACAAAGGGCATCCATCGACGGATGCGATAAAAGACAGGTTCCGTTGCCCCACGCAAAAAACGGACAACTGGATTATATGGATCAGGACGCACCCAGCTGATGAGTGCAGAGATGATAACTACCCATTTGTACAAAAAGAGAATCTGCAAGAGAATAAACACAATTCCCTGAATAATCGGACCCATTCTTCCTCCGGTTCGGTGTGTCTCTCAGAGTGTTAGGGAGACTTACGATATAAAAAAGTTCGCATATCCCCCACAAAGTATCAAGGGCTATTTTACAGCCAAAAATTTGGATTCTTCGCCGGAGTTCCAAGCACTCCACCCTCACGGGCAGCCTGCAGAACCATCTTGCGCAGATTCCAGAATTCCCACAGATACATGTCTGCCTGAATGCCTTCATTCTTGAACGCCCAGAAAGGCACCTTGGCTCGACGAGCCACGCGGGCATCAATGCTGGTATCGCCAATATACGCGATCTCAGCAGGCTTGGCACCCCACTGCTCCATGATTCTGTACAGTCCCTCTGGGTGAGGCTTGGGTTCCACGATTTCAGCAGTCATGACCGGGTCAAAATACTGGGTCAGGTCAAAGTGCTCCAGAATGTGATGCATGGTATTCAGACGGTTGGTGAAAATACCAAGCCGAACACCACTGGCACGAAGCACAGACAGAAGCTCAATCAAGCCCTCTTCCATCTGCATGGAAGGAATAAGCTCTGTGTAATCAATACTTTTATATACAGCCGGGACCTCAGCCTGCCGCTCATCTGGAATAAGATAGCTCAGGGATTCCTTGACTGTGTGTGCATGGGCATAGAGTTCCTGCTCGCGGGTCATTTCTGGCAGACCGAGCTTTTCGAGCATCAGGTTATAAAACGTGCGGTTCAGTCCAAGCGTATCGAACATGACGCCGTCACAGTCAAAAACGACCCCGCGCAGTCCGCGGAGAAAATCCAGCCCACAAAAATCATTACAAATGAACATGCTTTTCCTCAAATGTTTAGGCAGGGGACACCGGGCTACCAAGGATGCAGACAACCATCACATGCTCGGCCGCAAGCCAGGGCATTTTTGATGGAAGGGTCGACCTGCCGCTGAGGACATAGCCGGGCAAACGGGTTGCGGCAAGGGTAAAGCCCTCAGAAAAGCCACAATCCTCAAGTTTTTTGGCAAGTTCAGCTTCGCAGGGGCCAAAATCAATGCCCAACTCCTCAAGAGCTGCAATCACGCCAGCGTCCCGGACCAGCAGCACATCATCCTCGCGAACAAAATACAGCATAGCTTCGAGAACAGCTTTCCACGCATCACCGTCAGTAAAGGGAGAAAGCTCACGCATGGGAGCAAACTCGTCTGCATCCAGATGCGCGATCTCGTCACGATCCTCCGGCTCCAGCCCAACAATTTCATCAAACGACTTCCACGCGTCCTCAACACCACCATCAAGGGAGCGGAGTTCCGTAAACTGCCGTTCACGAAGAGCAGCTAAAAGCAGTGCCCCCTGAGCCTGCCGCGCAGCCTGTGCTTCCTCGTCTTCGCCAGCAGGGGTCGCCGTGCCATTCTCCATGCGCAAAAGCTCGCTCATAATATCCATTGAGCTGCCCTTGTATCCACCATCATTTTGAGGTGTAGCAGCCTGAGCACGCAGGAGGCCTCTATCCCCAAGCATTTCTGCGTAGGCTGTCGTCTGGCTCAGCCATGCTTCGGCTTCTGGCGCCGACATGGGGAGCGCATCCGGGACATACTGAACCGCTTCTGGCAGCGCAGAAAGTCCGGGATTGAAATATTTCACGCATGAATTCTGCGCGTCAGCATCTTTTGCACACAGCTCAGGAAAGGCAATAACAGCGTGTATTCCACTCATTCTTTCTCACTCACTCTTTTGACGACAAGTCGGTTTTTGCCCGTGGGGGCAACAAAAAGCGCTGGCATCGTCCTTCACAGACAGGAAATTCATCAAGACAGAGAAAGCCAAAGGCCTTTGCGCACACAAATTCACCAAAACTTTCCCGTGCCTCATACTGCGGACACTGGCTTGCCAAATCAGACATTTTTTCCAGACGAACAGCCCAGATGCGGCTTGACTGCGCTTCATCAAGGTGAAAGGCCTCTGCCCTATCAAGAAATTCATCGTATGCTTCTTCCCACTGACGCAGGACACGGCAACGAAAACGTTCCTGATAACCGGGGTTCAGCATCTCATCATACAGACACCGTCCTTTCCGGAAATAGAAACAGCACGAACCGGGGAGTCTTTTGACCTTGGATGATGAGTTCACAAAAATCTCCTGGGCTAAAAAACAGAGAATTTTCTCCACACTCAGTTTGCTGTCTTTGTTAAAAATCTTTCAGGATTTCCCAAATTTTTCAAGGCATTTTCCCAGTATCCACACTCCCTGCGATATCTTGACCTCAAAAGTAGCCACGTGTATAGGCAAGAACATCATCAATACGGAGGCATGCTCATGATTGGCGGATTAGGAATCTGGGAACTTCTTATCATTCTTCTCATCGTTCTGGTTATCTTTGGTGCCAAAAAGCTGCCTGAAATTGGCGGCGGTATTGGTCAGGCTATTCAAAATTTTAAGAAAGCCACTACCGAACCCAGTGAAATCGATGTAACCCCCAAGGGTGAAAAAAAAGAAGAATCCAAGGACAAAGACTAGTTCTTCATTCCGGGAATTTTTCTATGGCAGCCCCAGCAATTTCATCCTGAAATTGCTGGGGCTGCTTTTTTGTCACTTCGATGAGTCACCCTCTGCCTCGGCATCATGCTCAGGGAACATGGCCAGACCACGCAAGGTGTAATGGATTGCCGTGACCACAGTCAGAACGCACACTGCCCCGACAAGAATGTCCACCAGCATCGGCAAACTCAGCCAGTGCATTTCTTCCAGCATGACCACAACAATCAGTGAAATCTGACAGCTTGTATTCAGCTTGCTCATCCACGAGGGGCGAATCTTCACCTTGACGTCAACGCCCCAAAACGACAGGGCACTCAAGCCGCCAACGATGATGACATCGCGACTAATAACGAGAATAACTAACCACGACGGGACCCACCCCGAAATACCCAAACACAGGAAAGCCGAGGCCACAAGGGCCTTGTCTGCAAGGGGGTCAAGCATCGCCCCCAGTCGGGTCCTCTGGTGAAGGACTCGGGCCAAAAAGCCATCTGCGGCATCTGTTATTCCCGCAACAAGGAACAATCCCCACGCCAGTTCAGTCTTGCCGTCCACATAGGAAATAACAAAACAGGGCGTCAGAAGTATCCTCGCAATCGTGAGGATATTGGGAATGGTCCAGTTATTCTCATTGAGCTGCATAGCATTCCCCTCGTGCTAAAAGAAAACATGGGCGCCTACCAACGGTAGACGCCCATGTATTGTGCTATTTTCTATGGAAGAACTTCAAAATTGTATCGTAGCCCCCTTGGAGCGAGATACGCATCCAACTTTCGACTCAACGCTTCGCGATCAAGAGTTTTGACTCGCCATGTTGCGACGAGTCCATCCGGCAGCATATCCACATGTGCGAGAACAGCGCTATCAAGTTCCTGTTCCCACGAGGACAGCACCTGCTGAAAAGCCTTGGGTCCATCCGGCGCGTACCAGCCGCTAATCACCAGAGAGACGCCAGAAACCATACTGGCGCCAGCCTCCGGACGAGTAAAGAAGCCTGCCCACGCGTTAACCCAAACCTTTGACAAATCCTTGCCAAGCTCTGACCACTCACGGCCATCATGCGACATCCGGGCGCTCCAGACACCGCCTTCTTCCTTGCTCAGCGTCATCACCGGGCTAGCGCCACTGCGCACCCGAACGCCCGTCAGCTCCTGGAGCTGTCCAAGCTGGTCCCATGCGTCATAGGAATCTCCAACCAGTTCGAGCGTAAAGGGCTGCTGCTCGTTCACGGTGTAGTACACACCAAGCCGCTTCAGCAGCTTTTTCAGTGCAGAACGATTCACATTGACATCGAGTTTCAGGGTTTTGATGCTTTGTCCCTGCTCATCCTGAATGGACTCAATGCCCAGTTCAGAATAGCCGACAACAGCACCACTGGCCCGTGCGTCAAGCTGCTCCCGCAGAAGTACGGCCCGTGCTTCCGAAAGCGTTCCCGGCAGCAAAGCCACAGCTTCATCAAAAATTGCCTGCGAAAACCCAGATTTCAGGGCATCCGCTTTTGTCCGTATTGTGGAATCCTCCAAGTCAGGCTGCCATGTCACGGAAACTTCCCGCGCCATTGCTGACTCCACGCTCAGGCACAACACACACAGCAGAGCTGCCGCCAGAGTCGTCAGGATTGTTTTATGAAGAAATTGCATCATGCTTGTCGCTTACACTCTTTAGCGATGAATTGGAAGGAGTGTCACAGGGTGAAACACGAAGCATCTAGTCAAGAAGCACCAGCACCCGGCACTGCGCAAGGCACATCCCATCCCCAAGCTGCTCCCGAATTTCGTTGGCGTTGTCCGTAGCAATAACGACATCCGTTCCCAGTTTCCCCGCAGGGCGCAATGCCCGAACATACAGCGGCCGCCCACCGACCCGCTCGTCAACGCAACCAGAGTCGAGACAGCGTACATAACTTACCAGACCACGCTGAATGGCGAGGTCTTTTCCAACTGTTGGCGGTCCATACAGCAGGTTCCCCTCTTCGTCCCGGCAACACAGGCTCATGGCGGGTTTGAGATCAATACCCCGGGCGTCAATAATCAGTCCGGTAATTCCACAATCATCAGCAGACGACGTTGCCTTGTGCTGCGGCATCTGTATCCCAAAATCAGACTCATGCGCCCAAAAAATATCCGAAAGACGCCCGCGCAGATTCATGCGCACCGTCACCTCGGCCGAGCCATCTGGCAAAAGCACCGCCCCACGTATTGAAGAATTTTGCAAACACCCACGCATCAGGTTCTGCGTGCTTTCACTGGACCCCAAAAAGTTTTCGACAGTTGCGTCAGACCGCACAGGAACGTGCCGAAGCAAATTCAGCATATTTCGCCGGGCCGAAATAGTCGCCGCCCGCCGCGCAATATTCCACGCCCGGTCAGGATTTGGAATATACTCTGGCGGTGTCCCTGTTCCTGTTGCAATGAGTTCACCAGTTTCCCAGTCTATGACGCCGTAATCAAACAACTGCAAAAAAGCACCTGAAACCGCATCGGTGTCGCCGCAATCAAAGGCAACGGGTTTCAGGCTATCAAGGGAAAGAATCGTCGCCTCTGCACCGGGAGCCGAAGTGCAGGATGCCGGGACCTCTTCCGTGCTGACCGTCTCTTCTGGAGCCTCTGCCACAGTGACAGGGCTTGCCCAGCCGAGGGAAACGCAAAGCACAGCAGATCCCACAAGCGACATGACGCAGGCAAAAAATTTCATCACAGCCTCCGGGTTACGACATGAAAGTACCCAGCAGAAAAAAGAGCACACTATTGAGTACCCTGAGAGGGGGCCAAGCGCAAGCCCTGCTGCGGGAATCGCTCCCTCCTCTCGCAAGCAGCCGAAGCTTCCGCACTTTCTCCCCGAGTCTTTTTCTCCCGTTCAAATCCGCAACGAATGAATCAGAATCACCCCACTGTCTTGCCCCACCCTTCGCACTCTGCTATTCCTTTGTGGACCCAAGATATTATGTGCGTCAGCCTCCGTGCTTTCGCCTCTTCATACGCGTTAAACCGGACACCGGGAGTCACTATGCTTCTTTATCTCATGCAGCATGGGCTGGCCTTGCCCAAAGAGGCCGCCCCAGAAGAACCCCTTAGCCCTATGGGGCGTGAACTCGTCACCAAGGCTGGTCAGATGGCCCGCCGTCTTGACATCGGATTTGACGCTATTGCGTGCAGTCCCAAACTGCGCGCCCGCCAAACCGCAGAAATCATGGCCAAAGAAACGGGTTTCCCCGTTGAAGACATTGCAAGCACTCCACTGCTTAAAGCCATGAATCCGGCAGTGCAGACCGTAGACTTTTTGAATGGCCTGAACGGTGCGCAGTCTGTGCTCGTGGCCGGACACATGCCAAACCTCGCCAAACTTGCCACACTCATCATCACAGGCGACGACCGGCCCAAAATTGAAATCCAAAACGCAGGACTTCTGTGCATTGAATGCTCAGGTCACAAATTCCGAAACGGCACGCTCAAATTCAGCATTAACAGCCGTCACTTTGCCCTGATGCGCTAGCACATCGCCAATACCGCAGACACAAAAAAAGACGGACCGCAACGCAGCCCGTCTTTTTTTGTGTGTTTTTTAGCCTTAGCGTCCAAAAAACGCTCGCGCCTGATCTATCATGTCCTGATGCAGATGAGGCCGATACCAGTGTATCTCTTTGTCTGCCCGGAACCACGTCAGCTGGCGCTTGGCATAGGCCCGGGTATTCTTCTGCCACAAATACAGCGCGTCTTCATATTTCAGACGCCCCTGCAAATATGCCAAAAGCTCGGCACAGCCAATCCCACTCCAGCCCGGAGCCTTGGGGTCCGCATTCTTTTCCATTGCGGACTCAGCCTCCTGCATGGCTCCAGCCTCAAGCATCACGTCAATGCGCTTGTTCAAATACGGCGTCAGCTCTGGAAGTGGCAGCCCCACCCCCTGCTTGAGCACCTGAAAATCTCGTTCTTCCACTGTTTCAGTCTGCCAGACAGACAGCGGCTTGCCTGTCCCCCGCGCAACCTCAATGCCTCGCATAATGCGCTGGCGGTCATTTGGATGTAGGCGGTCAGCAAGCACAGGGTCCAGCTTCTCCAAATCCTTGTGCAAAGCATTTGGGCCGCGACGCTCGCAATCCTCCTGTACATCCCGACGAATGTCTTCAGGGATTGCAGGAATGTCTGCCAAGGGTCTTAGCACCGAGCGCATATACAGCCCCGTACCGCCAACCAGAATAGGGAGCTTCCCGCGGGACGCAACCTCTTCGATGGTTTTAAGCGCCAGTTCTGTATAGGCCGCAGCACTCATCTTCTCCTCTGTCGGCAAAAAGCCATACAGGAGATGAGGGCATCCAGCCCGTTCTTCTTCGCTCGGCTGAGCTGTAATCACAGGGAAATCCCGGTAGACCTGCCGGGAATCAAAATTAATAACCTCGCCATCAAGGGCCTGAGCAAGAGAAATAGCCGCACTCGTTTTTCCGGCACCTGTCGGACCGGGAATACATAAAAGCTGCGTCGTCATACTAGTCCAGCTCGCCCCGTTCTTTCAGCTCCGCAAACTTGGCGTACACACGAGGCATAATAAGATTCGGAATAAGCCCCTGCACGTTTCCATCAAGAGACGCCACAGAACGAATAATGGACGAACTAATGTACATCCATTTGTAGTCAGTCATCAAAAAGACAGTCTGAACCGGACGGGCAAGGTGCCTGTTCATCAGTGCCATCTGGAACTCATACTCAAAGTCACTCACCGCGCGCAGGCCACGCAGAATAACCGAAGCACCACGCTTGAGTGCATAATTCACCAAAAGGCCAGAGAAGCCTTCCACCATTACCCGGGGGCTATCCGCAAAAACTTCACGCGCCATTTCCACGCGCTCGTCAAAGCTAAACAGGGAGTTCTTTCCTGTATCCTGGGCAACAGCAACAACGACCTTATCAAAAATAGTCAGGCCGCGTTTCACAAGGCTTACATGACCGTTCGTCAGCGGATCAAAGGTGCCCGGATAAACGGCTATGACTTCGCGCTTTTTCTCTTCTTCCATACAATAATCCTTGTCTGCCCATACAGTTTGTCGGTCAGGGTTTCCAAAAACGGACTCACTGCGTCCGCGTCAAGTTCCAGCCCGGATTCCACTTCTGCCAAAACAAAGGCATCTTCGGCAATCCAGCCATTGGCAATGGCCTTGACCAAAGCGGGTTCCAGCAGGTCCTTTCCATATGGAGGATCAATAAAGACCAGGGAAAAGGGCTTGTCGGGGACCGTGTTCAGGACTTTGAACAAGTCCTTGGCCACAACCCGCACACGAGAGCCTCTCAGCCCAAGCGATTTGCCATTCTCTGAGATACAGGCCGCAGCCTTGCGGTTCTTTTCCATGAGCACGCCCCGGACTGCTCCACGAGACAGAGCCTCAAACGTCAGGCTCCCGCTTCCCGCAAACAAATCCAGAACATGAGTCTCTTCCCAGTCAATACCGCGAGCTTCGAGCATTGAAAAAATAGCACCACGCACTTTTGCGGTAGCCGGGCGATAGCCCGGCCCCTCAACAGAGCGAATGGTGCGACCACCAAACTCGCCACTTATTATTCGCATTCCTTACACTTCCGAAATAAAATCTTCTAATTCGCGATGGATGGCATCAAGCCGGTCCCGCAGCTCGGTCTGGTCTTCCCACGACCGGCCCTTCATCTGCTTTTTCAGGTCTTCCATCTTCTGCACAAGGGCATTTGTCCGGCCAAGCATATCCTGCCAGTCAACCGCAGGCTTCGCCTTGTCTGCTTCGCGAGACAGAGCCATAGGCTCGTCTGCTTCCATCGTGCAGATATCCAAATAGCCCGGTATATGAACCTCAAGCCCAAACTTCTTGCGAATGAGATCTGCAAGAGTTTCCTGGGCAGAATTTTCACCATGAACAAGAAAGACCTTCATGGTACGGGTACGAAAATGCTCAAGCCATTCCATAATCTGGCTCTGGCCAGCATGTGCAGAGAATCCACCAATGGTGAAAATCTTTGCCCGCACAGCAATTTCGTCGCCGAGGATACGAATTCTTTTCGCGCCGTCAACGATTTTGCGGCCAGGAGTTCCTTTTCCCTGATATCCAACGAAGACAACACTCGCTCCTGGCTTCCACAAATTGTGGCGCAGGTGGTGCTTGATGCGGCCTGCGTTACACATGCCACTGGCCGAAATCACAATGCCCGGCCCCTTGCTGGCGTTAATTGCCGTTGATTCCTCACGGCCAAGAGTAAAATGTAAATTCGGAGTGCTCAGCGGGTCTTCTCCCGCGTCCACAATCTTGAGCGCCTCGTTATCATAATATTCAGGATGATTTCGGAAGACTTCCGTTGCCCGAATAGCCATTGGACTATCCACATACACAGGCATCCCCTGTGGCAGCCGCCCTTCCTTATTCAGAATATGCAGTGTGTACAGCACTTCCTGCGTCCGCTCCACGGCAAAAGCTGGGATAATAACCTTTTCCCCGTGGCTGTAGCTCCAGTCGATGGCTTCGGCCAGTTCGTCACGGCTCAGCTGCTCGTCTTTATGATTTCGGTCACCATATGTCGACTCAAGGAACAGATAATCAGCATCTTGAATAATCGACGGGTCACGAACAATGAGCTGATCCGGCCGTCCAAGGTCACCAGAGAATACAACCTTGAACTCCTTGCCATCTTCCTTGACGCACAGCTCAATAAACGCAGAGCCGAGGATATGCCCAGCATCCCGGTAGCAGACAGACAACTCTGGAAACGGCTCAAAAGGCGCACCATATTCGACAGACGTCAAAAGCTCCAGAGTCCGCTCGACATCGTCCATTGTATAGAGCGGATCAATGCGCCCCTTGCCCCGCCGACTGCGCTTGCGGCTTTTCCATTCAGCTTCCATCTCCTGAATATGTGCGCTGTCCCGCAACATAATTTCCAGCAAATCCTTTGTCGGAGGCGTGCAGTAAATTTTGCCCTTGAAGCCATTCTGTACCATCCGGGGAAGCAGGCCAGAGTGGTCGATGTGAGCGTGAGTAATCAGAAAAAAATCAACGTTTTGAGGTCGATACTTGAGTGAGCCAAAATTTCTGCGCTCTATCTCCCTGTTACCCTGATGCATCCCGCAGTCTACTGCGAAGCGATGCGTCCCGGTTTCCATCATATAACATGAGCCGGTAACCGTCTGAGCGGCGCCGAGGAACTGTATTTTCATCTCTGTACTCCGTTTTCCGTCCACAAGAGCGGAAGGTCGAAATTAACAGTTTCAAACCACGGGGAAACACTATATCTTAAGAAGTAACCAAGGCGTATGTTTAAAGGCTGATACGAGATGCTAAAGATGTCAACTTCAGGAGCTGACATGTCAGAACGACAGTTTCTTATTGATGAACTCTCCAAGCAGGAATCTTGGCGACTTTTCCGCATTATGGCAGAAGTCGTCGACGGATTCGACACAATGAGTGATATCCGTAACGGTGTATCCATTTTTGGCTCTGCGCGCGTTACTCCTGACTCCGAACTGTATCAGGATACAGTCAGACTCGCCTCCCTTCTTTCCAAGGCTGGCTATGACGTTATTTCTGGCGGTGGCCCCGGCCTCATGGAGGCCGCAAACAAAGGAGCCAAGGAAGCTGGCGGAGAATCTGTCGGGCTCCATATTGAGTTGCCACACGAACAGGGTGCAAACCCGTATTGCACCACCCGTGTTGATTTCCGCTACTTCTTTGTGCGCAAACTCATGTTTGTAAAATACGCAACAGCATACGTCGCCATGCCCGGTGGCTTTGGTACGCTGGACGAACTTTCAGAAGCGCTGGTGCTTATTCAGACCGAACGCATCAAGAAATTCCCCATCGTGCTCTATGACTCCAGCTACTGGGCCGGACTTATAGACTGGTTCAAAAACCAGCTTATTGCTGGTGGTTTTGCCAAAGAACACGACCTCGACCTCATGAAGATTTGTGACACTCCCGAAGAAGTAGTGAGTTTTATTCAAGAAAACGTTCCCTGCTAATTTTCCAGATGAACCAACAACACAAAGCTTACGCCTATGGCCTGGCGGCAGTACTCTGCTGGAGTACTGTTGCCACGGCCTTCAAACTTTCGCTCGCCCGACTGGACCCGTTCCAGCTCCTGTTCTACTCCTGCCTCTTCTCTCTTCTGGTTCTGCTTTCTGTCCTCGCCCTCACGCGTTCGCTTCACAAGCTCCACGAATTTCGCCGCAAAGAATGGTTTCAGAGTGCCCTGTATGGTGCGCTCAACCCTTTTTTATATTACACAATTCTCTTCAAAGCATATGACCTGCTCCCGGCACAGGAAGCCCAGCCCATTAACTACACATGGGCCATTATGCTTTCCCTGCTTTCTGTGCCCCTCCTGCGCCAGAAACTCCACAAAAAAGACCTGATTGCCCTTTGCCTCAGCTACTTTGGAGTACTTCTTATCTGCACCCACGGCAGGCTCACAGATTTTACATTCCAAAGCCCTCTGGGCGTTTTCCTTGCACTTTTGAGCACCGTCATCTGGGCCGTCTACTGGATAGTCTGCACCAAGGATTCCCGCGACCCAGTCGCAGGACTCACAGCCAACTTCCTTTTTGGCACAGTCTACACCTTTGTTTCGGTCTGCATCTTTTCAAGCCCCCGTCTGCCACAACTGGCAGACAGTCTTGGGCCGCTTTATGTTGGCATTTTTGAAATGGGACTCACCTTTGTTCTTTGGCTCAAGGCAATGCGGCTGACCAGCTCTACAGCCCGCATCAGTACCCTCATCTTTCTCTCGCCTTTTCTTTCGCTCTTTTTCATCAGCGCATTTGTTGGCGAGAATATCCTGCCAGCCACCTGGCTCGGCCTCTTTTTCATCACGCTTGGCATTGCTTTTCAGCAAGTTACGGGCAAGTCATGACAGAATTCTTCACACAGGGTAATATTGTCCACGCGGCAAGTTTCTGATACCACTGCCGGGATTTCACTTTCGGTGGCTCCGGCTCAGTACCACTCCCCTCGCCACCATTCACAACCGTAAATATCAGGGATGTGTTCACCTGAAATTTCAATAGGTAAAATTTTTCCATGAATATCGCATTTGTCAACGCAACCCGCCGTTTTGGCGGTGTCAAAGCCTGGACGCTGGACCTTGCCAGTCGTCTCACAGAAAAAGGGCACCATGCCCCGATCTTTTGCCGCCGGGGCCCCTTCCACACCCGAGCTGTCAAGCTCGGCCTGGAAGCCCACGCCATGAACTTTGGCTTTGACTACAACCCCCTCGCTGTCTGGCGTTTTTACCGCTACTTCAAGCAGCACAACATTGACGCCCTCGTCGTCAACGTTGGCAAAGATATTCGCACCGCAGGTGTTGCCGCACGTCTTGCAGGCATTCCCGTCATTCACCGCGTTGGCCTCCCCCGCGACATGCGCAACACGCCAAAGGTCAAAAATACCCACAAATTTATTGGACCTCAGATTCTTGTTCCCTGCCAGTTCATTAAAGATGGTCTGCTCAAGGAACTTGACTTTTTGCACCCCGAAGAAGTTACCGTCATCCTCACCGGGAAAAAATCCTCTGCGGAACCACCATCTCTCGTACGCAGCCCCCGGCAGATTGCCGTCACAAGTCAGCTCAATCCAGACAAGGGACACGCGGACCTGCTCCATGCCCTCAAGCGTCTCAAGGATGGCGGCTATTCCTTCCATCTGCACGTTGCAGGTACGGGCAAATCTGAAAAAGAACTCAAGCAGCTTGCGCACGAACTTGGGCTTACCGACAACATCACCTGGCACGGCTTTGTGCAGGATATTCGGTCTATTTTGAAACAGGCAGATATTTTTGTTCTTCCTTCCTATTCCGAAGGCCTGCCCAACACCCTGCTTGAGGCAATGTCTGAAGGTCTCGTCCCTGTCGCCCGCAACATTGGCGGCATTGCCGAGGCATGGCCCTTTGACATCAGCCCGCTCGAAAAAACTCTCGTCAAACGCGAGCGTGTTCCCGATCATTTGGTTCATGCGCTCGAAGAGTTGCTTCGTCTTGATAATGAAGCACTTTTTCAGCTTCGCGATGATGTCTGGAACTGGTTTAGGGCCAACAACAGCCTTGACGTCCGTGCCGATGAATTTCTCGCATTCATCAGGGAGCAGTGCCGCCGATGAGCAATCGTACAATTTCGCTTCCACCAGAGTCCGTAAAAAAAATTCTTGTCTGTCAGCTTCGGCAGATTGGTGACGTTATCCTTGCGACTCCAGCCATTCATCTTTTGAAAGAGCGCTACCCTCAGGCCGAGATTCACGTCTTGACCATGAAGATCAACAAGACGGTGCTGGAGCATAATCCAGAAATCAGCAGGCTCTGGCTCATTGACCGCAACGAGCACAAAAATCTGCTGCGCCAGCTCTCGTTTTATCTCACTGTTGCCCGTGAGCGTTTTGACATCATCGTCGATTTTCAGCAGCTTCCGCGCATGCGTAATGTTGTCGCCCTGTCACGCTTCTTTAAGCCCTCAAGCGGCCGTCAGATCCGCCTGACCTTCACCCCGCCGTGGTACAACAAGCCATTTTACACCCACTGGGTCGACATGGAATCTGGCTACGCGGCCATGTCCAAAGCCAGTGTGCTTCGGCCTCTTGGCCTTGCCTGGGACGGTGAGTGTCCCAAAATGTTTTTCACCGAGCAGGAGCGGCAAAAGGCCCGCAAGGAGCTTGCCGCACTTGGCGTCAAGGACACGCATTTTCTCGTGACCGTTGACCCGACGCATCGCCGCAAAACACGTCAGTGGCCTGCCGAGCATTATGGAAAACTCATCCGCTTAGCCTCGGAAGCTGACCCACGTTTACGATTTCTCATTTTTTATGGTCCCGGTGAGGAGCAGGACGCTCGTGCCGTCAAGGATGCCGCGCAGTGTGATGCCGCGATTTTCCCCGAGACCATGTACAGTCTTCGCGAAATGGCCGCACTCATTGAGCAGGCAGCCCTGCATCTTGGGAACTGTTCGGCCCCTCGGCACATGGCTGTTGCCTGTGGTACGCCCTCTTTTGTCGTTCTCGGCTCAACAAGTCAGGGCTGGACATTTCCTTCCGAGGATCACATCGCCTATGCGCTCAAGCTCGACTGCCAGCCCTGCAACGAAAACCGTTGCCCGCGAGGCGACATTGCCTGTTTGCGCACACTGACTGCGGAAAAGATTCTCCCTGAGCTGCAAAAACACATCGATCACATTCAACGTGGAGCTTCACATGCGTTTTCTGTTCATGACATCTAGTTCCTCTTTGTCTGGCGGAACCCGGCAGGCTATGTATCTGGCGCAGGGACTCAGTCGCCGTGGCCACGAGCTGACCTTTTTTGTGCCACACAATGCAGAAATTACAGGACTTGACCAGAGCATTGACTGGCAGAACATGCCAGAAAAACGAAGCGACTGGCGCAAGTTTGTAGAGCGTTTTTTGCCCAGCTCTGGTGAACCATGCGTTGCCCATGCCTTTCACAACAAAGCCAACAAGAAGCTCAGCTGGTGGAGCCTGTCCTGGCGCAGTCGAGGCGTTGTCTGTGTTGGCTATCGCGGCGTTATTTATCGCCCCAACAACCCGCTCCCCTACTGGTCTCCCGGTATGGACTGTTATGTCGTGAACTCCAACGCATGTGGCAAAGTCATTCGCTCTGTTGGTTGCCCAAAGAATAAAATTCGCACGATTTACAACGGCGTCCCGCAGGACCGCATTGCAACCAACTGCACGCCAGCAGAAATGCGCCAGCAGCTCGGCATCCCCGAAAATGCTTTTGTTGTTGGTGCCATCGTCGGAGACAAGCCCGTTAAGGGGCTCGACTATTTAGTCAAGGCAATGGCTCACTCCGGCATTGACGCCCATCTCGTCGCAGTCGGCACCAAGCGCCCCGAGTGGAAAAGTAAATGTCAGGCCCTCGGATTTGGCGATCGGGCGCACTTCCCCGGACGCATTGAGAATGTTGCAGACTATCTCCAAATTTTCGACTGTTTCGTTTTGCCCTCCATCTCGGAGAGCATGCCGAACGTCCTAATTGAAGCCTTTGGCTTTGGACTCCCCTGCATTGGCAGTGCCGTCGGTGGCGTTCCAGAGCTGATTACCAGCAATGGTCTGCTCGTTCCGCCCAAGAAAGTCGCCCCACTCGCCGCCGCACTCCAGCGCATGGCCTCTGACACAGAAGCTCGCCAGCGTTGGGGGCGTGCCAGCCTTGAACGCGCTCAGGAATTCACCCTCGAAAAAAAAGTCGAGCGCAGCATTCAGGTTTACAATGAACTGCTCGCCCGGCGTGGTATGCCTCGTATTTAACGAGACTCCGTCTCGTGCTCTGCAAGGGGCACCGGGCGGGCGGGTGTTTTATTGGGGCGCTGCCCCAAACCCTGCAAGGGGCGCTGCCCCTTGACCCCGCCCAAGGACGAGGCCCTTGGGAATCCCGCTATCGCCCGAAATAAAAGGGGACCGAAATGTGATGAGAGCTACGCTCTCCTCTCCATTTCGGTCCCCTTTTTTTCGGTCTAGTTAACTGGACGTGTGTTCTTTTTCTTTGCGCCTCACCCCCTTTCTTTCTGAACGCTCGCGTTCAGAAAGAAAATGGTGGCAACTCGCAGAAGAGAAAGACTTTCTTATCGCCTTCTCACCCAAGTTTAAAAGCCGTGCAAGCGAAGCTTGCACGGCTTTTAAACTCGATGAGGATACGTAAGGGAATCATTCCCTTACGCGGGGTCCGGGGCTGGCCCCGGTTCCTCCCCTCTCAGTTCCACCCTTCTGGCCCTACACAACCCCTAACTCACGCCAAAGCTGCTGGGTCGCAACCTTAAGACTAAACCGCTCGACGACAGTACGCCGGGCCTGAACGGCAATGCGATGCCGCAGAAAGGGGTCTCGAGCAAGGAGGCGAATGTAGTGCGCCATTTCCTTGTCGCTGCTGACGAGAAAACCATTTTCTCCATGCCGAATAATCTCACGATTAAACCCAACATCCGAGGCAATGGGGGCAACGCCGCAGGCCATGTACTGAAGGAGCTTAAAGCCGCACTTTCCACGAGTGTACTCGTCGTCTGTGAGGGGCATCAAGCCAATATCCATCGCCTGAAGCTGGGTAACTTCATGCTCAGAAGACCAACGCTCGTAGTGGTAATCAAAGGCACCGGAAAACTCGACGTTGTCAGAGCCAGAGACAACCATAAACTTTACATCAGCATCTGATTGAAGCTCAGAAACAATTCCAGGAAGAAAAAAAAGATTGCCAGAGGTCCCCATCCATCCCACGACGGGCTTGGAATGAACGGTAGCTCCGACAGAAGCAGGAACATACCGATCTGTGTCTAGTGGGGTTGGCATGATGAATATTCGAGAAGCAACAGCGCGTACCTGCTCTGCAAGATACGAATTCCCTGCAACTACGACATCAACCTTAGAACACACCCGAAGAAGGCGTTTTTTTAAACGCGCAGTTCGTCGAGGGGAGACGTTTCCCTGGTTGGGGTGCGTTGTCCACAGAGCATCGTCAAAATCAAAGACAAGGGTTTGCGCTTTGCGACGAAGAAGAAAAAGCTCCAGCGAAGAAAGAAGTTTCTTTTGGAGAACGATGACCTTGGCTCTAGGGAGGGTCGAGTAAAACCCGACCCGCTGAAGAGCTGTTTTAGGAATCTGCACATCTTTGATATGCAAGCCACGCTTCCGGGCATCCTCAACAAATGGGACAACGCGGAACCGAACACTTGGCATGGTTAACCCTGAGTGGCGAATGTGCAGTATGTCTAGCATATTACAAATATTCAGACTCGATTGCAGCCTGCCCGTTTTGGGTCATCAACCGGAAAAACTGAAGTGCCCTTTTTTCGACAGGCGCAACAGGGAATTTCATCCCGCAGCTTCCGCATTTTACCATCGCAGGCTGAGTTGGAGCAACCAGCGGCAACTCTTTCTTACATCCAGGGCACTCGTAAAAAAACACAAGTTCAAAGCCTTTTGGTGTAACAGGGGACAAAGGCTTTTTTGTCTCAGCCATTTACTTCTCCTCGAGCAGAACCTCACCCGTCATTTCAGCGGGAGGCGTCACACCCCAAAGGCCAAGAATCGTGGGGGCAATGTCCCCCAGCTTTCCGGACTTCAAAGCGTAGCGAGATTCTTCATTTTCAATAAGATAGAGCGGGACAGGATTCATACTGTGTGCAGTATGCGGTCCACCGTCAGCATCGAGCATCTGCTCGGCATTTCCGTGGTCAGCAGTCAGCAACACACGCCCACCTTTTTTGAGAACAGCGTCAATAATGCGCTGAGCGCAGGCATCAACGGCTTTTCCAGCCTGAACAACAGCAGGAATACTTCCGGTGTGCCCGACCATGTCAAAATTCGCAAGGTTGAGCACAGCAAAAGAATAAGAATTTTCTGACCACAGCTCTTCAAAAGCATCCGCAACGAGATACGCACTCATTTCGGGCTTCTGGTCGTACGTTGCAACTTCACGAGGAGACGGAATAAGCTTGCGGTCTTCGCCCTCGAAAGGCTCCTCGCGTCCGCCGTTGAAAAAGTACGTCACATGGGCATACTTCTCAGTTTCGGCAATACGGAGCTGACGAACACCAAGCCCGGAAACAACTTCCCCCATCCCCATGTGAATATCTTCTGGCGGAAAAGCCGCAGGGAGCGGAAACGAAGACTCATATTCAGTCATCGTGGCAAAACCTGCGAGCGTAGGCCGAACAGCGCGGCTAAAGCCATCAAACGCGTCATCAAACAGCGTTCTGGAAATCTGGCGGGCACGGTCTGCGCGGAAATTGAAGAAAAAGAGACCGTCTCCATCTTCGATGCAAGCGACAGGGGAACCGTCTTTTTGAGTCAAAATGCGAGGCTTGATAAACTCGTCATACTCACCAGCGGCATAGGCTTTGGAAAACAGCTCAACGGGGTCAGTTTCACGCTGGCCCTTGCCTTCGGTCAGCCCTTCATAGGCAAGCTGAATACGTTCCCAGCGGCTGTCTCGGTCCATCGCATAATAGCGACCTGTCACACTCGCGACCTGTCCCCACCCAAGTTCCTGCATTTTTGCGACAAGGCGCTTCATAAACCCGATGCCCTTTTCTGGCCCGGTATCACGCCCATCAGCAAAGGCATGCACATACGCAGGAACACCGGCACGCTTTGCCGCTTCGAGCAAGGCATACAGGTGGTTCAGGTGGCTATGCACACCGCCATCAGAAAGAAGGCCCATCAAATGAAGCCGGGAACCCTTTTCCTTGAGCACCTGCAACAACTCTGCAAGCGCAGGACGAGAAGCAAAGGTTCCCTGTTCAATAGCCATGTCGATACGGGTCATATCCTGATACACAACCCGCCCAGCGCCAAGGTTCATGTGCCCAACCTCGGAGTTTCCCATAAAGCCCTCAGGCAGGCCAACAGCGCGGCCAGAACACTTGAGTGTTGTCGAGGGATAGCTTTTGCTAATTCGGTCAAGGTTTGGCGTATTGGACAAAATCACGCCATTGCCTTTTCCTTCTGGGGCAAGACCCCATCCGTCCAGAATGAGTAAAAGAGTCGGGGTAAGCTGAGACATGGAAACCTCCTCCTGATGGCAATAAAGACTCTGTGTACGAAAGACCTAGTTGTCGCTTTCTGCGAAGTTCAGCTCAAGACGCTCAGCTTCTGCCCACAGGCCTTCGAGGTTATAAAAATCTCGAGAATCTTCCTGGAAAACGTGTACGAGGACATCGTTCAGATCGACAAGGATCCATGCGTTGCTCTTGTATCCTTCCATTCCAAGATATTCCCATCCGGCCTCGCCGCTTTTGTCCAAAACGTAGTCGGCAAGGGCCTGACCGTGTTTCAGGCTACCAGCGGTGACGACAACAACACCTTCGGTGATGCCACTCAGTCCAGCAACATCAAGAGCAAGGATATCCCGCCCTTTTTTCTCGTCCAGCCAAAGGGCGATCTGCTGCATTTTCTCACTGACACTCAGGGTGGTGTTTTTCTCAGTATTGCTCATTGCTCTGCAATAGCTCCTTTTTCTCGTGGGAGAACAAAACCGTCCCACTTCGATTTTCTTTCATCAAAATGTATCGCACACGTATTGCGAATTCACCACAGCAATACGCCATGCTCAAAAAATATGAAGGGGGAAAACTCCCCCTTTTTATCAAAGCGGCTCATCACATAAAGCATTTCCCGCTGACCCGCAATCACGAGACCGCGCACAAATGCCGCAACCAAAACATTTTTCCTGCGGGAAGAACCCGCGCCATCGGATATTTTTGGGCCGCGAGAGACCTGTTTGCCAAAATCTCATCCAAGAGCTGATTCTTCTCCTCTCCAGCAGCAAGCAAAAGGATATTATGCGCTGCATTTATGACAGGGAGCGTCATCGTCACCCGAGGAACCGGGGGCACGCCCTGCTCTCCGGCATCCGCCACACACAAATCACGTTCTTCGAGCAAGCTTTCAGCATGTGGGAAAAGTGAAGCCGTGTGCCCATCAGGTCCCATTCCGAGCACGATGCAGTCAAAGGCAGGTTCTCCACGCTCATTCAAAAAGCCATGCGCCTTTGCCTGCGCCAACATGGTTTCAGCATACGCTGCGGCGGCGTCTTCTGGCCGTTCCAGCTCGCCAACAATGCGATGAATATTTTCTTCTGGTATTGCCACACGTGAAAGCAAAGAGTCATACGCCATTTTGTAATTGCTGTCGTTATGACTCGGGGACACCATGCGCTCATCCCCCCAAAAAACATGCGTTGCTTTCCATGGGAAATCCGGACACTGTGATATCTTTCTGTATACTGGCGCTGGAGTTTTTCCTCCAGACAAAACAAGTGAAAAAGCTCCTTTTTCTTCCTGCGCCTGCTGAGCGAGGCTGCAAAGCGTTTCAACTGCAAAATTCTCAAACTGGTCCAGTGTGTCAAAACACAAATCTTCCATAATCGCTCCTCAGTTGAATTTTGCGGAGAGTCACTCGACAGGATACCCTGTAAATGAGTTGAGGCCAATGGGTGGCAGCTCTTGCCAAGCGCTCCCTTCCTCACGTACAAAGAGAACACGTCGTAAGGGAATGGATTTAAACCATAACGTCGAAACAGGGGAGACAGCACCCAATGAAAGCTGAACAGATTTCCATTTTTCTCGAAAACAGAGCTGGTCGACTCGCAGAACTGACGCGAGTCCTCAAAGAAAATGACATCAATATTCGCGCCATGTCACTTGCCGACACATCGGACTTTGGCATCCTGCGCATTATTGTGAACGACTTTGAAACAGCCCGC
This sequence comes from Desulfobaculum bizertense DSM 18034, assembly GCF_900167065.1. NCBI lineage: Bacteria > Pseudomonadati > Thermodesulfobacteriota > Desulfovibrionia > Desulfovibrionales > Desulfovibrionaceae > Desulfobaculum > Desulfobaculum bizertense. Next base: position 28,409 of record NZ_FUYA01000011.1, read on the forward strand.
AACATCCTCAAGGATAACGGCTTTACTGTCGGCCGCACCACGGTTGTCGCCGTTGAGGTCGACGATAATCCCGGCGGCCTGTACACCCTGCTGGACATGCTTTCAAACGCAGGTGTGAATGTGGAATACATGTACGCATTCATCCAGCAGAAGGGCAAAGAAGCCATTATGATCTTCCGCTTTGACCGCACCGATCTTGCTATCGAAACGCTGGCCAAAAACGGAATCCGCATCATCCCCGGCGAAGAGCTGTACCAGATGTAGCTCTCCTGCCCGCCAAAAACAAAGCCCCGACCGCTTGGCCGGGGCTTTTTCTATGCATTCTCAGGCTTCGCCTCATCCAAGGGCCTGCCCTCTTTTTCTCCCAGACTCAAACCATGCACATGCACATCCTGCTGCGGGAACGGGATAGAAATACCCGCATCATCCAGAGCATTTTTCAGCCCTTCCTTGAGGCGCCAGTGCGTTGCCCAGTAATCGGACGTGTTGACCCACGGACGTACAATCAAATTCACTGACGAATCCGCCAGCTCATGCACGGCAACATTGGGTGCAGGATCTTTCAAAACGGCATCATCAGCCTCCAGCACAGAAAGAAGGATCTCTTTCGTCTTAGAAAGATTCGCGTCATACGAAACACCCACAACCATATCAAGCCGACGGGTCGTATTGTGTGTGACGTTCACAATAACGCTGTCCAAAAGCTTGCCATTAGGCACAAAAACCATCTTGTTGTCTGGCGTTGTCAAAATTGTCTGAAAAATGTTCAGTTTTTGAACAGTGCCAGAGGTCCCAGCGCCTTCAATGTAGTCGCCGACCTTGAAAGGATGAAACAAGACCAGCATAGCCCCGGCGGCAAAATTCGACAGAGAATTTTTGAGCGCAAGGCCGACAGCCAAGCCAGCAGCACCCAAAATGGCGACGAGCGATGTGACATTAAGCCCCAGCTGCCCGAGCGCAGAAATGATAATTGCGGTAAGCAGGGCGTAATAGGTACAGCCCGCGAGAAAGTTGGCGAGCAGGCCATCGCTTCGGTGACGCATAACCATGTGCCGAACCATATTAGCCAGACGCTTGGCAACCCAGCGCCCAACCAGGAAAAACACAAGTGCAACAGGAATTCGCAGGCTGTTCACAGAAACCCAGCCCATAATCGAAGCAACCCATTGTGATACATTAAGCTGACGTAAAATCTCTTCCCACATGTCGACCTCTCTGGGGGTTGAAAGAAACACTGTCCGTTGCAGTATACGCGAAAAGACCTTTCAGAACGATTCCTTTCTTGCGATTTCTCTGTTTCAAGACTCCTCTGTTCCTCTGCTTTTTGCTATACTTTCTGCATGCTGTACACTCTAGAAAGATCACAAACCATTCATGCGACACCGCACGAGGCATGGGCCTTTTTTTCTAACCCATCGAACTTGTGTGACATCACGCCCGGCTGGCTCAGGTTCAACATGACCTGCCCCCTGCCCCAGCCCATGTACGCAGGACAAATTCTTACATACGCCCTGCGCCCAATTCCCGGCTGGACCGTGGAGTGGGTCACAGAGATTACCCATGTCCGGGAACCACTTTACTTTGTTGATGAGCAGCGGGCAGGGCCGTATAGTCTCTGGCATCATGAGCACATATTCAAACCCATACCGCATGACGAAACACTCATGATAGATCGGGTGTCCTACCGGCTTCCCTTTGGTCCTTTAGGTCGCCTGGTCCATGCTGCACTCGTACGCCGCCGTCTCGACACCATCTTTGACTTTCGCCATCAGGCCATTGATGCCGCTTTCCCAGAAAAAAAGGGAGCGCCGGAGCACTCCCTCTAATTCACATATCTTGAGCCTCGCCTAAGCGAACACGTCGGCCATAGCGTAAAGCTTTCCGGGCTTCTGCCCTGCGAGCCACTTTGCAGCACGGATAGACCCCTGAGCAAAGGTGTCTCTGGAGTGTGCATGATGCGTCACTTCGATGCGTTCGCCGGGTCCCATGAAGTACACGGTATGCACGCCGACCACGTCGCCACCGCGAATAGTCTGCACACCAATTTCTTCTTTGGGACGCTCACCGATGATGCCCTCACGGGAGAAATTCCCTACTTCCTGAAGATCCCAGTCACGGGCTTCGGCAAGGCATTCAGCCAGCTTAAGCGCGGTGCCGCTCGGAGCGTCTTTCTTCTTGTTGTGGTGCAGCTCCACCATTTCCAAATCATAGTCAGGGCCAAGCTTTTTCACCAGCTCAGGCAGGACCTGCTGAAGGACGTTCACTCCAACACTCATGTTCGGCGCCCAAAAGGTCGGATTCTTCTCAGCAATGGACCGCAGCTCGTCCAGCTCCGCTGGGGTAAATCCCGTGGTGCCGATGACAATGGGATTTCCATGCTCTGCACACACACGAGCGTTAGACAGGCTGGCCTGAACTGCCGTGAAGTCAATGACAACAGCACCGGGATGATTTTTCAGCACAGCGCCAAGTTCTTCGCCCACTTCGCAGCCGAGCAATTCAAGCCCTTCGCCACGGCCTGCACGCTCACAAACAGCAGCAAGTTCTGCGGCTTCGTCGTTTCTGATCAACTGTGCAATCGTTGCACCCATGCGTCCGTGTGCGCCCATAACAATAATCGGGGTACTCATTCCTTCCTCCAAATGCTTTGTTGCGAATAAAAATTATCTAAATAAGTGAATACTGGTCTGCGCTTCCCGCACTCCGTGTTTCCACTTCTGTGCCCTGAGCGTCACTCGCAGCCTTTTCTGGCTCTGCGCTCCCCTCTGAAACAGTATCAAACTCTACAGCATTCTCTGCCGGAGTTTCTGCTCCCGGAGCCTGAACCATGGCAAGGAACTGCTCAAGGTCAAGGACCTCAACCCCAAGCTCCTGCGCCTTGCGGAGCTTACTGCCAGCTTTTGCACCAGCAACAAGATAGTCGACCTTGGACGAAATGGCTTTCACGACACGGGCACCATGCGCCTCGGCCAGCTTGCTGGCTTCTGGTCGCGACATGCCTTCCAGCGTTCCAGTAAAGAGCAGTGTCTTGCCTGCAACTGCACTCTCTGCCACAGGCTCTTCGCCCTTTCCTCCACGAGGCCACAAACCAATTTCACGAAAGTCTTCAATCATTCTGTGATTGTCTGCATTACGGAAAAACGCGTGTATGCTTCCCGCAACTTCTGGCCCAATGTCCGGCAACGCCGTCAATTCTTCCACTGTCGCAGCACCAATGGCCTCAAGGTCCTCAAAGGACCGAGCCAGTGTTTTTGCGGTCTGCTCGCCAACGTGACGAATGCCCATAGCCGCAATAAGCCGCTCAAGGCTGGACTCCGTTCGGGCAGCGTCAATGGCTTTCATAGTGTTATCAATGGTCTTCTCCCCCATCCGGTCAAGCTTGTGCAGCTCAGCCCGATGCAGGCGGAAAAGATCAGCAGGGTGCGAAACAATCCCCTTGTCGATAAGCTGTTCAACCAGCTTCACGCCCACACGGGTCATGTCCAGACCGGCCTTGGAGACAAAATGCGTCAGCTTGCGGCGCATGACCGACGGACAGGAGACATTCAGACAACGCAGGGCAACCTCTCCGGGGAGGCGCTCAACAGAAGAGCCACAGGAAGGGCAGCTGGTAGGGAAAACAAATTTTTCTTCTTTGCCCGTACGTTTTTCCGTCACCGGACGGACAACCTCAGGAATAACATCCCCAGCTCGGCGCACCTTGACAGTGTCGCCAACCAGCAGCCCTTTTTTCTGAATTTCTTCCTCATTGTGCAGGGTCGCGCGGGAAACAGTCACACCGCCAACTTCCACAGGCTGCAAATGCGCAACAGGAGTCAAAACGCCTGTTCGCCCCACCTGAATCTCAATGCTTTCCAGAATGGTCTCAGCTTCTACAGCCGGAAACTTGAGGGCCATAGCGAACCGGGGGGCACGGGCCGTGAAGCCCAAAGCCTGCTGAGCCTCCAGCGAATTAACCTTGGCGACAACGCCGTCAATCTCCACGGGCAGAGTCTCACGCTCGTCAGTCAGCCGCTGGTAATACGCCGCGACATCCTCCGGGCTTTCGCACAAACTCGCCTGAAACGGTACAGTAAAGCCCGCATCCTCCAGGAAGGCCATCATTTCACCATGAGTCTTCCACGGCGTCGCCCCTTCAGGGAAGGCCACATCACCCACACCATAGGCAATAAAGCTCAGGCGGCGCTTGGCGGTAATGCTCGAATCAAGCAAACGCAGAGAGCCAGCGGCGGCATTTCGGGGATTGGCAAAGGCCCTGTTCCCCTCTTCTTCCTGCATTTCATTCAGGCGCTGAAAATCCCGCTTGAGCATGACCACTTCGCCACGCACTTCAAGACGGGTTGGCAGCGGAGAACTCTTGAGCTGGAGTGGAAGATTGCGCACAGTCCGCATGTTTGTGGTCACGACTTCGCCAGTCACACCGTCGCCACGAGTCAGGGCAAGGGTCATCTGCCCATTTTCATACACAATCTCGCAGGCCAGACCGTCGAGCTTGGGGTCCACCCAAAAAGCAACCCGGCCAAAACCATCAAGCCCACGGTGGACCCGGTCGACAAAAGCACTCCAGCCATCAAGGTCAAAAACGTTATCAAGGCTATACATGGGCAGACTATGCTGCTGTTGTTCAAAACCGGGAGCGGCCTGCCCACCAACTCGGCGGGTTGGAGAGTTCGGATCATCAAGCTCTGGATACTGCTCTTCAAGCGCCCGGAGCTGGCGAAAAAGCGCATCATATTCATTATCTTCAATTTCTGGAGTATCCAGAACATAATACTGGCGATTATGGTATTCCAGTTCCTCACGCAGTTTTTCCACCTGCTTCACAATATCCTGAGGGGCGCTCATGGCCTCGTCTCTCCTTTACTCTCCCCTGCTTTGGGACAGAGTTCAATTCTCGGGGTTAGGTGTCTGGAATACTGTTCTGATGCCTGTCTATCAAGGAAAAAGCGAACGGTTCAGCCAGAAAGGAAAAGCGCCGCCCCGCACAATGGCGAAGAGACGCTTCCGCAAAAACGCAGTCTCTTTGCCCAAGGCTACATTCCCTGACGAAGCTCGGTCATGTTTTCCTTATCTCCAACCAGAATAAGCGTATCTTCTGCGTGCAACACAGTTTCGGCAGAAGGGTTGAAGATCATCTGCCCATCTGCTTTTTTGATGGCAATGACAATAATATTATAGAGCTGGCGAAGCTGTGACTGAACAAGATTTTTCCCTACCAGTGCACAGTCTGGACGAATGAACAGCTCTTCCATGTTCAAATCCAGTTCTTCCTTGGACTGGGTCAACTCAAGAAAGTTGGTCACTGCGGGCCGCAGCACAGACTGCGCCATACGCACACCACCAAGGACATGTGGTAAAAGCACACGGTCTGCCCCTGCCCGCTCCAGCCGCGGGATATGTGACTCCCGGTCTGCCCGGGCGACGATATACAAATCCGGGTTCATCTGCCGGGCCATCAGCGCCACGTAAACATTAGACGCTTCCTGCGACACAGCAGTAATAAGTGCTCGCGCCCGGTCTATGCCCGCCTTGATGAGGTTTTCGTCATTCGTCGCATCTCCGGCAATGAACAAAACCTCATCATCTTCCATACTTGTCACAAGCTCAGGATCATTTTCAATCACGACAATGGGAATACCTTCCCGCAAAATTTCCTGTGCAGCAATGCCACCAATGCGCCCATACCCGCACACGATAATATGATCCGAAAGCTTGTCTATTGTCTTTTGCACGCGATGCCTCCCCCACACAGCCTGAATCCGCCCTTCCACCAAAATCTGAGTGACCGAGCCAATAAGAAATGCAAAGTTACCAACGCCAAGAATAATGAGAATACTGGTCATGGCCATTCCACGGTCAGACAGGGGGTGAACCTCTTCAAACCCAACCGTAGAAAGCGCTATCAGCACCATGTAAAAGCTTTCGAGAAAGGACCAGCCTTCGATCTGCATGTACGCAACAACGCCACCAGCAAAGACCAGCACCAGCGAAACAAGTCCCATTATTAGCGGGAACAGGCTTCCGTAGCGCCTGCGGAGCTGTGCCATACGCACCTGCCCGCAGACCTTGCCCCGAAGCCGCGTCCCATACGCCGTTTTCACTTTGCATATGCCCATAGTTTACCCAAGCACCCGAAGCGCTTCCCGAAGCTGTGCAATACGATCCCGCAGCTCGGCAGCACGTTCAAATTCCAGTTCTTTGGCAGCGGCACGCATCTCGCGCTCCAGCAGTTTAATTTCTGCGGCCAAGGCCTTGGGGTCAGAGTCAATCTCCAGTGCATTCTGCGCGCTGGAACCGTCTTTGGATTCACTCTTAGTATACAGTGAATCCAGCGGATTATCCATTTTTTTGAAAATCGTCTTGGGAACGATGCCATGTTCAGTATTGAATTCCACCTGACGCTCACGGCGGCGGTCTGTCTCCTCAAGCGCAGCTTTCATGGACCGGGTCACGGTGTCCGCATAGATGATGACCTCGCCGTCTGCATTTCGCGCGGCACGGCCAAAAGTCTGGATAAGCGAACGCGTTGAACGCAGGAAGCCTTCCTTGTCGCCATCCAAAATTGCAACAAGCGAGACCTCTGGGAGGTCAAGGCCTTCTCGCAAAAGGTTAATGCCCACCAGCACATCAAATTCGCCACGGCGCAATGCCTGCAAAATTGCCACACGCTCAAGGGTATCAATGTCTGAATGCATGTAACGGGCTTTCACACCCATTGTTTGCAAGTACTCAGTCAGGTCCTCAGCCATGCGCTTGGTCAGGGTTGTAACCAGCACACGCTCACCCCGCTCTCGCCGGGTCCGGCACTCGGCCAGCAGGTCATCAACCTGCCCCTCGACAGGGCGCACATCAATCTGAGGATCAATGAGTCCCGTAGGACGAATAATCTGCTCCACAAGAATTCCCTGTGAACGCTCCATCTCCCACGGTCCGGGAGTTGCCGACACATACACAGCCTGCCGCTTGCGCTCCAAAAATTCTTCAAAATTCAGCGGGCGGTTATCCAAGGCAGATGGCAGACGGAACCCAAACTCCACGAGAGTCTTTTTTCGCGAACGGTCACCGTTATACATGCCACCAATCTGGGGCACGGTCACATGCGATTCATCCACAAAGAGCAAAAAATCATCAGGGAAATAATCCAGCAGAGTCGCTGGTGGCTCGTCTTTCTGACGCCCATCAAGATGCCGGGAATAGTTTTCAATGCCATTGCAGTAGCCCAGCTCTTCAATCATCTCCAAATCAAGCTGGGTACGCTGTTCAATGCGCTGACGCTCCAGATATTTCTTGTCCCGCTCATATTCCCGGAGCCGTTCGCCCAGCTCGTCGCGAATGTCATCCATAGCGCGCTGGAGGTTTGGACGGTCAGAGACATAATGACTCGCAGGAAAAATGACGGTCTTGCGCACGTCCTGCAAAATTTTCCCTGTCACGGGGTCCGTTTCCTTGACCGAATCGACTTCATCACCAAAGAACTCCACGCGCAAAGCCTGCTGATTGGAGTACGCAGGCAAAATCTCGAGGACATCTCCACGAATGCGAAAGGTTCCACGATGGAAATCATAGTCATTGCGCTCGTAATGTACCTCAACCAGCCGTTCAACAAGTTTGTCCCGGCTCAGCTGCAGCCCCACTTCCAACGGAATAACCATTCGCGAATAATACTCCGGAGAGCCAAGGCCATAGATGCAGCTCACTGAGGCCACGATAATGACATCGCGCCGCGTCAGGAGCGCGTGCGTCGCGGCATGGCGCAACTTGTCAATCTCGTCATTAATGGACGAGTCTTTCTCGATATAGGTGTCGGAGTGCGGCAGGTAGGCTTCCGGCTGATAATAGTCATAATAGCTCACAAAATATTCCACGGCATTATGTGGGAAAAGCTGCCGGAATTCATTGTAGAGCTGTGCTGCCAGCGTTTTGTTGGGGGCGAGGATAAGCGCAGGGCGCTGGACCGCCTCAATCACCTTGGCCACGGTAAAGGTTTTGCCAGACCCTGTAACTCCAAGGAGCACCTGATCTTCCACACCCTGCTGGATGCTTTCGGCAAGCCCCTCAATAGCCTGTGGCTGATCGCCTGCAGGGTCAAAAGGGCTTTCGACCTGAAACGGAACGTCAAAAGAAATATTCTCTCGTGATGGCATGGAAATGATATACCTGCTGTGCGCTAAGGGGTAAAGAACGGAAATTCTTTTACGATAAAGCGATTCGTTTGTGCAACGCTTCACAATCGCTGAATTTTGGCGTAAAACCGTCTTCTCGAAGGGACCACTATGCCAAATGGTCCGCACTAACAACCGCCGCCACAAAAGGAGCGAACCATGGAAATACACAGCACTAGCTCATCGACCCCTCTTCCGACTGACCGTGTTTATGTCATGCGCACTGTCATCAAATCCTTCAAAGGTCGGCGTGACGTCATGGTTCATCTCTTTCGGAGCAATGTTCCTGACGAAGAAATGAAAGAGTACCCCTGGATGCAGATTCTTGGCGAACCTCTGGACAACACCCATGTTGACCCGGTGGGAAGCCGCAAGGTGCTTCTGGAGGCATTTACAGCTGAAGAGCGCGATCAGATTATCGAATATCTGAAAACCCGCTACAAGGACCGACTCAAGAGTATTGAGTGCCACCCGATGGATTTCCCGATTCCCATTGGTCTCTCCCCGCTCTCCGGCTTCCCCGAAGGCCGAACCATCGGTTTTGTCCGCTTCGATCACGTGCCGAATTACAAACTCCCCTTTGCATTTGAAGGGCTGTACGATCTCTCTCAGCACGAGCCAATCGAAGAAGACGTCGAATAATTTTTGTCCCACGCTTAAAGAAAAAAGCCGGTCCGCAATGCAGACCGGCTTTTTATTGTGCAGAACGTGACGGCTGATCACGCAGAGGATTATATGCTTCTGGCAGAGTCCATGCGTCATCAAACACAGGTCCCTCCCGATATTCCTCCACCATGTCCAAAAAGCTGTCTCGCGAAATCTCGTGCGCACCAAAGCGCAGCAGATGCTGTGTTGTCTGCTGGCAGTCAATGAGCTGATAATCCCAGCGAGCCAGCAAGCGCGCCAAATACACAAAAGCGACCTTTGATGCATCCGGCAGCGTAAAAAACATTGATTCCCCAAAAAAGACCTGCCCGATGGCAACCCCATACAGGCCGCCAACAAGCTCCCCGTCGTCCCAGGCCTCAACAGAATGCGCCAGCCCAAGATTATTGAGCTGTTCATACGCATCAATGATCTCTGGGACAATCCAGGTCCCGTCCTGTCCTTCTCTGGGCACTCTGGCACAGCTCTCCATCACCTCTCGGAATGCCGTATCAATCGTGATGGTATAGCACCCGGAATTCACCACCCGGCGCAATGATTTTGGGATATGTACTTCACTTGGCCGCAACACACACCGAGGATCGGGACACCACCACAAAATAGGCTCGTTTGGGCCATACCACGGAAAAATTCCGTTCGCATAGCCAACCACAAGCCGCTCTACAGACAAATCTCCGCCAAAAGCCAGCGGAGCATCCTTCTCCGCAAGGCGGGGATCAGGGAAAAGCCATTCGTCATATCCAACACACTGCATAGTCATGTCCACGCAAAAGGCGCGGGGCCGCCCCCGCGCCTGAAGTTCAGTTGCATCTGATTTTCAGTCCAAAAAGCAGATAGATTATTTCTCGAATTCGATAAGGACTTCCTCTTTTTTCTTCTTCCGCCGGATGTCCACGCGGGCCACGCCACCCTTCACCAAAGCGCCAAAGAGCATTTCATCAGCAAGCTTGCTTTCTATTTCTCGCTTAATCAGGCGATTCATGGGGCGGGCACCAAAGCTGTCATCATAGCCTTCGCGGGCAAACCACTTTCGGGCCGCAGCCGTCAGCGTCACAGTCACCTTGCGGTCAGCCATGCGCTCGTTCAGCTCACGGACAAACTTGTCTACCACAAATTCCATAATTTTGCCGCTCAAAGAATGGAACGGCACAACAGCGTCAAGTCTGTTACGGAATTCAGGTGAAAAGACTTTTTCCACGGCATCAAGGCACTTGTCCGAGCGGTCGCAGTCATCTGCACCACCAAAACCAATGTTTGAGCCGCTGGCTTCCCATGCGCCAACGTTTGACGTCATAAGCAAAATCACATGGGAAAAATCAGCCTTGCGTCCGGTGTTATCCGTCAAGGTTGCATAGTCCATGACCTGAAGAAGAATATTAAACACATCAGGATGGGCTTTTTCGATTTCGTCCATAAGCAGCACTGTATACGGATTCTTTCGAATGGCATCAGTCAAAAGACCACCCTGATCGAATCCGACATAGCCAGGAGGGGCACCAATCAGCCGCGCCACAGCGTGCTTTTCCATATATTCAGACATATCAAAACGCAGGAATTCGACATTCATGAGAGCAGCAAGCTGACGAGCAAGCTCTGTCTTGCCCACACCCGTCGGCCCCACAAACAGGAAGCTTCCAGTCGGCTTTCCGGGTTCAGCAAGCCCTGCACGCGAACGCTTAATTGCACGGGCCAGCACGTCAATGGCTTCATCCTGTCCAAAGACGCGCGACTTGAGATCGTCCTCAAGAGTCATCAGACGAGAGCGGTCACTGGCCGAAATATTCTCGGACGGAATGCGCGCCATACGCGAGACAACTTCCTCGATGTCCTTGGGACGGATGATGTCGCCCCGACGTGGGCGCTGCTTCATGCGATACCGCGAGCCAGCCTCGTCAATGACGTCAATGGCCTTGTCTGGCAGCGACCTGTCATTGATATAGCGATCAGACAGCTCAACCGCAGAGCGCAAGGCTCCCTGTGTAAAATGGACCCGGTGGTGCTCTTCATACCGGGGTTTCAGACCACGCAGAATATCCACACTTTCCTGAATGCTCGGTTCTGGGACATCAACCTTCTGGAAACGGCGAGACAAGGCCCGATCCTTTTCAAAATACTTGCGGTATTCTTCATAGGTCGTGGAGCCAATACAGCGCAGCTTTCCCGAGGCCAGCACAGGTTTCAAAATATTCGACGCATCCATAGAGCCACCATTTGTTGAGCCTGCGCCCACAATGGTGTGAATTTCGTCAATAAACAGAATAGACTCTGGAATCTGCTTCAACTCGGCAAGCACGCCCTTCATGCGCGCCTCAAAATCACCACGGTACTTGGTTCCGGCGAGCATCCCGCCAAGGTCAATGGCAAAAATGCGCACATTCTGAAACATCTCCGGAACTCTGCCTTCGGCAACATGCAAAGCAAGGCCCTCAACCAGCGCAGTTTTACCGACACCGGGATCGCCCACAAAAAGCGGATTATTCTTTCTGCGACGCGCCAGAATCTGCAAGGTGCGCTCAATCTCGACACCTCGGCCAATCAGCGGGTCAATTTCACCCTGCCGGGCTTTTTCGACCAGCTCTGTGGTGAACTGCTCCAGCGCTCCCTGGTCACCACTTCCACTCTCCACACTGGGAGACGAAAAGCCGCCACCGGGACGCGGACCGCTGCCGTCATTCCCAAAGTCATCAAAGCCAGCCTGCGCGGCCGGATTTGCGGAAGAATCCCAATTCGGGGATCGCGAAATTCCATGCGAAATGTAGTCGAGCACGTCAAGTCGTGTCACACCATGTGTATGCAGATAGTACACCGCATAAGAATCATCTTCTTCAAACAGTGCTGCGATCACGTCCCCGACTTCGACCTTTTCTTTGCCAGAACTTTCCATGTGCATAATCGAATGCTGCAAAACACGCTGCACGCCAAGCGTCTGAATCACGTCAGACTCTTCTTCCGCAGGAAGCACTTCGATATGGTCGGTGAAAAACTGTTCAAGCTGCCGTTTCAGACGCGAGACGCCAACCCCACAGTGACTCAAAATGTCCTGAGCCTCTCCATCCTGCAACATGGCATAAAGCAGGTGCTCCAGCGTCAAATATTCATGACGTCGGCGCTTCACATCCTGAACGGCTCGGGTCAAAAGGTTTTCTAGCTGCTTACTGAGCATTTAAACCTCTTCCATCGTGCATTTGAGAGGGAACTCTGCCGCACGGGCCAACTCTGCGACCTGCGCGATTTTTATCTCTGCGATCTCGCGAGGATAAACACCGCATACGGCCTTTCCCTCATGGTGTATGGCGAGCATAAGCTCAACGGCGGTTTCCTGAGATTTTCGAAAAACCTTCATAAGGACCGCCACAACAAAATCCATTGAGGTGTAATCATCATTATGCATGATGACCTTGTAATCGCGAGGAGGTCGTACACGCTCCTCGACCAGTGTATCTGACCGGTTCTCACCAAACGACTCAGACAAAACAGTCTCCTCAAGGGCTGGAAACACACTGCTTTCCATTCACCGCCCCAAAAGCCTTTGAGGACGGCAGTTCCCAGCATTTAAAATATACGTGAAAAGTATGGTTGCGTAAAGTAGGCTCCAGGAAAAACACCGTTCCTCTATGCGTCCCGGCGCATTATTTCCTGAATGTTTTTGGCTTGTTCCAGAAGCGATTTCCGTTCCGTTTCGTCAAAGACAAAGCCGTCTTCTGGCGCTAATCCCTTTTCTTTTCGCCACGCAAGGTTCAGGGCATGATAGCTTTCGTCTGAGCTTTTGAGCGAATCCACACCCAAAGCCTTTGCCGCAGCAAAAATAGCGTCCGCCTCTCCCTCAATCTCGACAACATCCCCAAAAGGCAAATGGTCGAGGCAAATATGACAATCCATAAACTGCCACGTTTCCCGTAACTTTTCGTACCAAAAAGCCACACTGTATCCAAGCGTTTCAAAAATCGTCATCATAGTCCCAAAATCACCAAACGTGGTCTCATACTCATGCCGTACTTTCAGACCATCGTGGCCAATAGCCGGTGTTTTGAGGGTAATGACATTGTCTTCATCACTTCGCAGCCGCAAAAGAATGCCCTGCTGCAAAAGCTCTTTTCCTGAGGATTTAAGCACGGCATTGCGTTCAAAATTGCAAGCTTGCCACTGGCCCCCCAAGGCGTGTAATTTCTTGTGAAGGGCCATTAGGTCTGCATTCAGATATTTTATTTCAACTTCGAGAGACATTCTCTCCTCACATTCGATTCTTGTCTGCTGGCAACGAAGACGCTGACAGACGGTTTCATTCCATCCCTACTGGAGGATCTGTTTTGGAAAAACTGCTGCTGCTGGCTCTTGGAGGAAGCGCTGGAGCATTGTCCCGCTATGGACTTGCGGGACTGGTGCACAAAATTTTTGGCGGAACATTTCCTCTTGGAACTTTTGTCGTCAACATGTGCGGTTGCCTATTTTTCGGGCTTGTCTGGGGATTTTTGGAAAACAGGACAATCCTCGGTCCCGCAGCCCGGACAGCGGTTCTCACAGGCTTCATGGGAGCCTTTACCACATTTTCCACGTATATCTTCGAAAGTTCAAGCCTCTTGCGAGATGGGCAATGGTGGTCAGCCATAGCCAACATTGCTGGACAAACCGTGCTTGGACTGGTGCTCCTTACGGCAGGACTCTTTCTTGCCCGTCTCATACCCTAAGGCACAACGGAGGATTGAAGTATGACTGAATTTCCGCTCAAGGCAGAACGCCTTCGCATTTATACCGGCGAGGATGACAAGCACAAAGGCCGCCCAGTTCATGAAGTTATCGTTGAACTGGCCCGCAAGGATGGACTTGGTGGCGCAACAACCCTTCGCGGTATACTGGGCTTTGGAAAAAATAGTCGAGTTCGGACAAACAAGGTTCTGCGTCTTTCCGAAGATTTACCGCTCATTACGGAAATCGTCGACACGAAAGACCGAATAGAAGCTTTTTTGCCCAAACTCGATGATATCATTGAAGAGGGTCTCGTCACCCGAGAGCCTGTCACTGTAGAACTCTATCGCCACAAAAAGAAAAAATAAGCCGAGCTAGCGTCCGAGGCGGCAAGCTTCGGACGCGAGTCTCTCCAGCCCAAGAATCTTATCCACACCCCCGGCCTTAATGGCCTCCTGAGGCATACCAAAGACCACGCAGCTGGCCTCATCCTGAGCGAGGTTAAAAGCTCCGGCCTCTTTCATTTCCTTCATGCCCTTTGCCCCGTCATCTCCCATTCCCGTCATGATTATGCCGATGACATTTGGCCCAGCATAACGCGCGGCAGAACGATACAGGACATCAACAGAAGGACGATGCCGGGAGACCAGCGGGCCGTCTTTCAGATCCACATAATACCGCGCCCCACTCCGCTTGAGCAGCATGTGCCGGTTGCCCGGAGCAATCAGAGCCTGTCCCCGAAGCACGGTATCATTAGGAGCGGCTTCCTTGACTGTAATCTGGCATCCCATGTTCAGACGCTGGGCAAAAGCTGCAGTAAATTTCTCTGGCATATGCTGCACAATCACAATACCCGGGCAGTCAGGCGGCATTCCTTCCAAAAAAACGCGCAAGGCCTCGGTTCCACCCGTGGACGCCCCAACACAAACGACCTTTTCCGTTGTCTGGAGGGCTGTCATCTTGCGTGGAGCCGAAAGCACGGCATCTGCGGAAAGCTTGGGCTGCACAGAAATAGGTTTGCCCAAAAGTCGCGTCAGGTTTGCCCGCGACGCTGCACGCACGGCATCTGCAATACGGATTCGTGACTCTTCCAAAAACTGTCGGGTGCCAACGCGAGGCTTCTGGATAATTTCCACCGCACCATACTCAAGGCACCGCATGGCCGTCTCTGAACCATTGAGTGCAAGCGATGAGCAAATAACGACAGGAATGGGATGCTGGCTCATAATTTTGCGTAAAAATGTCACCCCATCCATCCGGGGCATTTCAATATCCAGCACAATGACATCAGGAACCAGATCCCGCATCTTTCCCGCAGCCACAAAAGGGTCCGCAGCAGACGCAACCACTTCAATTCCTGGCTCCTGCTGGAGTATATCTGTCAAGGTATTCCGAACCACCGCCGAATCATCAACAAGCATGACCTGAATCTTGCCCATAGGAAAACTCCCCACATCTTGCAGACTGCGCCCTGAACCACTCAGGACTTGAGATAGACCGTTGGGATAAGCTGGCGGACCGGGAGGTCCATTCCTGCCAGACTTTCCGAATGCCCAATAAACAGATAGCCCCCGGAATGCAGCTGGGAGCACAGCCGACGCACGATCTGGAATTGTGTTTCCCGATCAAAATAAATCAAAACATTTCGGCAAAACACAACATCCATCATCGACCGCAACGTAAACGCTGTCATGAAATTCAGCTGGGAAAAATTCACAGTTCGCCGGATTTCTGGCCCCACCCGAACCAGCGGCTTTGTTTTGTCCTTGCTTCGGAGCATGTATTTTTTCTTGTAGCGCTCAGGAACCCCCTTGGCCTGATCGATGGTATACACGGCCCGCTGCGCAGTCTGGAGCGCCTCTCCCGAGATGTCCGTCCCCAGAATGCGATACATAAATCCCGGATGGCCCGCGGCAAAATCAGCGAGCACCATCCCTAGAGTATATGGCTCTGCGCCGATGGAACACCCAGCACTCCACACCGTGAATGGGCGTCCAGAAAGACGCTCTGCCATCCAGCGGGGCAAAACCTGATACTTCAAATACTCAAAGTGATGTGCCTCACGGAAAAAATCTGTGGTGTTTGTCGTTACGGCGTCAATGAGGAACGGAATCTCCTGCTTTCCTTCCTCAGAGTTCAAAACAAGTCTGGTGTAGGCAGAATACGAGCCAATTTCGAGCACGCGCAGGCGTTTTTGCAAGCGGGCCTGCAACATAATTTTTTTTCGTTCGGGAAGCTGAATCCCACAGGTTGAATAAATAAATGAGGACAGTCGATGAAAATCACCGTCTGACATCCCTGCGGGAAGCCTTGACCGCGCCGTTGAGCTTTCGCTCTTTTTCGAAGCTTGCCTCATAGTGTCCTCAGCATATCACACCGAACATACTGGATCATCTGAAATCCGACAGCCGCCCATCATTTTAAAAATCTCCTGCACATCAAGGATAAGCGCCATCGTTCCATCTGCCCGAACCGTTGCTCCCGAAAATCCCTGCACCTCATTATACACGGGGCCAAGGCTCCTGATAACGGTCTGGTGCTCCCCAACAACAAGATCAACAACCAGCCCCACCCGACGGTTACCAAGCTTGGCGACGACAAGCTGCTCTGCTGTCGAGCAGTCACCAGACAGCCCAAAGAGATCATGGAGCCGAACCCACGGAATAATCTCGCCCCGAATATCCAAAACCTGCGCGTCGTGCGGAACAAACTCCCGGCACTCCTGCACCACGGAAAGTGGAATGACATAATACTCATCCGCGACCCGCACCTGGAGGCCTTCAATAATCGCGAGTGTCAGTGGAATGCGAAGCAGAAAGCGGGTTCCTGCATCACGCGTACTCTCCACCTCCACAGAACCTCTCAGAGCCTGAATGCCCCGTTGCACCACGTCCAGCCCAACGCCTCGACCAGAAAGGCTGGTCACTGTTGAGCTTGTCGTAAAACCGGGTTCAAAAACAAGAGCCAAAATTTCTGAACGCTGCAACTCTTTGTCCCCACTCACAAGATTCAGCTCTCGGGCACGCGCAAGTATTTTTTCTGGGTCCATGCCGCGCCCGTCATCTTCAATAATAATGCGCACCTCACCGCCTGCATGCTCCGCCGAGACCCGAACGGTCCCAGTCGCAGGCTTCCCAAGGGCAATGCGCTCCTCTGGCGATTCAATACCATGGTCAGCACAGTTCCGCACAATATGCACCAGCGGGTCTCCAAGATGCTCAAAAACAGTCTTGTCGACCTCTGTCTCCTCACCTACTGTTTCCAGTTCAATCTTTTTGTTCAGCTCACGAGACAAATCATGAATGAGCCGACGAAAGCGTGTCAGCATGTTGCCAATCGGGAGCATACGCATGGACAGGGTTCGTTCACGCAAACGGACTGACAGACGCTCAAGCTCCTCCGAAAGCCGCTCAAGATGATGCCTGCTCTCTGTTCCGACAGCCTGCGAAATCTGTGTCTGTACAAGGGCCAGCTCACCAACCAGGGAAACCATTTCATCAAGGCGCTCTGCGGGGACTCGAACGCTCGACGCCCGCGTAGACTGCTGGATACGTTCTCGTGCCCGCTTCACCGCTGTCTGCTCAACAAGTGCGGATTCAATTTCTTCGGAAGAAACCACCCCGGAGTCTTCCAAAAGCTCACCCAGTTTTCTTTGCTGACTTAGAGCACTCAGCACTTCATCGGCAGACACAGCACCTCGCTGCATCAGAATATCGCCAAGCTTGGGCGCATTTTTCCCAGCCTGAGCCTCTGCTCCAAAGGGAAGAAGCTCAAGAGTCACAACGCCCGGCGCGCTATCAACAAAAATAAAGGCATCACGCACAGCGTTTTCGCTGCAATGCCCCTGAAGCACCATGTCCCAGCCTAAAAAACAACGATCACTTTCATATGCATCAAGCCGGGGGACAGCGTCAGTCCGAAGGACAATGGACAGCTCACCTAGAGCGCGAAGTTCAGCAAAAAGGCTGGAAAAATCCACTCCATCAACAAACGATGAAGCCTCAGGCCGAAAACGAATACGAAAACTCTTGAACTCCTGGAGAGGCTCGCCTTCATTTTGAGAAAGGGAGGAAGAAAAGGGTTCTGGTTCTGCATTTTGCACATGAACAAGCGTAGCCATCTGCCGAACAATCTGTTCACCCGCAGAGTCCTGCACATCAGCACCACGAAGCACGGCCCGCAAGTGGTCCCGCGAGCACAGCGTCAGTTCGATCAGCTCAGGCTGCAAAAGCTCAAGGTCAGAGCGTACCGCATCAAAAATATTCTCCACCTGATGCGCAAAATCCGAAGCCCGGTCTTCTCCAACCATCGCGGCAATGCCCTTGACCGTATGCAGCGCACGAAAAACACGATCAACACAATCCTGTTTCTCGCCCTCTCCCTCTTCCAGCTCCAGCAGGGCCGCCTCAAGATCGCGCAAATTCTCTCGCACTTCTTCCAGAAAAAGTTCCTGCGTATTCTTGTCGAGTGCCATGAAGAGACTCCCGGTTTACTCGTCTCGCTGGAGCACACCCAGCTTATGCAAATCCAGACCAAGTTCAGCAGCACACTGCGTCAGACAGCTAGGCGGAGTCCCAACCAGCCGAACGCTACGATCCGTTGCCTGTGCTTCCTTTATGGTCGCCACAAGAAACTGAATAAACGCAATATCACATGCTGAGACCTGAGAAAGGTCAAGCAGCAGGGATTCCTGTTCCTGTAAGGCATGATACATGGGCTGCACCAGAGAGCTGACGTTATCAAGCGTCCAGCCTCCAGAGAGCTGCATTTCTGAACCATTATGTTCTACGGAAACTCTATGGTTTTTCATACTTGCTCCCTCCTCATGGGTGCAAAGTCGAAACTCCCAGTTCTCCATAGTACGACGTATTTGAAAAAAGAGGCAAGGAAGGAAAAAGAAAAATGGCCCGTGACAGGGCCATTCAGGTATTTTTACAGTTTTTTTCTTCGCATGGAGCAGTGCTCGTCTTCGGTAAACTCTCCCAGATTATAGAGCCGGATTTTATGACTCCTTGGGAACTCTACACGAGACACGCGCTTAATCTGTTTTCGAAGCTCAGCGCCTTCGTTAACAACAAGGTCCCGCTGCTCGAAACCATTTTCCACGATGCGAATCCGCCTGGAGTCCATCCGAATAAACAGGACAGAACGATCCCGCTTATACGACCGCGTATCCACACAGTGCCCCACTGGAAGTTTGTCAATCTGCCGGGTCAATTCTTTGAGAAAGGTCACCTTATCCAACACAGACCAAATCCCCCTTTCCCGAAGGCTGCGCAGGTCTACAGAGTAAACTGACCATTTTCATAAATGCACGTGTGTGAGCCATCCCGCATAATCGCAGTGACTCGCTTCTTTTCAGTATTGACCAAATCCCAGTGCAATGCAGAGCTGTTGAAGCCCAGCGCCTTTTTCAGCTCTGGAGAAAGCTCTCCCGCTGTGCCTGCATAAGTCGAGGCATACGATGCTCCAACAGCGATGTGGCAATTACCATATTCACCACCATAATTTTCATCAAACAGTGTGGAAGCCATAAACGCATCAATGGGAGAGAACCGGGCGTCAGTCAAAGAGAATTCACCAACCCTGTTGGCACCTTCGTCCATTGAAAGCTGCTGAATCAAATACTCCTCGCCCTCTTCTGCGCTAGCGTTGATAACCTTCCCCTCGCTAAACTCCAGCCGCGCGCCTTTAACTCGATTCCCATCACGGAATGAAGGCTGATCGGCATAATACACACCGCGCGTTTTGCGGTAGTCTGGAGACACATAAATTTCAAAACTTGGGATGTTGTGGCCAGTCACACCAAGCCACTGGCGATGCTCACCAAGTCCAACAACAAGGTCAACCTGATCAGATTCAACATGCAGCTCGCGGACAGGCAGGCTCGTCAGCGCTTCCCTCAGGCCTTTGACATCACGCAAAACATGCTTCCATTCCATAACCGGATCAGCCTTTGTCAGATAGCAGGCCCGGGCAATCTTGCGCGCGTAGTCATCAAGGCTCATTCCAGCTTTCTCAGCAAGGGCTTTTGTCGGCCACAGACACAGGGACCAGCTGTAGTCCCCATTCTGCTCACGAGTATCCAGAATATCCCGAAGAGGCTTCCGTGCACGAGAAACCATGCCCATTGAGGAGGGATCGACATGCGAAAGATGAGTCAGTGACTCTGGAGCCAAAAGATGGATGGAGGCATTCAGGGCTTCGCTCATCTCTTTTTGTCCCGGCACAGTGTAGGACAGCTGCGAGGGGCTGGCAGCATCATAAAAGCTCTGCTCCATAAACGGAGTGCTACGCATGCGCTGAACAGTATGAAGATGACGATTTGTCAACAGCCTGTATACCGATTCTGCCAGCGGCAGGGCTGGCCTGTCCCAGTGAATGACGGCAAGGTGTCCAGGCTTGAGGGGTGCAGGACGAGACGCATCAATAGCCCAAACCATGACCTCGGCGTACTTTTCAATCTCTGTTGCGGACAGCATTCTGGCTCCTTTTGTGTAAAAACTCTCTGAGCGCTCAACCGCAAGCGCCCTACCTTCATATGCCATGCAAGCCGCTACGAAAGCAAGATTACGGGACAAAAAAAGCCCCCACCGACTGGCAGGGGCTGAAAGTCTAATGCATCTGCTGCGCCGCGCTTTCATATTTTTTCAAAACATGGAGCGCCTGACGGGAATGCGGCTTAAAATACGCCTTGAGTCGTCGGCGCCAGACATGGAATGGTGAATCTTTGTCGACCGAACGCTTTTTGGCACTCTTGTTTTGCAAAGGGGCCAGAGCGCGCTCAACTGCATCAAGATTCTGCTGAATCAACGCATCAATAAGCGGCAAGAACTCTTCCCGCGCTTTCAGTTCCGGAGCCAGAAAGTCCTTTCGGAACCACTGCGGGTCAAGCCCTTCAAAAATCTCCAGACTAATCTCCAGCGCCCGCTCACGCCATGCGGCATTTTCTCCGACCAGCCGAGGAGCAAGCTTAAAGATGTCGCGACAATAATTCTCATTAAGGTACTTCACCAAAGGCTTGATCTGCTTCTCTCGCACCAGAGTTTCTTTCACAAAACGAAAATGTCCAAGCTGGTGCTCAACTTCCCGAGAAATCCCTGAGCCAGGGTGTTTGTGATCCTGTCTAAAATAATAGATAAAGTCAGGACATTGAGAAAAACTTCCAACCTTGGTCAGAGCCTCATACATCGTGCAAACGTCCTGCCCCAGCTTATAGTTCGGGTGTGGGAGGTCGATTTTTCGAATAAAATCAACGTTAAAAATCCAGCGCCACACAACCTTGCTTTTCCAGTAGTCTGGATTAGCAAAACTCGTCCGGTGGGCCTCCGGCTTATAGAAGTATTCACGTGTATTAAACGTGGTGTCAGAAAAAACAATGGCGTTACCGCATACCATATCCACGTTGTCCTGATATGCCAGCCCGACCATTTTTTCAGCACAGGTTTCATCCACAAAATCATCGGCATCAAGCCACAGAATAAATTCACCAGTCGCATTGTCCTGCCCAACGCGACGTGCAGCAGCCAAGCCCTGATTTTCCTGATGAATCACTCGTACCCGTGAATCTTTTTCTGCAAAACGGTCAGCAATGACACTTGTCATATCTTTGGAACCGTCATCAACAATAAGCACTTCAATATCTGATTCTGTTTGCGACAAACAGGATTCAACTGCTACAGGAAGCCATCTTTCCATATTATACGCAGGAATCGCAAAAGTGAGCTTTGGTCTCATAATGCCCCCAAAAGAGAATGATTTCTCGCGTAACCATTTATTTTGTTGAATTCAAGGCTTTTCCATAAAAAAAGCCCCCACCGACTGGCAGGGGCTGAAAAAACGAAAGAAAAAAATCAGTCTTTGAACGCAACCTTTCCAAGAAAATCACGCAGGCGTTCATTCTTGGGGTTGGCGAAAAATGCGCCCGGCTCATTTTCTTCAACAATGTGTCCTTTGTCGAAGAAGATCACACGGTCTGCGACTTCTTTTGCAAAACCCATTTCGTGCGTGACCACAATCATGGTCATACCTTCACGGGCAAGGCCTTTCATAACCTCAAGGACTTCACCAACAAGCTCTGGGTCCAAAGCAGATGTTGGCTCGTCAAAAAGAATAACTTTAGGACGAAGTGCAAGAGAACGCGCAATAGCAACGCGCTGCTTCTGGCCACCAGAAAGCTGGTCAGGGTACATCAGCGCCTTGTCCTCAAGGCCAACCTTGCCCAAAAGCTGAACACCAAGGTCCTCAGCTTCTGCCTTGGACATTTTCCGGACCTTGACCGGGCCAAGCGTCACGTTATCCAGCACAGTCATATGCGGGAACAGATTAAACTGCTGGAACACCATGCAGGCTTCCGAACGGACATAGTTAATGTCAGTGCCAGGGTCCATGATGTTATAGCCATCGACTTCGATAACGCCAGAACTTGGCTCTTCGAGACGGTTGATACAGCGAAGCACAGTGGACTTACCAGAACCAGAGGGGCCAATAACGACAACCACTTCGCCAGCATTCACCTGCATATCAATACCCTTAATGACTTCAAGGTCACCAAAGGATTTGTGCAAATTTTTAATCTTAATCATAAAATTCTATCTTTTCCGTCTATCGACAGGCCATACGTTTTTCCAAAATGCGAAGACCCTGAGCAATGGACAGCGTCATCACGAGGTAAACCAGACCAACAGTCATATACACCTCAAACGCTCGGAAATTCACGGCTGTGATTTCCTGCCCCGTCCGCATCAGCTCGGAAACACCAATGACCATAAGCAGGGAGGTGTCTTTCAAACTAATGATAAACTGGTTTCCCAGCGGCGGAATCATGCGCTTAAATGCCTGCGGCCAGATGATGTACCGCATGGTCTGCATTCTGGTCAAACCAATGGAACGACCTGCTTCCATCTGCCCCGGATCAATGGACTGGATAGAGCCACGCACGATCTCTGCGATATACGCTCCGGAGTTGACGGCAATAACAATAGTGCCAGCGACAACGGGAGGAATTCTGAAACCCATTGCCATAGGCAGACCAAAGTACAGGAACATGGCCTGCACCAGCATCGGTGTTCCGCGAATAATTTCAATGTACACCACGGCAATTTTTCGCAGAAAACCATTCTGGGAAATCTTCAGCATACCCATCAGGACACCGATGACAAAGCCAAAGAACAGGCCACCAATGGTCAAAATAACGGTAAGATGCACGCCTCGCATAAGCTGAGGCAACACCTCTACCATAACACTGGGATCAAAATTGAAAGCCATATAACACCATATCTATTTTTTTCAAAAAAATACCGGGGACGGCACAAGTGGCCGCCCCCGAGACAATCATCAAGGAATGTGGAAAATCTAGCGAGGCTCGGTGCCAAACCACTTTACATAAAGCTCGCGGTAGGTGCCGTTCTCACGCAGGGTTTTCAGAGCGGCGTTGACCTTAGGAGCCAGTTCGCTGCCCTTGGGGAAGCCGATGCCATATGCCTGACCGTGGTACAGGGGGCCAACGACCTTCACCTGACCCTTGCCAGCCTTACGCATGAAGTCGGTAATAACCGGATAATCAAAGACCACTGCGTCAGCGCCGCGGCTCATGAGTTCCATGAACATTGCGTCGTTGTTCGGGAACAGGCTGACGTGCTTTGCGCCAGCGCGCTCGTTCACGAGGTCTGCACTTGTGGTACCGAGCTTGGTTGAAACAACCTTGCCCTTGAGGTCTTCGATTTTGCTCACAGAATTGTTGTCTTTCAGAACGAGGATAGCGAGACCGGAGTTGTAATAGCCATCGGAGAAATCGATAACTTTTGCACGCTCAGGCTTGATGCTCATGCCTGCAATGCCGACATCCAGCTGGCCAGTCTGAAGACCGGGAACAATGCCGTTAAAGTCCATCGGCTGGAGTTCGTACTCAATGCCAATTTCCTTGGCAATTGCGTCCCACAGCTCAACGTCAAAGCCTGTGTGCTCACCGGTCTGCGGGTCTTTGTACTCAAAAGGAGGGAAGTTTGTGTCTGTGCCAACGACAATTTTATCCGCTGCAAATGCGACGGTGCTCATGGCAACGAGCATTGCCACAGCGACAAACAGTGTCATAATCCGTTTCATATCGGTCCTCCAATTGATGAAAAATGTAAGTCTTACGATAAGATAAGATAAACGTCTGCCCTCTCCCAGAATGCAGACCTTGTCGTCATTTGACGACAGTGTTCTTGCCTTAATTTGCCATGAGACGCAAGGAGAATTTTCAATTTTGAAGAAATAGGCTCACCGTTTTTCAACCGTGGCATTCTGCCAGCACTCTTCCAAATGTGGTAAATTTTCTCCACAAGGCAGACAATGCGCTTTCATTTTCTTCAAAAAAAGGTCCATTTTTCCCGAGGGAATACCCTCAAATCGTTTTCCATTTATATGATGGAAAAACCCTGTACCTGCGCCTGTATCTCTAAATCCATGACGTTTTGCATGTCCTGCACCGTTTATATCACAGAGAGCAGGAGCTTTCATCCTCATAGCAGTCAATTCTGCTGTCCTTCGCGCTTTTTCGTCATGTCCTCACAAAACCAGACACAGAAAAGCAGAATCATTCGGAGAACTTCCCTTCTCCAAAATCGTTGAGGCGTCTCCCCCTACTCATTCCTCAAGGAAACGTCTTGTCTTTTCCAAAGGAGAATTGCCGCCTTACACATTTATGTAAAAAAGACATTTTTCCCATCTAGAATTTTCTCTTATATATAATGATATGAACGGCAACAGTTTTCTTTGGATGCTCCTTTTCATCGCCAACAAAACAAGGCACTCTTTGAGCGTGTCCTGTGAGACGCCCCCCCCTGATGCGAGGACACAATACATCGTCTTTATATTTGGATAGCGACGAGAATGTGTGCACACAGCGTGAACCGCACACAGCATGTCTACAAAGGAGAGCACCCGTATGTCCTTCCCTCCCCTGGTCTGGATTCTTCTATCGACAAGCATTTCTGCCGTTCTTTTTTCCCTCATTGGCTACCGCTTTGCCAAAAATCATTTTGACACACATGATGAGGAACAGAAGCTCATTGCCCAGCTCGCACAGAATCAGGAGGCGCTAACCCAGACTCTTGAGCTAAAAAACACCCTAGAAAAAGAGATTCTTGTCTGCGAGTCGAAACGGCAGTCTGAATGCGAGCAGACGCAGGGACTTCGGCAAAACCTTGCAGAGCTACAGCAAGAATGCGCTGCGCTTCGGACAACACGCGAAGAGCTTGCGGCAGCCCAATCAGCACTGCACGAATTGCGGAAGCAGCTTGAAGACATGACGATGGAACGAGATGGACATAGAGAAGACAGCGAGGATCTCAAAAAAGAAAATGCAGAGCTGGCAAGAAAACTTTCCGCTCTCCAGAGCACACTCGATGCGGAGCAAAGTTATTCCGCGCAACACATTGCGTCCCTCAAGCAGGCACGTGAGGAGCTTTCTGCCCAATTCAAAGCTCTTGCCTCAGACATACTAGACAAAAAGGCACAATCCCTCTCAGAAAGAAGTCAGCAGGACATCCGCCAGCTTCTCGCCCCGCTTCGGCTCAACCTTGATGAATTCCGCAAACAAATTGATTCCTGCTATTCCAAAGAAAGCCGCGAGCGCATTGAGCTTGCGGCGCAGGTCAACAATCTTATTTCGCTCAATCACAAGCTTTCAGACGACGCGAATAATCTGACGCAAGCGCTTCAGGGCCAGTCAAAGATACAGGGGAACTGGGGAGAGCTTATTCTTGAACGCATCCTGGAGATGAGCGGACTTCGTAAAGATATTGAATTCACACTCCAGGAAAGCCACAGCCAAAAAGACGGTTCACGAGTCCAGCCTGATGCCATAATCCACTTGCCTGACAACAAGCACCTCGTTGTTGACTCCAAGGTCTCGCTCAATGCCTACCTTGATTTTACCGCGGCAGAAGCTGAAACAGATCGGGAACAGGCCTTAAAACGACATATCATCTCCGTACAAAAGCATATCACCGAGCTTTCACAAAAAAACTACCAGCAAATTTACGGACTGGAATCACTTGATTTTGTATTTATGTTTGTCCCTGTAGAGCCTGCTTTTCTTCTGGCTATTTCACACAAAAAAAATCTGTGGCAAGAAGCGTGGGACAAAAACATTTTGCTTGTCAGTCCGAGCACCTTTCTTTTTGCAATTCGTACAGTTGCGCACATATGGCGGCAGGAACATCAGACACAGAATGCGTATAAAATCGCAGAGCGAGGGGCTTTGCTCTATGACAAATTTGCTGGATTCTGTGAAAACATGGAGCAACTTGGCTCGCGCCTCGATCAGGCGCACGATGCCTACGAGAAGGCCTGTGGACAGCTCTATAAGGGCACAGGCAACCTCGTTCGCCAAACACAGATTCTGCGAGAGCTTGGCGTAAAAAACAGAAAGGACGTTCCGCGATCTATGGCTGGACAACTCTATGAGGATGAACCTGACGTCAAAGCTCATGAACTCATCACAGATGAATAAGCAGGGCTTCTCCCTTCCCGTCCAAGCTGATAAACTCAGTACGGGCAGAAATCCGATAAACGGCTCCCTAAAAAACACAGGTCTGAAAATGCATATATTTGAAAAATACAGCGTCAATGGGATGGCACTCAAAAACCGTCTCATTCGTTCCGCACTCTGGATGAAAGCGGCCAAAGCCGACGGGCATCTCACTGATGAAATTTTCCAAACATACGGAGATCTTGCAAGTGGAGGCGTCGGCCTGATTCTGACAGGATACATCTTCATTTCTCATGAGGAGCAACCAAATCCTCGGATGGCCGGTATCTATGATGACAGTTTCCTTGAAGAGTACACTCAGCTGACAGATATGGTGCATGAGCGGGGAAGCAAGATTGCGGCCCAAATTGTTTTTGGAGGCTCACAGTCACACCATCCAGAAGCCCCCAACATGAATATCCTTGCGCCCTCCGCAATCAAAAATCGCGTCACCGGACTTCTTCCCAAAGAAGCAAGCAGGGCAGAAATCAGGCGTATTGCGTCGCTATTTGGCGATGCAGCGGAGCGGGCAAAAAAAGCCAAGTTTGATGCAGTCCAGATTCATGCAGCTCACGGATATTTTTTGAGCATGTTTCTCTGCCCGTATTATAACCGCCGTAACGATGAATATAACGGAAGTATTCATGACCGGGCGAGAATTATTTATGAGGTGTATGCCGCAATTCGACAGCGTGTTGGCAAAGATTTCCCAGTCATGATCAAGCTGAATTTTGACGACTTCATGGATGATGGCGAGGGACTTATCTTTGACGATGCCATAGAAGTTTTCAAGCACCTCGACCAGCTCGGGATAGACATGTTTGAGGTCAGTGCGACAAACGAATCCTCTGGAAAAGGTCTTATGCCAGCACGCCCTCACATTCTCAAACGTGAAAATGAGTCCTATTTTCTAACCGAAACAGCTCAAATAGCAGAAAACGTCAACGCCCCGGTGATTCTTATGGGCGGCAACCGTTCTGTAGAACGCATGAACGAAATCCTGAATTCCACAAAAATACAGTGTTTCTCAATTGCTCGCCCCCTCCTGAGCGAGCCAGATCTCATCACACGGTGGGAGCGTGATGAGCACTACCGCCCGCGATGTATTTCGTGCAACAAATGCTGGGAAACAGAACCAAACAGCTGCATCTTTAACCGCAAAAAATAATACAAAAAACACGCCGCATAAAAAAACGTGCACGGAGTTCACAACACCGGCACGTTTTTTATGCGGAAACGAAAAGCTATGAAGTTTCGAGACCGGGCTTTTTTAGCACATACAGTACAGCCGTGTCGGGAAGCCCAAGCCGTGCAAAACATTTCTCGCCAAACCACTCTTTGCCCAGCTGCTCAAGCTGAAACCCCGCCTCAAGGATTCTTTCAATGAAATCCTTCTTGGCATACATCCGAATGTGGTCATTCTGACCAAAACGCCGCCAACGCTCAAACTCTGAGGCGGAGGGATCTTCATCTGTCTTTTCAAGGGCCAGACTTAGAGGAACAAGCAACAAGCCAAAACCGCCAGGTGTAAGTATTCGGTATAGCTCGCGGAGAGCAGCTCTATCGTCAGGGATATGCTCCAGCATGTGCAGGCTGATCCACGCGTTGACACTCTCAGTTTTCAGCACAGGCATATTTGTGAGATCACACTGATACGTCACATCACTGCGCAAAAGATCTGCTGTTTCGTGGCGTAGCGTAAAATTTTTCCGAATAAAACGGCTAAAGGCAGGGTTGGGCGCGAACTCAAGAAAACGAAATGAGCGATCATAAAAATTTTTCCCAAAAGTGCGACGCAAATATTCCGCGCACATACGCTCTCGGTCCATCCCACCACACACAGGGCACGTAAGATTCTCTCGATTATAAAACTCTGGTTTTAG
This sequence comes from Desulfobaculum bizertense DSM 18034, assembly GCF_900167065.1. Classification (NCBI taxonomy): domain Bacteria; kingdom Pseudomonadati; phylum Thermodesulfobacteriota; class Desulfovibrionia; order Desulfovibrionales; family Desulfovibrionaceae; genus Desulfobaculum; species Desulfobaculum bizertense. The sequence goes on from NZ_FUYA01000011.1 coordinate 56,320, forward strand.
CGAAATGGCATCAAAACCATATGCCTCAAGCGCATCACTCAACTCTTTCCAGAGGGGAAGATACCCATCGTGGTCCATACCGCATAAAGGACAATAATACATTCTCTGACATGCCTCATATTTTCACGTGTCTCAATCGTCTCATTCATAAAACTGACATATACATTTTGTATAACATCACTGCAGCAAGTATTATTCCAAAAATTTCCTCCTTTCAGGCTGTGCGAAACTCATAAAAAGCACAAAAATAGCCATAAAAAAGCCCCCATCTTTGGGGGCTTATCGAAACGAACTTACACAATGCTAGCCGAAGCAGAATTTAATTTTCCCTGAATCAGGAGTTTCTGGAGTGCTGGTATCATCAAGCCAATCATCCCAACTCTTGACAAACTTAGCAGCCAACTTCCGAGCAGCCTCTGGCGTCCAAATGGAACCTTTAAAGAGAAGTTCCACAACTTTCACTTCGATGTCCGTCTTGTATTTATCTTTCGGAGCACCCTTCCCAGAATGGCTGTCATACTCCATCAGCATATACGACTGCTCAAGTCCCACAATGATGTCGCCGTCCTCAGAAGCATTCATTGTGTTCTGGACAAAAAGCGTATCCGTGTTTGATGTATTCACTCGGCTTGTACAAGCTTTTGCGAGTTTAACCACACTTTTTTTAATCTGCTCCTTATCCGCAGCCGTTATGCTGTCATACAATCCCGCAACGTCATCAATGAGTTTATCATAATTCTCCTCAGAGTAATGGACTGAACTGTCTTCACTCTGTTGAATAGAGAAATATGGGACCCTGAGAATCTGAGAAACGAATTCTCTAAATCCATCAAAATTGTTCTTCTTTTCAGGATCAAGAGGATTCCATCCGGATCTACTCTGCGCAAGCCCCAGAATACTCGCCACAGCATTGCCCTTTGATTCATAGAGCAATTTAGCAAGCTTATCCAGATCTCCTTCCTTTTTTGCGGAATCAACTTCTTTACTTTGCTGCGATTCTTTAGCCGCATCCGGCCCAGTTGCTGTTGAGTTTTGGCCAGAAATTTGGCTGTCACCTTCGCCAAACACCGTAAACTTGCTGATAATTTCAGTTTGCTTCGTGTCTAGTGATATGCTGCTACCACCATCTAACCACTGATCAAATTTTTTTTCTAAGTTAACACCTTCATTATTCATAATTGTCCTCCTATTATTGTTATCACAAGTACAACAGCAACAAACAATCGTTGCTATTACGCAGTGATAATTTCAAGAGTAAATATTTCATATGAAGATGTACTAGACTTAATAACATGAAAAAAAAATTTTTGTACTGTATTTTTTAATTTTTTGTATATAAAAAAATTGCTTTTATTTTGTGCAGACTTATAAATATAGTATTACTAAATAAAAATATTAAATTTATTTACACATATAACAGTCTACACCTAGCCCACTATTTACATTAAAATTTTTCACAAAATCTAACAAATTCCTACACGCATAACCACTTTTCCAGGTCTATGTGCCGGAATGGCTGCGGCATAAATTCACAGCGCTTGAATTCAAAAGTCGTCCAGAAAAGGGTCTCATAAGAAATACCCGAGCTCGCGTCTTCGATTGCATCCATGCCAAAGCTGGCTGGTTAAACGTTATGTTCAGGATAAAGCGCTCATATTCGTTGTACGGCTCCATCTTCTCTATATTTGGGGGCTGGCAGAGTACGACGCCTAAAAACGGCAAAGGACTCTTAAAACTGTGCCCATCAGGAGCCCCGTATTACTACATATCCATAGCATTCACAGCGCCCTATTCTATTTTATTGGAAAGAATGTCTTTGTCCATAGAGTTCTTCCGCACAAGGTAGAGATATTGACTTAACTATACTCTGCGCAGCGGACAAAAAAATAAAAGTACCGTGTAACAATTACACAGATATAATTGTTACACGGTGCTGGAGAAGCGAGGAGATCAGAACTACTTAATGAAATCTCGCGCGAATAAAACGACGCGCTGGATTCTCAATATATTTATAGGAAAAATATGCAGTCACATATGTTGCTACGACAAGAACACATATCCTTAAAAAGATCATTGAGTAATCACTTCCAGTGTATGAAAGTACTTGTACAAAAACAATATGCAACAAATATGTTGAATAAGAAATTTCTCCAATAAACAAAAGGAATTTTGTTCTAAGTATTTTCGACCTACACTGAACAACAGAAAATACAAAAAGCATAAGTGACAAAGGAATCAACAAATGATCTGACAATTCAAATTTAATTACATCCATAACATTCAACGACAATAGAACTATTGAAAATAGTGCTAAGACTTTGAAAAAGCTCTTAAATTTATTATTATTCAGCAAATAAAACTTAGCGGACAAACAGCCTACAAGGAACTCAAAAATTCTTCCATAAGGAGAATGGTACACAAGCCATATCCATCCGTAATAACCTTGATGTGGAATTATTCTTGAATCAATCATCCCACCGATACTTATTCCTTGAAAACCAAAATAACTTAAATAAACATATAAACATCTCCCAAGAAGAACCAAGCCACACAAAAAAGCAACTTTTTTCAAACTGCCAATTCGGATAAAAGCGAAAGGTAAAAAGAACAAATAAAGGGCCAGTTCGGCTGAGATTGACCAAGAAATATTCACGAATCCCTGTAAAAATATCAGCGGAATTCCATTCACATACCCATAGAACCAGCTTTGAACGCCCAACAAATATGCTGGCAATGACACCAAATTTGCAGAAAAAGAGTTCAAATTAAAATGTGAAAACAATAAATTTAAAAGAAACCCACCTACAACAAAAACAAAATATAATGGATAAAGCCGTGCAAATCGTGCGATTAAAAACTTTTTAATCCCCCCTCTTGGATCTTGGCAAATTCTCTCCGCGTAATTGTAGTATATGACAAATCCACTCAGTGTAAAAAAAAGACTCATTCCAACAACACCAAAGTGCCTTAAATAAAGGTTGGCGCTCGTTTCCCGCAACTGTGGAGCCAGTAGCACAAAATGACTCAGCAAAACAAAAAGAGCTGCAACCCCTCTCAGGCCTGTCAACTCTTCAATATTCTCTCGTCGACTTTCCCCTGGCTTTTTAGTCTCCATAAGCACCTCTTTTTAATTACACTTTTTGTTAAAAACATACACAAACGTCACAAAGCGGTGTCGAGTTTACGCGTTGAACTTCAATCAAAAACAATTATAGCTTTTCAAGATTTCAAACAAGAAGAAGATCATGCGGAACCACAGCTTTGTTTTTCTCTGTGGCCTCCTGGCTTTTCTTGTGGCGTGCAGCGCTGAGCCAGAAGAAAAAAAACACAGGCCAACGCTCCATCTATGGTCACGGTACACACCACCGTGACCATAGATGAAGAAGCACCCGTTGCTCCGGCCACAGCAAAAGCTCTACCCTTCCGCTATCTCAAAACAGAATCCGGCAAGGTTATGGGGGAAAAAATGTCGACAGATATATCCAGCTCCTGCCGGATCCGGACCGACACAACAAGATCACACCGCAGCTCCTCAAGCAGACAGCAGCAAAAGCTGCCCTCATCTTGCAGGAAGAGGATCCACACGCGGACATGATTCATATATGGATTGTTCCCTCAAAAAAATTCATCGGGAAAGAAATCCTCATGCGGGTGTTCTACGCCCCAGAGGGGAAGGATGCCGGAAACGCACCATGCCCCGTTTGGGACTTCTCCGGCACGTCTCGGACGCTCTCAATTTCCGACTATTATGAAATTGAGCAGAAGGGACTGTGCGGGGAATGAAAATCAGCAAGGTGCTTTTGCTACTTTTTACCGCATGTACCTCTTTATCTTCATTAAAAGAGGTACATAATATTGTTGTTTCAATAAAAGTTTTCAGCTATATGATCGCGCATAATCTCAGGGCAGTTTGTATTTAACCACTACTTTTTAAATCTCAAGCTGTTTCTTTTCATTATTTTCCAAGAAGGACTTCTTCATGAAAAAAATTACACTGATATTAGTCGCACTAACATTCTTCTCCCTTACTGGTTGTTCCAAAATTCAAGTATCACCTCGCTTAGATTCAAGCCTCAGCTATGAAGCCTTTTCTCGGATGAAATGCCTTAAAGTTAAAGATGCTTCAATCGCTCTCTACCTCGACCCTAATCTTGTTAATGCTAAATGCACTCAGTCCATCAAAATGGGCAATTTTTCTTTCGACCTTGGTAAAGCCATTGCCGTCAAATTTATCAAAGGGATGTCTTACCAATTTAAAACAATTTATCTTGTAGACAAGCCTGCTATCCCTAAGCATTTAAATGCACAGGCACTTATGAGAGTATCCCTCCAAGATATTGATACTAAAATGGACGTTCATACAGGCTTTAGCAGTGTTTCTGCTGAAAGCTACACCCGGCTTGCAATACGAGCAGAAATTAAAGACCTTTCTGAAAAAAGAATTGTGTGGGTTGGAACAACACAAGTAAGCCAGTCCAGAAATGTGAATGAAATGATGCTTACCTATTCCGAAGCAGGCCGTGGTTTTGCTGCGGGATTCAATGATGCCGTGGACAAAGCGGTCGGTGATCTTCTTTATCAAATGAATAAATCACAAAACTTAAAAAAATACTTTATTAAATGGGAAGATAAACAGCATGAAAAATAAAACACCTTTTATATATCTTTTGCTGTGCATATTCCTCTCAGGTTGCGCCGCTCCCCTTAGGGTAGAAGACGTCTCGTTTCAGCCCCCCGAAGCTATTCCCGGACACCAAGAACTTAATGGCCTCATTATTGCGGCAGTTCCAGTTGACAGCCTCAACCGCTCAAAAGAGCTGTTCCATACCGATATCAAAAAGGCTGGAGTTCTCCCAATTCATATAATTGTCCAAAACAATGGCGACAAGGAATTGGAAATTAATCATCAACAAATTTTCGGAATCACCTCCGAGGGATCTTATCAGGTTGCATTTACCCTAGATAATGCGGCTGGAAAAATCAGATCATCTTCAATTGGATCTACAGCTGTAGCTCAAACGGTCGCAGGCGCAGCACTAGGCGCAGCTGTAGGTGCTGGTGTTGGTGCTGGAATTGGTAGCGCAGGCGGGGATGCTGGGCTTGGCGCACAATCAGGCGCAATTATAGGAGGCACAACAGGTGCAGCCGCAGGACTTGGCGCAGGAGTTTCAGACCGATGGACTCTTGAATTCAAAAAACAGCTTGCGACACATGCCTTTGAGGATAGAGTCATTTACCCTGGCGATATCCAGCAGGGATTCATCTACCTCAGGTGGCAACCCTATACAAAATTACGAATTAAACTTTTTGACATCACCGACAACAAACATAAAGCCCTTCTGTTTCCCATATCAATACATCGATAACTAAAGGAAAGAGCCGGTCACCCGGCTCTTTCCTTTTCCTTCCTTTTCCACCGCCTCACCCCTGCTACACACTTTTAAACCCGCGCCCGCTGGGTCAGTTCTTCGCGCCAGTCCCGGCCACCTTCGCCGTGGATCCGCGCCAGCGTGTTGGTGTTGGATGCAAGGTCCAGCGTATTGGCCTTGGAAATTTTCTCCCGGTCTATGTGCCGGAATGGCTGCGGCATAAAGTCGCAGCGCGTGTATTCAAAAAGATGCTCTTCCATGTCCACGGCACCCACGGGCAAATGCCCGCGCAGCGCGCCTTCGTACTGCATCCATGCCAAAGCTGGCTGGTTGAACGTCGTGTTCAGGATAGAGCGCTCATATTCGTTGTACTGCTCCGCTTTCTCTATGTTTGCGCGGCTGGCGGAGTACGACGCCTGAAAACGGCGCAGCACGCTTTCGCTTCCCCGGCCCGTGGCCATGCCCACGCGGTCCACAATGCCGCCAAAGAGTTCCTGATACCCGTTCGGCGCTGCCGTGTGGCTAAAGAACTGCGGCTTCTCCCGCGCTGCCCCCTGCAAAACCGTCCCCTTGTCCAGCTCCAGCACCCGCTCTTCCAGCGGCGTGTCCCGGTTTGTTCCGCCGGTGCTCATGTCTTCCACAAAAAGCACAAAAAGGTTGCGCACCAGCGCCCCCACCAGAGCGGCATCCACAAAGTCATTGGAATCGCGAATCTCTTTGATGATTGGCCCCAGAATGGAGTCCTGCCGATACTCGGAAATATTGCGCACATCCCCGACAATGAGCAGCTTGGGCAGTCCGGTGCGGGCGTCCCAAATCTCATGGCGCGTGCACTGTGCATCGTTCACGCACTGGGCGCGCTCGCCGGGCTTTCTTAGCCACACGGCAATGGGCTGCCCGTCGGCATCAATTTCAATGCCGTCATAAATCTCTGCACTGGCAGAACGTGGAGAAACAAGACGTGAAGCGTCTATAGGAAGAAGCGCCAGCGAAAGCGGACGCAAAGGGTCAGGCCGGGAAACAACCTGAAAAAGGGAAATGCCATCAAGCTTCCAGCCGAAATAGGCTAGTGCCTGAAGACCATAAAATGTGCTGCGGCGCTGCGCATCGCACCACTTGCGGCAGTCCAGCCCCCAGCGCTCAAACAGAGTCAGCGCCTGCCGCTGGTAATCCTCGCCCCACTCCGGGCTGCGCCCAAGCAGGTCCAGCCGTGGCGAAAAGCAGGGAGTCTGTCCAATGCCAACCGCCTCAACAACCAGCGACTCCATAACGCCATGCGCCATTGCGTCATTGGTGTAGAGGTCAAGGGCACGGTCTGCCACCCGGCGCTTTTCCCGCTCTGCACACATGGCAGAAACAAGGGAACTCACCCAGTTGCCCATCGTCCCGCTAACGCTGGCACCAGTACGGCGCACACTGCGGCCACGGCCACGCGCCCGGCTGTGATGAAACACGCGCTTCGTCATCGCCGCGGCCTCACGCTCATGGCACGTTCAAGAACCGTCCCGCCCTGCGAGCGCTCTTCTGCCCGGATCTCTCTCCGGGCTGCCATCAACTCCCGCAAAGGGGCACGCTTAAAGCTGTAGCCATCAGGAGTCTCGTACTCCTGCATGTCCACAGCATCCACAGCGCCCTGTTCTATTTTCTTGGAAAGCTTGTCTTCGTCCATAGAGTCCTTCCGCACAAGGTAGAGGTATTGGCTTAGCTATACCCTGCGCAGCGGACAAAAAAACAAAAGCGCCGTATGAAAAGTACACAGCTGTACTTTTCATACGGCGCTGGAGAAGCGTGGTGGGGGGGGTAGACTAAAATTTATTAAAATTTTCTAAAGCGTGTGGAAGAATCCGATCTTTTAAATCCCTCAATTCTTCTTTATTGGGCGCATATGATTCTTCATCCCATTCGCTATCTATAATTTTCTTCAAGCTCTCAGCAAAGCCCTTTTCAGGAAAAAGCTCTTGGGCTGATTCTTTACTTAAAAAATTATACCGCTGGTGGAATACCCCACTCAAAAAACTTATAGAAACAGAATCATACCCCACAAGCTTTGAATAAAATTTCTGTGGATCAAAAAAATTAAACACAGGAGTATGAGCGTATTTTCCTCCAGAGTGCTCTAGAACAACAAGCTCCCGCAACAAATCAAAATTGCGAGTCTCAAGCGACTTCAATATTAGATCTGGAAGCGTTTCTTTATTCTGAGAATCCCATTGCTCTTTTACACATTTTTGAGCTTTTTTATATAAATTTGGAAAAAATTTTCCATCTTGACAATCTATATATTCTGTCGACAAATGCTGTATATCACAATTATACATCACGACTTCTCTTAACTTCTCATAATCATGAATCAGTTCTTTCTGATCTCGAAGTTTTTCTAGATTCTTCTCTGCATGAAATAGTACTTTTTCAATATCTACTTTGAACATTTTCCTATCATTAAATTTTTTCAAAAGCCCCGCTATATGAAGGACAGAAAGAACATCTTTAAGTTCCTCATTGAACAATATTTCTTTTTGCTTGGTTACAAGATCAAAGAATTCATCATCAGTCATTTGATCTTCAGTTGGTTCATCAAAATGCCACAATTTAACCCACGGAATTTCTGTTTGAAATAACGTTGAAGTCTTAATTTCTTTTAATACGGCTTCCCATGAATTCACACCATCTTTCAAAAGTTGCAACCACACCCAACCAGGAAGTCTATACTGCTGGGGCGAATACTCCTTATATTTATTCTTCAAATAATTTGACTGAACTGCTTCCTTCTTTGGATTCTCAAAATTCATACCCATTTCTGAACCTTGAATAATCTCCCCTTCAAAAAAATCATGTAGATCTAATTTACCAAGTCGATTTTCGACATAAAAAATCAAAAACAAACCAGCAAATCTTTTTATAAAATTTTTGTTTTCATATATATCATCACTAAACCCCATGAAAATACTTCTAAGCTCTTCTAATCCATTACTAAACAACCGGATATTGCAAAATCTTGTATCGTCAAATAAAAATTTGATACCAGCTTTATTTTCTTTAATAAAAGTCAAAAACGACATACAGGCATGCCCGGCATCAAGGCATTCACTTTCATTCAAAAAAAGACTCTGTAGCCAACATGTATAGTTTTTAAAAAACGAATCAAAATCTGCTAAAACCGTCCATCTTCTAAAAACAACTTTTTCTAATGTATCATGAATTACTACTTTAGCTTCGTGGCCAATCATTTCTGAATTTTTTACTAATTCCTCCTGATTCATAATTAAAATCAATTTAATATGCTGTTTCTCTACAATCTGATTTATGTATCCAAAAATGTTATCGGCACAAACAACACAGCGCTCAACATCATCAACAACTAAAATATCATTCTTGGTAAACGGCTTTATCTTTCCCCAAAAAAGAGAAAACTCTTTCACACCAAGACTAACACGTTTCAAAGCTGAACGTGCAACAGCTCGCCCCAGCAGTATCCCCAACTTTCGAGTCTGTTTTGTATTTGCTCTGAAGAACTCCGCCTCAAGGTCTTCAACTGTTGAAATTCCATTTAAACTAATAAAGACAGGATTTAATCCTGAACTTTTCAACCTTTTTTTATATTTTTTAAAAAATTTAGTAACAAAAAAAGTTTTCCCTACTCCCCATTTCCCATCTACAACAAAAGCCTGCTCAACTTTTCTCTTTTCAAAAATATATCTTAATAATTCACTCTCTAGCCCATATCCCCACAAGGGATGCGAGTCATTTTCTTTGGGCATCCTTCGCAATACTTTTTCATAATTATAGACAATAAAAAAATACAAAAAGAATATACTCAAAATCCAAAAATCAACTGGGACGTCGCTTAAAGCTGCCCACATAAGCCTTATTCTAAACGGAATTTCTTCTACAAAATCTGAAAATCCAATTTCAATAGACTTAAGCCCGTCTATCAAACCAGAAGAAAAAACTACAGGATTCATAAATCCCAAAGGATAGTAATATATTAACATGTACAATCTCGCAAAACAACTACATGTCCTGCTTCTTCAAGCAATTCTTTGAGTACTCCTTCATGTTTAGAGATGTGATCTGCACCAACTATAATAATACAACTCTGATCTTCTTCTAATAACAAATACGGAATTAAAGTTTGAAGCCACATTTGATCTCTCTCTGTATTATACGCAGGCTGGCAAACCGTCTTTTTTTCTTCTGCCATATATCTTTTCCAAAATTCACCATCAAAATTTAACCTATTCTTATCCTTAAAATTTAAAACATTTACAATTGTATTATACAAAAAATGGTTAGGAGCATCTTTTTCTAATTCATCTAATTCTCTATCATCATCAAGCCATACGGTTTCAACATCCGGATAATACTCTTGGTGAGAATCCATATCATATCCAATTGAAGGAGTAATATGATGGTATTCGTCGCCAATCTTTTCTCTCAAAAAATTCTTTCTACTTTCTTCTAAACATTCAAAATCCCGCTGCCTCAATATCTGCTCTTTCATACTTTTTTTATACTCTACCGCAACAAATTCCGGCTCAACCCCTTGATCAAGACAATCTTGCAAACCTTCCTTCAATTGTTGATGAGCATACAAAGAATTATGCCTACACCCAAACATATAAACCTTCATAAGCGCTTCCACCTATAGCCTTTTCCACTTTATCCATTTTCCATAAAAGCATCTTTCTATTGAAAAACTACACCAGACACCTTCAACCTTGAACCATAACCAGAAAACACTTATAGCTTTTCATGATTTCAAACAAGGAGAAGATCATGCGGAATCACAGCTTTGTTTTTCTCTGTGGCCTCCTGGCTTTTCTTGTGGCGTGCAGTGCTGAGCCAGAAGAAAAGACACAGGCCAACACTCCATCCGTCACAGTACACACCACCGTGACCATAGATGAAGAAGCACCCAATTCCCCTCCGGCACAAGAAAAAGCCGTAGCGCCAGACACTTCCCAAGCTCTGGAGTATGACACCCTTAGTTCCAGTTTAGGACTCTATCCACAGGGCAGCGCTCGCATTGCTAATTTCCACATTCAGCTCACAAAGCTTCCCAAAAGCGGAGGAATTACCCCGACACAAATACTGCACACCATCCGCAAGGCCGCACTCAACAAAGAGCATGAAATCTCTGTGGACCGCGTGAAAATCTTTCTTACCCCCTGCAAAGGGCTTATCGGCACAGGAAGCCTTGGCACTTGTGCTTACACCCCCAGCGGAAAACTTCGCGGCGCGAAATGCCCTGTCTGGCAAAGTGCCGTTCCAGAAAAAGCCATACCAGTCACAGAGCTACGAGCAATGCGACTCAATGGTTTTACAGAAAAATTCTGTGTCAAAGACCCTGCACCCGATGCTCTCACCATTCGCTACGACAGCCCAGAAACCGGACAAGCCCTCAAATACGACTTCCTCAAAGCAGAAGCTGGCGGCACGCCAAGCGCAACTATTGTTGAAGCGACCATTCTCCTGCGCCCCGATCTGACAAACGAAAAGATCATCACCCCCGCGCAGGTGGGGCAAAGCATTGTCCACGCAGCTCAGGCCGTGCGCAAAGAAACACGTGGCGACGTTATCAAAATTTTTGTCGCATCATCGGACGTTTTCATGGAAAAAGACCTGCTCGGACTTGGCACCTATGTGTACGCCACCAAATACCTCGGCGATCCCTGCCCCATGTGGAAAATTGAGGTTCCTAACCGAGCCATACCAAGCAAAGATATGGACGCCATGCTCGCACGTGGCGTTAGCAAAGAATATAAGAAATACGTGTACTTCAAATCACCGTATTCCGTGGAGTAAAAAAAAAGAGCCGGTCACCCGGCTCTAATGTATAACTATCTAAAGACTTTCTATAAGCAATCTTTCTACAAGGAAACGATGGTCATCTGATCTTTCCCCCTTCGAAAGACATTCCTCATCTGGACCATACCAATCTCTATTTTCCTTTTCTAGAGCTACAAGCCCTAAATTTTTATCGGTAGCATACCATTTTTCTTTAAAGAACTTATTACACAATTTTTTATCAACGCGTGAATAAAGACTAACCACAAAAATCGGATGAGAATAGAAATTTTCAATTACAGAGTACGCAGCCTTATTGCTTTCAGAACCATGATGCGGCGCTGTTACAATAGGAATATTCTTAGGACTCACTCCAAGAGAAGCATTCTCCAACTCTGAATCTCCACAAAAAAGAACAGCGTTATTTTTATCTGTCTCTGGAGCCAAAAAAGCAAGAGACATCTTGTTTATTGCAGATAGTGCCGTACAATAACAAAGCTTTCCCAAATTTTCTTTTTTACTGCCTGATACCTTCTTTATTCTCTCTTCTCTTGCATTTACTGAATAAAAATATTTATACGTTTCTTCCCCCTTCTTACCCCAAGAAAAATACCTTATTTTTATATTCTTCTCACCCGCCAGTTTAATTAGTAGTATTATTTTTTCAACATGGGTTTTGACATATTCATAAATATTTTCTGACCTTTTTTTTTGCTTTAAATTTGAAATCAAAGTTCTTTTCATTTCATCATGGCTGACATCAAATTCATCACTACAACAGGCAACAAGTTTTTCTACTGTATCGAAAGGATATTCACCATCATTCTTCATAAGCTCTTTTAAAACACTCATCTCTTTATCATAAAATTTCTTCCTTTCTCTTCCATCCGAAGGAATATCTTTTGCTCTAATAAAATAGCTAGGAACCCATAGTTCTTTTATTTCATTTTTCGCCGCCTGTTCAAACAGCCCAACAAGCCCCGTAATATGATCACTATCTGCATGCGTACAAACGACAACATCAAATTTCCTTGGCACACCATTCCCCTTACGCGGTATAATGCCCGTCTTACATCCTCCTCCATCTACCAAAATATTGACACAATCACGTTGCAACAAAAAAGAATCACCATTCACCGGAAAAGCTGTAAAAGTCTGCATAATATCTCCTTTTGAAAACTCAATACTCTATATTTGTTCACAAAAAAAGAGCCGGTCACCCGGCTCTTTCTCATTTTTCACTTTTCTCCAGCCTCACATCACCTCAACACTTTTGAACCTGTGCCCGCAGCGTGGGCAGCGGTGCCTACGCACCCGAACGCTTCCGTTCCACGGCCGGGTTGACATCACCCGGCAGCGCTGTGCTCCGCAGAGCGGGCAGCATCCGCCGCAGCGCGGATCCCAGTCCACTGCCGTGCTGGTCTGAATCTCTGTCACCAAGGTTCTCAACACTTCAACTGGAATGCTGTTTATCGGTTCGCCCACGGATTTATCCTCCCGGGTTGGCGTATCCGCAGAGGCCGCTGCGCCTTTGGCTGCTGCTCTGGTTTACGAGTAAAGATGTAGTTCGGATCCCCCAGCGTACGCATGCTTGGCGTCCAGTCCGGATGCGCGCATGCAGCGGCGTAGACTTCGCAGTCAAAGAGGTGGTTCGCCCTGCTTCCTGCGTCCCAGACCACCTTTCCGGTCTTGCGATTCTCCACCCGCTTCTCCGCCATCATCTGCCGCAGGTAGCTGTCATCCGTTTCCGAGTGCAGCCACATGGGCATACGAGAATCCGGACGCAAGCGAACAAAATGAATGGCGTCTTTCAGGGCTTCCGTGTCCAGCAAATAAAAGGTCAAAGGCTCCTGATACCGGGACGGCAACTTGGGATCTCGTGGCAGCGTGGACGGCCGCACAATCTGCTGCATGGCTCTGGACGCCCCCTTGATGCCGTGCACAATGTCCCCGCGTCCCTGCTCCTGCTGGTCAATAAGCCACATCTTGACCTCTTCGGTCTTGGACCAGCCCTGCGCATCCGCAAGGTTCTTTGTGCCGCCCATGTCTATGCCCGCGCGCCAGATAGCCATCTGCACATCATCGCGCCCCTGTACAGGAAAGCGCGTATTAAACAGCAGCTCTTCCACGTCGTTCCACGACGTCAGCCAGCCATACTGCACCAGCCAGCTCTCCCCTGTTCTGGCAAAGGCCCGCACCACAAACCAAAATCCCGTCATCTGCGAATCTATGCCCGCAGTCAGGACCACGGCCTCCTGCGGCACAGTCAGCGGCGGCAGCTCCGGGCGTATCATCTCCCGAATCGTATCTTCGCGCGTCTCCACGGCCTGCACCTTGTACGGCCGCGCGCAGTGCGCATTGTCAAACTGCTCCATCTTGCGCGGCGTCCCATCCTGCACAGCAGCAAACCAGTCGTGCATCACCCGCGAAAGCGACACGTTCCGGCTTATCCAGCTTGGCATATGGAACCCCACAGACAGCGGCCGCACCACTTTGCGCTGCGTCCACCAGTGTCCGGCGGCCACAGCAAGATCCCTGCGATAGTCATCCCAGCGAAAGCCGCACTTCTCGCACTGATACCAGGCAAGCTTGCGGTGCAAAATCTCTTTCGGATCCCGCACGTCCTTGGGCACGCGAATGTTCTCAAGCTTCATGATCTGCGGCGTCTGACAGGCCGGACACACAGCGCGCCACTGATAAATCACCGGGCACTCTGCTTTCATGGCCGTCCAGATGGAAGATTCACCTTCTGCGCCGCGCGGCTTGGACAGGCGAATCACCTTTGAGCTGTCCGCATAGGACGTCACGCGTTCCTCAACCACCTGCGCTGCCCCGGGCACCTGACACGCGTCTTCTTCGTCAATGAGCAAAAGCTTCAGCGTCACCGAAGACATGGACATTTCCGAACCCATATGGATGCCCCACAGGGTTGCCCCCTTGAGCAAAAGCCGGTCACGCTGCACAGCAAGCGCAGAGTCGGACAACATCGCGCGCAGCTCCGGAGACCGCCGAAAGTGCATGGCCATCTTTTCTTCCATAACGCGGCGCAGTGCCTTTTCGTCCGGCATGGCAATGGCTGCCGGAGCAGGGTCACGCCACTGTTCCGCCGCAAGGCAGGCATAGGCAATTGTGGTTTTGCCGGTCTGCGAGGTGCCGCACAAGAATATCCGCCGCACGGTCGGATCATCCCACGCGCGCATAATGCCCCGGGCGTACGGCATAAGCGAATGCCGGAAAAACTGCCCGGAGTAACGCCCAGTCACAAGGCGAAAATGCTTTTCCGCCCACTCTTCCGTGGACATCCACGGCCGGGACGCCAGCACCTGCACCTCACCGGGATAGAGTTCAAAAGGTGCCGTCATTGCCGCACCTCCCGCGGGGCAATCCAAAAACGCCCCAAAAGCTTTGGTGCAGCATCCTGATTCCCGCCAACCAGCGTAATCAGCTCCCGCGCCGTCTCCAGCTCTTCATCTTCCACACTCTGCTGATACTGCGCCCATGCACTGGCCATCTCTTCCGTAAACCAGTTCCCGGAACTCAGGTTGTTCAGCACTTCGGCAAGCCGCCGCTCAAAGCTGGCCACCAGCTCCGGCAGCACGGCAAACTGCCTGCGCGAAAGTTCATCCGCCTTGTCCGCGTTCCCTTCCACCAGTGCCACAAGCTCCTGCGCACGCTCTGCGTCTCCGCCAAAGAGCGCCGCCACGTCCGGCCCGCTTTCCTGTATCCAGCTTCGCAGCAAAAGCTTCACTGCGGTCCAGCGCTCTGCAAGCTCGCGTTCCACCACGGGCGTCTCAATGTAGCGCCCACGGTCCTTGGCCAAAGAAAACCGCTCCCGGCTTTCCTTGAGCTGCATCAGACTCACCTGCCGGGCAATCTTCTGCTCGCCCAGCAAAGAGCTTCCGCCCTGCGGCGCATCAAGACGCGCAGACTCATCCACGGTCGGAGCCAGTGCAGCGCGTGCCCACTGCACCACGGTCTGCTCTACCCAGCCACCGCCACGGCGCTGCGGCAGCTCTCGCCGCGAAATGGCATCCCGCACCTTGCCATAGCTCACCTGAAAGCCTGCTTCCTCGCGCAGGTACTTGTACACCTGATGAACGTTTCTCAAAATTCGTGCTTCAGCCACGGTTCTGCCCTCCCCGGATTTCTTCCTGCCTGCGCAAAAGCCTGCGGCGGATGTGCGCCGGCACACCAGCCATGAACCAGTCCAGCACAGAAACACCAGCCCCCGGCAGGTCTCCGGCGTCTTTGCCAATGCCCGCGGGAACCAGCCAGCGCGACGCCTGCGCATAGCGTTGGCACCACGAAAAGCGGCTACGCTCATTCCACGGCTCAAAATGCCAGGAGTTCCGCGCTCCGGCGTCATCGTTATCAAGGGCCACCATGATGAACTCCGCGCTGCGCAAAATCCGCTCCGCGTCTGTATCCGGCCGAACACTTACCCCGCCCACGGCCATGCTTCCAACGCCAAGGGGTGAAAGCTCCTGCCACAGCAGCATGGCGTCCCGAACAGTCTCCACCACAACCCAGACCGATGCTTTGCGCTCGCCAAAGAGATACAAAACATTCGAGCTGCCCATGATCTGGAAGTAGCGCGGCAGATCCGGCATGTCCGGATCCTCGCAGCGGATGTGTATCCGAACGGGCACGCCGCGGCGAAAGCCCGGAAACACAAAACCGCGCGGCAGCATTATGCAGCGCTCATTGCCCTTGTCATTTTCTTCGTAGGGCAGGCCCCAGTGCGTAAACTTCCGAAACGTTGTTTCGTCATTCCAGCCAATGCCCAGCTCCCGCACGGCGCCTTCGGTTATCCCCCAGCGCAGAAGCTGGGCAAGGCGCTCTTCATCGTTCATCAGTTCGGCGTTTGCCTGCACCACAAACTCCAGAGCCTTGTCCCCCCAGCTCGCTGGCGGCAGCTCCGCCTTCTTTGGCGTCCAGCCCTGTGCCTCCCGCCGCGAAATCTGCCCGCGCAGCTTTTCCGCGCCTTCCTTGCAGTAGCGGGCAACAAACTCTTTGAAGCCTTCTGGATCATCCGGCACCCGCCCTGTCACGGCATTAAAAATGCTCACAAGGTCGCCGCCCTGCCCGCAGCTAAAGCAGTAGCCGTAGTCCTCTTCCGGATTATAAAAAAACGCATTGCCCGGTGTTCCTTCGCTATGAAAGGGGCAATTCGCAGAAAGCTTTCCCGCCTTGCGTGCAGGCTTGCACTCCGTCAGCAGCTCCCGGGCAATCTGCTCCCGCTCTGCCGCACTCATCACGTCCAAAGCCAGTCCCATATCTGCCTCCTAAAAACGATTTAGGCTTTGCATTTAGGGTTTTTTCGAGTCAAACAGGCCAACCCAAAAACAAAAAGCCCAACAAAAATAAATGGCTAAAGTGCATTTAGGAGAGTTTAGAGTTCGGTGCGTATCCTTTTCTATATATTTTACTTTTCTTTTTTCTCTTCTTTTCTTTTTTATTTTCTCTCTCTACTTTTAAGAAATAAAAGCTAAAAAGACCTAAAAAGAATACGAAGAGTCTGAAACCCAAGGATATTTTCCCTTCCCCAAAACCTAAAAGCACCCGAAACGAACCCTAGGCAAGCCTAGGCGTCTGCTTTCTTCTCCCACTGCGCGCGCAACTCCGCAGCGCTGCCCTTGTACTCCGGCTTGAGGCAAATCCCCTTGAAGTACAAAACATTCGAATCATGATCATCAAAGCGCTGCCGCATGTCCGCGTTGAACGAACGTGACTTGATAATGCGCTCTGGTGGAACGCCCTTTTCCAGCTCCAGCCACAGCGCAAACACGTCATAGAGCACCTTGGCGCGCGTCTTGATTCCAGAATCCGCCAGCTCGCAGCAGCTCCGAATGAAGTCTCCCAGCGTGTCATATTCCTGCTCGTATGAACTTCCTGCCTTGCGCACGCACTCCGGTTCCGACAAATCACGATTCCGCAAATAACGCCGTGCACAGCGCACCACCCACGACAAAATGCCCGGACCATGCTGACGGAACAGCTCCTTGATTTTGTCCTCTGGCTTTCGCGGGTACATGTGTCGGCTCGGATCCGCAGCCTCCGGAGCAACAAAAGACGCATGAAACGGCACAATGACCAGACGTTTCAGAAATGCCTGGTCTGCGTTTTTCAGCCTTGGGACGAAATTGGTGTGAACAAAGATTTTGCAGACCGGCTTGAACTCCAGCGGGTCCGGCATGTAGAGACCGCGGGCTGTCACCGTGTCGGATCCGGTGAGCATCTTCACCCGCTCAAGAGAAAAGTATGAATTCTTTGGTGGCTCGGATGCCACCGCCATGCGCCGCCCCTTGAGGGCAATCAGATACGGCTCTTCATTCTGCTGCTTGCGCTGGTCCAGCAGCAGATCCACTTTCAGGTTGCCTGCAAAATCTCCCAGCACTCCGGCCAGCGTCTCAAAGAGAATGGACTTGCCGTTGTCACCCTTTGGGCCATAGGCGCACCAAATCTTCTTTTCTCGCAGGCCCGTTGCAGCGCAGCCCACAACCCGCTCAAAGTAATCCCGCAGCTCTGCGTTCCCGCAAAAGACCATATCCAGCATTTCATCAAACGGCTCAGCTTCCGCGTGCAAACCGTGGTACTCATACGGGCTGGCCATGCGCAGATAGAGCTTCGGATCCCCGCGGTGCAGCTTGCCGCTCTCCAGATCAATGACGCCATTGGCACAGGCCAAAAGCTCGGGATGCTGGTCCCACTCGTTGCCGGCAATGCCCATTGAGTTGTCACCACTGGCAGCCTCATCCAGCACCCGATCAATAGAGTATCCGCGCAGCGCCTTGCTCCGGCTTCGGATAGAACGCAGCACGCCCTTGGCTTCCGTCACCTCTCCGCGCCCTGCTTCCCTGATTTTTCGCTTCTGCTGAAACGCGGCCTTGTCATAGAACTCCGCCAGCCGGCTCACCTCCCGGCGCACCTGCCTGTTTCCATCCCGCTTCCAGATAACGCCATTGAACCGAAACCAGCGCTGCGCCGTGTTGTCATAGCAAAATTCATGGCCAGACTGCTCTTGCAACATTTGCGCGTCCCCCAAATCACCAAGGGAAGCAAGGTTGGCCATGATTCTAGAATATGGAGCGTCTACCGTGTGCCCTGTTTCCGGAACCGTAGAAAAGAGTTCCTGTGCACGCGGCGGAGCATCCGGATCACCGTCCAGCCTGTCTGCGTACTGCTCAAGGGTCCGCTTCCAGATTTCCTTGCGCTCCAGCTCAATTTCAGAACTTGCGGCGTCTCGTATTTCCGCCTGCGTCCATCCCGTCTCGGGAAGAGGCACAGAAGACTCCGCAGCTTTGCGCTTCAGCTCAAATTCCAGTGGCGCACCGCCAAAAGGAACGTCACCCGGAGAAGGCTGTGGAAGTGGATCCTGCGCAGCGCATTCTTCTGACGGTGAAGCGGCACGCACTTCCTGCTCTTTTCCCAACGTGCCCTGTCCAATTTCAGCCGTATTCTTAGGCATGGATTGCTCCTGCTTGTGGACATTATGAATTCTGCTGGTGCGTGCATGTGTGGCAAACGGAAGATTCCTTGCTTTCTTCCTCTGTGATCCGGCGCACTGTCTTACAAAATGTAAGGCTATGATTTTGGCCATGTTCACATTGTGTGAACACAAAGCCCTAAGGCTCAGCCAAAGCGTGTTCACATTGCGTGAACACCGTTTTTGCGCGGCATCAGAAAACGCATGAATCCAATCTCAAAACACATTGAACGAATTCAGCCAAAGCCCGGGCGAGCCTGTTCACGCGGTGTGAACTGACAGACCTGTTACAAAATGTAACAGTGCCCTCTTTTTGTTCACGTTCTGTGAACACCCGGCGAGCGGCCATAGAGTTGAGGCTCTAAAAGACTGTCAACATCCGTGTTGACAAAAACGCTTGGTACAAATTGTTCACAGAGTGTGAACATGACCTCGCCTTATGGTCACAAACACGCAACGCTGAAAGCTCAGATCTACCGATGCGAAGAAGCCTCAGCCAAGCTTTGGTGGCAGCTCAGACCAGCCGGTCTTTTCCGGACTCGTGTTGACAATGTGTTGACATTTTTCGTTCTGCGCTCTCGCGCCAAAACCACAATTTCTGCCGTGAAACATGCACGATTTTCAAATTTTCAAATCAATCCTCAGTTCACATCCGGGAGAACTTCGCGCCTCTGCGCACCCGTATTTCATGTGCTCTGAGGGAGGACCCAAACGCGCCTCAAAACGGTGAGGGGCACTTAGGTTTGCTCTCTGGAATCAAGATGGGGGAAGGGGGAAAGGAGGTGGCCGGGCGGCCGTTTTCCCAAGAATAGCGTAAGCCCCTGAATTTTCACATGTGTGACAAAGGGGGCAAAATTTGCAAAAAGGGAGGTGCGGAAGGATGGTTTTGCACGTAAGTGTCCAAATGAAAATTTCACTTACGTGCAATTCGTGAGCAAAAAGTACGCTCTCTGGGTAGCCATAGGGTAGCCACGCAAAAAAGGGTCCACACCAAAAGATGGTGTAAACCCTTGAAATCAATGGTGACCCCGACAGGAATCGAACCTGTGGCCTACCGCTTAGGAGTGATTTTTTAGTATTTTTTGAATTTGAAATTATCTTTCAAAATTCAATAATCCCAAATATTTACCTATTTGCCGTGACGCTCAGTTTTTACTAAAATTCTCCCCAGTGTTGACAATTCGTTGACAAAAAAAGGGGAGTAAATGCGCCGCACAAAATACAAAAAAAAAGGCTTCGAAGGGGTCTATTATCGCGAGTCGGACAAGAGACGATATCGCGGACATCCAGACAAGTCTTTCGAGATAATTTACCGAAATAAATTCGGCAAACTCACCTCAGAACGAGTTGGTTGGCAATCCGAAGGTTACAGCGCCGAACTCGCCCGTGAAGTTCGCAGCGAACGGATTCGGGCCATCCGTCACGGCGATGTTCTCATAGATACAGAAATGACATTTGGGACTGCTTGGGCACACTTCGACAAGTGGATCCAAATCAACACGAAGCGGTTCAGCAATGATCAAAGTATGTACCGCCACCATCTCAAAGAAAAATTCGCCCACCTCAAGCTTTCGCAAATCTCCCCTGTCGACTTGGAGTCTCTCAAGTCCGACATGTTCAAAGAGGGCAAAAGTCCACAAATGGTGACGCACGCCCTCACCCTCATTTCACGCATCTACAACAAGATGAATGACCTTGGCCTCTGGCGCGGAGCAAATCCTGTAAAGCGCGTAAAGAAGCCACAATTCGACTCAGCCCGCGTCCGCTACCTGAGCAAGGAAGAGGCTGACAAATTTCTTCAAGTACTCGCCGTTCGCAACACACAGGCACACGATATGGCCCTGCTCTCCCTGCATACTGGTATGCGACTCGGAGAGATCCGTGCCCTTCGCTGGGGCTGCGTGGATATCGAAGAACGGCTTGTCCATGTCATCGCGTCTGGCAAGCGTGAAACAACCAAGAATTTTACCTCACGCGACGCCTTCATGTCCGATGCAGTCCATGAAATGCTTCAGCGCTATGAGCGACCACGAAACCAGTTTGTTTTTACGAATAAATGGGGACGGCAGCACTCGGATGTGCCGAAGACTTTCAAAAGAGTTGCGAATCAAATGTTCAATGAGGGGGTCACTGACAGACGCGAACGGATCACCTTCCATAGTCTGCGCCACACATTCGCCTCCTGGCTTGCGTTGCGCGGAACTCCTATCCTGACAATTCGCGATCTCATGGGACACAAGACGCTTGCCATGACAGAGCGCTACGCAAAACTGAGTCCTGACGCTCGGCGCGGAGCTATTGCAAATGTGTTTTCATAGGGAGAGAATTGTAAATTCTAATCAAAAGGGGTGTATTGATAACAATCAAAATTCACAAACTTCGTCACTTAGAAAACTTTTCGGGAAAAGAACCTTAAGACTTTTCCTTAAAGCTCAATTGGTTAGGCATCCCCACCCCAAAAAAGCGATATACGTAGCCAACTAAAAGGATACGCCTGCCCACCTAGACATTCTAAATTCTAATTTATATGTCAATTAACTCATTCAATCAGTTGCATAATTATATTTCTAAAGCTATGTATGCCAGTTATCCCCCTCTAACCCCTTTACCAATATTAGGAGAAAATGATGGAATATCAAAGAATTAAAGATTTACCCTCTAATTTCAACGAATTGCAATCTGAGACATTAAGCGCTTTAGCTTATGTCTGGAGAGAACAATTTGAAAAAATGAAATCAAGTAACCTCTATAAACTTTTTAATGAAAAGCTCTATAGACGATGGGCAATTGAAACAGGTATCATTGAAAATATTTATGATTTAGATCGAGGCACTACTGAAATTTTGATTAACCAAGGTTTTTGTGAAAGTTTAATTTCACACGGAAGCAGTAATAAGTCCCCTGATTTTATCATCAACACATTAAAAGCACACCGAAACACGATTGATTTCCTCTTTGACTTTGTAAAAAGAGGCAGGGAATTAACATGTTCTTACATAAAAGAACTCCACCAATTACTAGCCTCAACCCAAGAGACTTCCATAGGGAAAGATCAGTTTCATAGAAAAGTAAGTGTAGAACTTCTCAAAGGAACTTGGAAAAAATATCCAAACAACCCAACTCGACCCAATGGAGAAGTATTTGCCTACTGCCCTCCAGAGCATGTCCAGTCTGAAATGGATCAATTGGTAAAGCTTCACCAAAAGCATCTATCTAATGGTGTTCCCGCAGAAATTGAAGCAGCATGGTTACACCATCGATTCACTCAAATACACCCTTTTCAGGATGGAAACGGGCGTGTTGCCCGCGCTCTAGCATCTTTAGTTTTAATCCAAAATAACTATTTTCCACTAGTAGTCCCAAGAGAATTTAGACTGGATTACATTCAAGGCCTCGAATCCGCTGACGATGGCGACTTAAAACCTTTAATTCGAATGATTGTAAAATTCCAACGTAATGAAATTAAAAGAGCTTTGAGTATCGTCGATGACGTTGAACACGCCAACGCAATGAACGATCTAGTTAAATCTTTCGACTCAAAAATAAAGCAGCGACAAGAAGAAAAATATAATTCTATTTTGGAACAGTCTGATCAAAACGCACAAAAACTAATAAACGCAGCCCTAAATAGGGCAGATAAAATTTCTTCTGAACTCAACTCTATATTTGATAAATTTAACGGTTTAGTAAAATACACAAGCTTCGCTTGTCAAAACGAAGAACATACTGACCACTGGTTTAGAAATCAAATTATTAAAGTCGCAAAAGAAAAAGATTATTTTGCTGATACAAGGACATATAGAAAATGGATCAGATTAACGATCTCGAATGGAGGACAACATAATATCATATTCTCTTTCCATTGCCTTGGATCCAATTTTACAGGAACAATGTGCGTTTCTGCGTTTATTTTTGAAAGGCTTAAAGATGAAGGAAATGAAACTCGAGAAACACAGGCAATATCATTAACCGACGATGTCTTTATTTTCACACACAAAGATGACAGTGAACAATTATTACTTCACTTTAAAAAATGGATAGAGGAAGCACTTATGGTTGGCTTGGCTCAAATCAAGGAACAGATATAGCTTAGTGATCTTTCCATGAAGCCACTTCGCCCCCTAAACAAAATTCAAAAACATTTCAAAAAAATCGTATAAAACCAAGGTATTATGTTTATTTAATTAAAAGCTCCCGCTTTATAAGGCGGGAGCTTTTAATTGCACCACAACCAGCAAAATCAAAGAATCCACTGACATTATCAGCTATAATCTGCGTCACCAGATTTAAGAGACTCATAACATATCAAAAAACGAAAACATGGGGCGCTCTAGCCCGCCGCTCGTTCCACTATCTCTACGCAAAACGTAGTCCCTCAAAAAAAGTCCTCTCCCTTGTTTCTAGCCTTCCTTTTCCTCCCCTGCTATCATTCTTCTCACGATGCCAAACAATATCAATGAAACAATCATAGCCACATTGAATCCTCATCCAGAAATTCAGTTAGCCTTTGTTTTTGGCTCTGCAAACACTGGGAAAATGAGACAAGATAGTGATGTGGATATAGCTGTGCTTGCCAAATCAAAGCTGACAATCAACATGCGGCTTACACTCCGCGAAGAACTCAGCCTTGCACTTCGCCGAGAAGTTGACATCGTTGACCTTTTTACGGCTTACGGAACAATTTTGAAACAGATTCTCACTAAGGGGACACTCATTCTAAATCGTTCCCAGCGAGCCTATGCAGATTTAATCAACCGTATGGTTTACGATCAGGCCGACATGGAACCTTTGCGCCGCAGAATCATCGAAAAAAGCTTACAAAGAGGTTTTTATGGATAAGGAAGTCGTCGAGCTGAAACTCCTTTCTCTCCAGCGCTGCATTCAGCGCATAAAGGACAAAACGCCCTCTGATCCTGAAATTCTTAGTGAGAACTTCGACCTTCAGGATATTATCGTCCTCAATTTACAACGTGCAGTACAAATCAGCATCGACATTGCCACCCATATTCTCTCTGATACCTCACGCGTTCCGAGCTCTATGTCAGAGGCTTTCTTACTTCTCGCGAAAGAAAACATTATCTCAAAAGATATGGCTGAAAATATGTCAAAAAGCGTTGGCTTAAGAAACATCGCAGTCCATGAATATACAAGTTTGGACTGGGATATAGTCCACGCAGTTGCCTTGCACCACGTTGACGACTTCGTCTATTTTGGTCGTGAAATTTCCGAATGGGTTAGTCACAAAAGCTGAACTCCATATTGATCAACGCCATCAAAAAGCTCCCGCCTCATACAAGACGGGAGCTTTTTAATGACATCACCATTCAGATATTCCCCAGCTAACTACGAAAGCTCGTACCGCCTTTCTCTCTTCTTAAAGGCTTCTGGTCCCCCTTCAAGAATTTTACAGACCTTATCTCTAATTTGGGGGCACTCAAGTGAGCCAGAACAATATGATATTTCTTCATTTTCATTCGAGGCAATAATTACTTGCTCGGCGTCCGAGTTGACTACCAAATTAGCATTATGGGTAACTATGATAACCTGTCGATATTTTTTAATCTTTCTAAATATTGGCTCAAGTTCTTTAACAATGAAGGCGTTGTCGAGATCGTCTTCAGGTTGATCAAAAACAAAGGGAGCAAGAAATGCAGATGTCGCAAGCTTTAGACATATGTAAAAAGTTCCCCGTTGACCGACGGAAAGTTGATGAGGCTCTTTCCCAAAGTATTTGATGCTGGGGATTACCTGCAGATACTCTCGGCGGGAGGATTCCGCATAAATGTAGTCAAAAAATTCATATAACTCTTTTTTGGAGAAACACTTAGTATCCCTCGCGAATTCAGTAAGGCTTTTTTCAATGCCCCCTTCGTTCGAGCGGATAATCGGCTCGTTACGGAGAAGCGAATAATAATCTTTTACAGACCTTATCGGAAAGACTTCTTTCAATGAGTCCTTACGAATTTTCCTCCCGTTAAAATACTCATTCAGGCCATCAAAAAACTTATCTTTGTCGAAAAGTACTTCTCCAGAAATCTCAATGTTTTTAAGCAGGTCCCCTAAAATTTTCTTATGTTCATCAGTCATACTCGGACTACCCGCAGCAATTTCCGAGAACTTATTTGCAAACGACGCTGACTCCTCTTCTATGGCGCAAATAATCTTGTCTGCCAAAACAACACGCTGCTTAAAAATGGAAGCTAATCTTTCTTCTGTTTTCCCATTCTCTTCAAGCACAGAATTGCACGTCTCGATCCCTTGCTGATACTCGTTCACCTTGTCGAGTAATCCTGAAATATCGCCTTTAATACCTTTCTTTAAAAGATCTTTAGATATCTTAAGATTATTTTCTTCGAGTTGCATTAACCGTTTTTTTATTGCCATGCTGTATTCATCCAGCTGAGCCACCGTTGCAGAAAGGTTAACTCCTTCAATCTCAACATGGATGCCAATCATCTTCCCATTTAAATAATCTATTTGCTCATTTAACTTCTTCGTTGTTCTCGTAATTTCATCCTTAAAGGCCAAGACATCCGAATTAGCCTTATTCAATTTCCCTATTTGACTTGAGTTTTCACTAAACGAGGTGATTTTATCTTTTGTATCTTTAGTCGTGATCATGCTGATCAGCATTCTCAAATCTTTCTTTCGCCTATTTTGAAAATCTTTAGAATTAACCTTATTCCCGACTTTATCCGTTTCTTCAATCCATTTCTGAAGCTCATTGTGTTCCTTATTAAGCTCCGAAATGCTTTCGTTTAATGCTCTACAGGATTTACTCTGGATAAAGCCAAGTAACTCTTTTATAGCTTCAGCAAGTTTTTCTTTATCTTCCGCAACTTCTTTCACTTCACCTTGGCGCACATGAAGATACTCAAATGATGAGTGACCATCGTTATGCTTAAACGCAGATTCTTCACCGTCGCTTTTAGTTAACGTTATTTCAAATTCAGGAGAACCAATTCGTGCAAGACGATTTTGCTTTGTATTCGGAAATGTTGGAGCATCATGAAATGTCCTATACATGACATCAAGTAGCAAGCTTTTACCTGTTCCTCGTCCACCAATCAGCGCCACTAGATTACGATTAAGGGGAATCGAACAATCCTGAAAACAAGGCCTATCATCGTCAAAAATCCCCCCGCTTGCTTTAAAAGAGCTAAAGTGGGGTTTGGGAAATTCAAGTACAGGAGAGTCCTTTTGAATACACACACGACTTTCGGGTTCAAAAAGGATTTGCTTCAGCCCTTCAAATGTTGGATCAGCTTTTATCCAAGTAAAACGATCTTGGTTCGGAACACAGATAGAATCCAAATCATGAGCATCCGAACCATGAATGCATGGCTTCAATGAGCCATAATTCTTTATTATATTTTCCTTAGAATCAACTCCGTTTCCTAAAAAATACTCTCTATCTTTCGGACGTCCTGAAAAAATACAATTTGCGAATCGATAAAGGTCTTCCCTCAAAGCTCTCAAACTATCATCACGGATTCCTGAATTGCCATCCGTTTCCTTGTTGGCGATAGCTATTAGATATTTACCGCAAAACCCATCGTTATCCTTAAACACCTCCTTGAGATTTTTAATACTTACTTTAAATTGCTTTACCCCTTCTTTGAAAGCTACGGATTCTCCTAGACTTTCATTTCGTTTGAATGCCCTACCCAGCCGTATAAGATCAGTACGCGTACAGCTATAATCATTACCTGAGTATGAAAATTTCAGATTAGGAAAAAACACATCTTTTACCAAGTTAATAATAGAAGGATGAAAAAGCACATGGAGGTTTATCGCTCTACCAGCCTTTGTATTGAGTTCAAGACGAAGCTCAACATTGGGCAACAGCATGTCGATATTCCCGAGTCTTCCATTATCCTTAAATTTCTTTGCTTTCACATAGCCATCAACGGTAAAATAATCAGTGACACCGATTACAGCGACATCTTTAAGCTGCTCTAAACACTCAAGGTAGTTATTCCACTTTTCTTCTTTTGATGCCCCCCTAAATTTGTTTTCTAAAACAGATTCAGGAGAATGAACGTGAAGATCCCATTTTCTCCATACTGATCCTTTGGGGTAATTCATGCTCATCCTCCTTACAAATTGGCATGTGTCATATTTTATAGGCCTGGTTATACAACAAGCAAACGGATTATCTATATACCTATCAATCCTCCAAGTAAACAGTCCAACTCATTCTCTAAAAACTCAAAGCAAGGACAAAAATTTCAAGAGAGGCATTTTTACTTCGTTGCCCACGTTTGTCATTTGGAAGCACGACCAGCATGCCCCCTGCCCTAGTAGACATAACGCAAAAGCCCCTAGGCTCTCACCTAGGGGCTTACAAACATGCGCGTAAGATATCTTTGTTTACTAAGACACCATGCAAGCGCCAACTTCTTGGCAAGTAGGGATGCGCTGCAATTCGGTTTTCTTTTCAGCCTGAATTTTTGAAAAATCGTGACGGGCCTGAAGGTTAGTCCAAAATTCAGGAGTCGTACCAAAGAACTTTGCAAGCCTAATTGCAGTATCAGCGCTCACGCCTCTCTTTTCCCTTACAATCTCGGTAATACGAGACAACGGAACTCCAAGATATCCAGACAACTTACTCGCAGAAAGCTCATAAGGCACCATGAATTCCTCTTTTAGAATTTCGCCCGGGTGAGTGGTTATGCGCGTCATATTACACTCCATTTTTTAATTCTTCTTTATCTATAAAATATTATACATCATTTTATTTAATGATAATCAACTATCTCAATTTCAGTCGCACATCTTTTATCATCATCCCAAACAAAACAAATTCGCCATTATTTATTAATTCTAATACTATATTGTCCCTTTCGATGTCCTGTTTCGTAAGGCTTTGCGTAACCTTTGAGAGACTCCACGTTCCGCTTACGCCGGGACGGAAGCCCGCGAGATTCAGCTTCGCCTCGAAATCGAGTTACGGGTTAATAGCCCGTACGTGGGTTCGAATCCCACCCTCTCCGCCATTTTGTCAATTAAAACGGGCCTTAAGAAGAATTTCTTAAGGCCCGTTTTTTGTCGTTTTGTGACCCGATTTTATTTTGTGACTCGATTTGTGACTCGATTTTCAAAAAAAACCAAATTCGGAGGATCGGTGAGTGAGAAGAATAAATCGTCAAAAATGAACTGACAGACCTTAAATCTGCGTTCTCCCGCTGCCCTTTTCTTGAGGACAACAGATACAAAAAAAAGCACACCCGACGAATCGGGCGCACTCCTCCAAACTTTTTATAAAAAACGAATTAGATGGATATAAACGTTAGGCTCCAGATCCAATCCTCACGAGCCAACGGAGCCTTAGAAATGGCCTAAGACAGCTTGGCGTTAGGTACTGTACACAATACAGAATCAGGGTGCTGGTAACATTCTGAAAAACATCTAGACACATTCGCTTATATTAGTAAATTTGAGTCTTAACTTACATTGACTACTTTATCAAAAAAATAGAAGGATTTATAAAGTGACAATTAGTCTAAAGACGCAAAAAATGTTATGGGGACGCGCTGCAAATAGGTGCGCCTTCCCTGGATGTGAGTGTGAGCTTGTTATTGATGAAACAGAAACAGATGATGCGTCACTTATAGGTGAAATGTGTCATATTGTGGCTCGACAAAAAGATGGTCCACGTGGAGACTCAAGCCTGACACCAGACCAGAGAGATAAATATAATAACTTAGTGTTGATGTGTAACATGCATCATAAAATTATAGATGATCAGCCTAATTACTATACGGTTGAAAAGCTGAAAGAATATAAAAAAGCACATGAAAAAAATGTGCGTGAGAAGTTACAGCCTGGAGACTCCCAAAAACAGATTGATGATGAATTATACTCTGGTTATATAGACAAATTTGAGAATCTTGCGGGTATTTCTTATTGGAATGAGTGGACAAGTTGGCTTTTTTCTAGCGGGCAACCCCAATTGTATAAAGCAAGACGAAGCGAGTTAGATGAATTACGCACCTGGCTGTTAAATCGGATTTGGCCTAATCGTTATGATGCCGTTGAAAAAGCTTTTGAAAACTTTCGGTTAATTTTAGGTGACTTGCTGAATACTTTTGATGAGTACTCTGAGCCTTTTGGGCCTGATAGTTACATTACGGAAAAATTTTACAGAAGAGTGGGGCATGAGGATCAACAGTTGCGTCGAAAAATTGTTGATGCATACGAAGACCATTGCTGGTTAGTCGAAGACTTAGCGTTAGAACTAACTCGTGCTGCAAACTTTCTCTTTGATAGAGTGAGAGAGCATGTGTCAAAAACTTATCGGCTTGAAGAAGGGATGCTCATAGTTACGGCTGGTATGTTTGAAGACATGACCTTTAAACATTACAAAGTCCAATACAAAAATGACGAGCGGGTGTTAATTCCTTATCCAGGTTTAGAAGAGTTCAAAAATAAAGTTAGATTTAAACGAGACTTATTTTTTGGACGCCAAGTGGTTGATTAATTATCATCTAAAAATATTTCTTAAAAAACCTCATGGCTTTAAGTCATTAGGTTTTTACTAGATTGAAGTCAGACTGTATTTTAATTCTCTCTCTTGAAATGCCTCTTTACCACCTTCTAAAGAGAGGTGGGTTCACTTCGTTGGACCACTTCTGTTCTCTGATGCCAAATAACCATATACAAACGGATATTGAGCTTAATATTGAATCTGAAAAACAAAAAAAGGATTCTTAACCAAAATCAAAAGAATTAAGTCCCCCCCTCTCCCGTCACCGCATAGCCCTGCCTTGTGAGGCTATGCGTGACCTTAGAGAGACTCCACGTTCCGCTCACTCCGGGACGGAAGCCCATGAGATTCAGCTTCGCCTCTGCACGGAGCTTCGGATCACCGGGCAGCGTGACAGACAAAGTCCTTTTGCCGCGTTGGAAGGCGTCGAGTTTTGCCTCGGCAGCCTTTCGCGCGGCTTCTTTATTCGGGAAGCTATGCCGGATTCGAAACTCCGGGCTGCCCTCTCCTACGCTTTCTAGCACGTCCCGCGCCGTCTCCACATCCCGCCAGCCTGCGCTCACTTTGCGGAAGTTCACCCGTTCCGTGATGTTCACGCGCCAGCTTGTGACGTCCTGCGGCGTGACTTTAATCTCTGGCAGCGCCCGGCCTGAGGCTGTTTTCCCCTCGCCTCGCTTTACAAACACAAGGCTCCCGCCATTGGCCTTTGCCACCGCTCCCACGCTGTCCGCCACGCGCGTAAGCAGGTTCATGTCGCTTTCCGCAATCTGATCCAAGTGCGGCAGCGCAAGGCTTTTCAGGTCCTTTCCGATTGCAGGCTCAAGCCCGTGCTTTGCGGCCACGGTCTCCACCAGTTCCCGCAGCTCGCCCGGAACCCATGAACGCGTTTTCTGGTCTTGAAGCTGACTGTATGCCCGACTCTGTTCAAATGGCGCTCCTGACGCCTTGAGCACCATCTTTTCTGGCGGCCCGGAGAGCGTCACGCCGTCCACGACATAGAGGCCCATAAACTCCACCTGCTCGCCATAGCCCAGCCACACGCGCAACTCTGCCCCGGTTCTCGGCAACCGGATCTGCGGCGCGGAGTCATCCAGCTCCACGGTCAAGCTGTCCGCCTGCATCCCAGCCTCGTCGGTCAAGCTCAGCGAAATCAGCCGCTCTCGAATCACGGCCGTAATGTCATCCCCGTCCGCCACAATGCGAAACGCGGGCGCGTACTTTTCTAATCCCACAGGCTCACCCCTTCGCTTGGTTCCGGGTCCGGAAGCTCTGGCAGCTCAATCAAAACGCCAGCCTCAAAAACAGGGCCGCACTCCGAAAGCCGTGGGTTGGCTTCAAGAACCTTCTCCACAACTCCCGCAGTGCGGCCATAAAAATCAAAACACACCGCATCGAGCATATCGCCCGCCTTTGTTCGATATTGCATCACGTCTCCCCGTAATACCTCAGCTTCAAGGTGAACTCCGTTTTGCGCGCCACGCCGTCCGCAAAGAACACGCTGCCAGTCTCGCCCACGGACAAAATCACCCATAGCCCGTGGATTTTCCCAGTACCATCTACAAAAAGTAATGGTTTGCCCTGCGCGGCTTCCTGCCGCATTTTCTCGGCCTGTGCCGGGCCTCCTGAGAAAACCACGCCCGTGAGCGTCACAGCGTCCTCGCCCACACCTACAAATTGTAATGCAGCCTCGCGTCCCATTCGCTCCTGCGCGGCCCACGCGTAGGCTGTACTGCGCTCAAAGCTCTGGTACGCGGCACTATTCACCGAAAAGGCGTAGTCGCCTATTTTCATCATAATCATGCGTAATCGTAGAGCGCCCGATTCTGGGCATCCCTTTGCAGGGCTTGAAATTTCTCCAGCACCTTGTCGGCAATGGCTTCCGGGTCCTGCCCCGGCGCAGCGTGAACCGTAATCCCGCCCACATCTACCTGCACGCTCTGGCTTTTCGACGCGGTCTGCATGGGCAAAGCTGCCGTTGCAGCCTGTGCAGAAGGCGAGCTTGCCCGCGTCACGGGAGCTACTGAAAAACCTTGTCCCATCGGCTTTGGAGCGCTTTGCATGGCCGCGCCCGGAACCGCCTTTTTCGGCTCCTCCTCATCATCGCCAAAGCCAAAAAAGGTTTTCACAGCGCCCCAGACGCCGCCCGTGGAGAACGCTTTTTTCAGCCTGTCCCAGACGGAAACAAGCCGCCAGACGCCAGCACAGAGCGCCGCTACGCCGCCAATAATCCAGCCGAGAGGCGTGCTCATCATAGCAAAGCCCACGGCCTTAATTCCGGCAATGAGTCCAGGAATCGCTGCCGACGCCAAGGGCGCAATTGCCTGCCCAGCGGCAAAAAGCGACTGCCCAAATGAGAACAGGCCTACGGCGGTTTTTGCCGTAAGCGCCACGCCCACAGCAATGGCTAAGTTCTCAAAGCCACCAAAGATCGACGCCAGCCCGTTCATGGCGCTCCCAACAAAACTTATGACCTTGAACAAGCACCGGCCAAAGGACAAAATCACCGGCACAGCGCGCTCGATGCTCTGCCCCAGCTTCACGAATTCGCCGCGATTTTCCCGCACCCAGTCCGCGAGTTTTGGTCCCCATTTTTCCACGATTGGAGCCAGCGCCCCGCCAATAAGCCCGAAAACTTCCTGCGTGGTCGACGAAACAACCGTAGAGAAGCGCCCGAAAGCCACGTTATATTTCTTCGCACCCTCGCGCCCTTCATCAGACAGAACATTCAGCTGCTTTTGCTGGTCAAGCAGTTCGCCCACGCCCTGCTTTCGGCTTCGCAGGTAGCCAAAGAACTTGTTCGCCTCACCGCCCATCAGAATATCGGCGGCTGATACGGCCTGCGCGTGATCATCGAGCTTTTGAATGGCTTCTGCCACGCGCTCAAATTGCTGTTCTGGCTTGAGTCCCTGAAGCTCTTCAAAGCTGAGTCCAAGAATCTGCAAAGACTCGGTCACAGGCGTAATTTCACCAAGCCCGGCCGACTCGCCGAGCTTATTGTTCAGCTCTTCAAAAAGATCGCCCACCGTATCCGCATCAAACCCGGCTTCTTTCGCCAAGCCGCCCCACGCGGCCAAGCCATTGGCTGAAACGCCCAGAGCCTGCGCCAGCGCGCTTTGTTCCGAGGTAAGCTTGTTCGTCATGGTCACGGCGGTGCCTACGACGCCGACACCCGCGCCAACGGCAGCGCCAAGGCGTCCAACCTGACCGGCTACGTTGCGAAAGCTTCCGCCAATATCCGCGTCCAGCACGCCTTTCATGGCTTTGAGCTTGCGCTCTGCCTTGGCGACCTCCTGCCCCATGCGGTCAAATTCGCCCTCAAGATCACGCGTGTTCACACCCGCGCGCCTGAGCTGGCGGCTTAACATGGAAAGCTCGTTTTTCTGCGAATGGTAGGCTTTTGAAGTGCGCTTCGCCTTCCGCTGAGCGCGCTCAAATTCCCGCGTCAGTTTCTTGGAAGGCTTGGCCGTGGCCGCAAGTTCAGCCTCCAGCCGCGAAAGGTCCTTTGCGGCGTTTTTCATGTCCCGGCGGGCCTGCGAAAGGCCCTTCATGTCAAAACCCGCGAACCGGTGCAGCTTTTCCTGCTGCCCTTTGATAGTCCGGTAGGCCTCGCTCACGTGCGACAGATCGCCGCGAACGGTCGCCGAGGCAGCCCGAAACGAGCTGCCCACGACAGCGTTAAACTTGACGACTGAGGAGAGATTTTTCTTCATCGAGGAACTGCTTTTGCCCACACCACAAGCTCGGAGCACTCAAGCGCGAGGAATTCGGAAAGGGTCCAGCCCGTGAGCGAAGCAAGTTGCATCACCAGCTCACGGGCAGCGTCTGCGCCTAGGAAAAAAAACCGGAAAACGCGTCCTGCACCTTCTTAAAATCAGGGAGCGTCATGTCATAAAAAACTTCCGGCGGCACCTCGCAAAGCGAGGCGAACATGCGCACCTCTTTTTCACCGTCAGAGCCTTTGAATTTGTCCGCATTGAGCGAGTCCCGGACACGCGGCTCGCGCATGGTTAACGCCTCGTAAACAACGCCCTTTACCGTGACGGCCTCGCTCAGAGTAATTTCAACGCTCATTTTTAAATTCCCATTGCGGCACGGGCTTTTTCAAGCTGGTCCACACCGTTTACAATTCGTTTCATATTCAGGACATCGACCTCATGCAGGACCTTTCCGCCCTGCTCGCGCTTATAATAATTCAGCCCCAGCGTGTACGTGTTTTTCGCCAGTTCACCGGACTTCCACGCGCTTGACTCAATCTTGATCACCGTGCCGCGCATTTGCAGGGTCACGGCTTCGCTTGAGCCATCCAGACTTTTCAGCTCACCGCGAGCCGTCATCTGAATCCCGTTATTTTCAATGACGCCAAAGGCCGCGAGCAAATCCGCGTCCTGCATCGGCATCACAAAAGACGCCTCCAGCTTCTCCATGCCCATGTCAATCGGGATTGACGTATCCATGCCGCCCGCGCGGAAATCCTCGGTTGTGAGCGAAAGCGCCGGGGGCTGGAGTTCCTCGCACTCTCCGGCGTATCCGCGCCCGTCAACGAAGAGCGCAAAATTCTTTAAAAGCTTGCTGGCCGCCATTATTTCAGGACCTCCTCAAGGTAATCGTTCACCAAATGTGAACGGAACGTCACGTGCTCGGCCGGAGCCGGTGGCGTAAAATCAAAGTCGAAAAACACGTTGCCCTTGGCGATCTGGTCCTTGGTATTCAGCTCCGGATCAGCCCAGCACGAACCGCCTAGCACAGCTCCGATCGCCGTGAGGTGCCGAAGGTAGGCGTTCACGCTCTCGACCACGGCCTCCATATAGTTCTTGGAAATGTTCCGATCCACGGCCCAAAGATGCGCCCGGAGAATGCTTTCGTTGATCATGTCCGCCGTGCGGCGCACAGACAGGAACGCCCATTTTTTATCAGAGCAAGCCGTGCGATTGCCCCACAGCCGATAGCCCTCTTCATTGATAATCGTGGCGATATTCTTTTCATTCAGGAGATTCGCGCGACAATTGCTGCTGCCAAGAGCAAAATCCACTCCACGAGAAGTCCCGGCAATGCCGTAAATCTGCTGATTCGACGGAGACCACCAAAAGCCCTTGTCGTTGTCGATGCGGGCAATAAGTCCTGCAACGCGCGAGGACGGAGCTTCGTCCGCGTAAGCCCCGCCACGAAAGACTTTCACCCACGGGTCGACCATGTAAATGCAGGCGGTGCCAAAGTCAGAAATAGCCGCCTGCGCCTCGGCGTCGGTGGTATTCGGGCCGTCCACAATCACCACGGCCCGGAGCTTGTCCGCAATGCCTTCCAGCTCCGCCACAACGGGGTTTTTCAGCTTTCCGCCGTCGCCGCTATCCGGGTCCGAGGCGCGCTGGTGCGTGTGCCCCGGAGCAATCAAAATGCGAGGGCTAAGGCCAAGGGCAGACTTTGCGCCAAGCAACGCGTGAACGCCCGTATATTGGCCTGTGGTCGCGTCTGTTCCGCCAACCATATTGGTCTGCGTGACCGCGTCAGTATCGCCCTCATCAACGCGAATCACGACCACGGCCGCGCCGGTCTGGTCAAAAATTCCATCAATGGCCGCCGGAAGCGTACCTTCGCCGTTGCCGGTCGTGTCGAGCTTCGCGGCTTCGGTTCTGTTGCCTGCAATGAGCACTGGCGTATTCACGGGAAAAGCGCTGACATCAGCGTCTGGAGCGGTTCCAACCAGTCCAATAACAGAGCTTTTCACGGTCTGAATTGGACGGGGTCCAGAGTCCAGCTCCACGACCTCCACGCCGTGCAAAAACTGTTCGGGCATATCGTTTATTCCTCGCTTGCTGCGGGTGTTTCTGGTTTTTCGGGCCACGGTATCACAGGGTCAGACACGCCGCCCCACGGGAAGCCAGGAAGCGACGGCAAATCTCGCAGAGCTTGGCGATACGCAAGCCACGCCTGTTCCAAACCATCACTTTCATGTGGATAGTCAGGAAGCGCCTGAGGATCGCAGGCCCGGAGCCGCGCGTCACGCTCGCGGCGAACATCCCCGGCCAAGTCATCAACGCCCGGCTCAAAACGCTGAGGGACAATCTGGCCGCTCTCGCCTACGCGATCACCCACGCGGCACGAGCCGTCACAGCTCGCCCAGCGAAGCGGAAGCGCCACAGGGAAAGCATTTTCTTCAATCTGTATGACTTCATTTTCCCAGATCAGGGCGTGCATCAAACAAACTCCCGAATAATAACAAGGCCATCGCCACCGTTTCCGCCGGTGCCGTCAATGACTGAATTGTCCACGTTTGCGCCACCTCCGCCACCGCCAAGGGTGCCGGGTTCGCCGTCCTTTGTGCTATTTCCATTCGACAAAGAAAGCCCACCGCCAGCGTAAAAACTGGGGGCACCAATCCCGGACGCGTTGTGCAGAGCGCCCATGACGGCCGTTCCGCCGCCTGCGCTGCCGGTCGCATTCACATCGCCGCCAACGCCGTGACCACCGCGCCCGCCGTCCGGGTGCATGTCGCTTCCTTCAAAATTCGTATCCATCCCAAATCCGCCACGGCCTCCGGTTGCGCTCACGAAAGAGCCGAAAGAGCTTGTGCCACCGGGGTTGCTGGCGCGAACGGCTGCCTGCCCCACGCCTCCAGCACCCACCGTGTACGTTTCATCAGCACCAAGCCGCGAGGCCATAATCACAGCTTTGGCCCAGCCCCCAGCGCCTCCGCCAGAACCGCAGGACGCAAAACTGCCGCCTTTGGCTCCTCCGCCTGCGCCGCCTCCGCCCAAGACTTCCACCTCAATAAATTTCAAATGAGCGGGCTTCACGTAATGATATTCACCCGGAGTCGCCTTCACCGTTGTCGAAAGGTGCCGCGCCCCGGCCTCCTGCCATTCCAAGCCATCGCGCCCCTGAATGAGCAAATCGCCCCGGCTGCCGCCATCGGGCAGCGTGTCGTGCGGATCGCTTTTGTCCTGAATGTGATTCGTCATCACCTCGCGAAGGGTTCCGACCTCCAGTTCAACGAACTTTCGGCTCGCAAGTACCACCGTAGGGTCAATTTTGAGCTGCACAGGGGCGCGCTCTCCCACTTCGAGCGTCAGACGAATCCGAAGCTCTGCGGCCGAGCCTTCGGCAAGCTGGGGTTTGTATGTTTCAGGAAGGTTGCCGATGCCAAAAAGATCACCGTCAGCATCCAGAAAACCCGCTTCCCGCAGGGTCCAGCCGCCAGTATCCGGCGGGATTACCAGCTCAGCCACAAGGTAGGCTGGATTCTCCTCATCCTGCCGAAGCGCGTTAAGCTGCGCTCGATAGACCTCATGAACAAGGGATGTTCGCGAAGCATCGGGCGTTACGGCTGAGCCGTTCCCGTCACCCACGACCATATGGGTAAGCGAGATTTGCCGCCCAAGGCTCAAAGCATTGGCAAGCTTGGCGCGGCCAATGTCAGTCAAAATAACAAAGTAATTCTGGGGCATTCATTCCTCATCGCGGTTGGACAGTAATGCTTAAATATTCAGTTATGGCGCAGGCTGCGGAGAGATTCGTGCTTTGCAGAACCTCGTGGGTCATCCACGGAAGCACGGTGAGTTCTTCGCCACTCTGGAAGGCACCGCCAACAGAGCACCCGCCCTGCACGCTTTCCGTCACCTGAAAGCCCGTGAGGTGCGAGCGCGTATTTTTCGCCTTGAGCACCACGCGCGTAAGCATGGCGTACAAATCCGGCGAAACGCCCCTATCATCCACCTCAATATCAATGGTGAAGGTAAAGCGCTCTGTTTTCGGCCGTTCCTGCCACCATTCGCGAATTCTCACCCGATAGCCAAGCGCCCGGACAGCGCGATCAACCGCGCCGCGCGTGCCCTTATGCTTGTGAATCCAGATCGCATTTCTCACGGCGGCCCGCTTTTGCGCCTCGCTCCACGAGCTTTCCCACGCATCCACGGAAAGCGCCCATGCAAGCCACGGCAAAAATTCCACCGGACAATCATCCGGATTATAGAGCCGGGCAATGGGCACCGGGATTCGGTCAATGCGGGTTGTTCCCTCAGAAAAGGCCCGTTCTGCGGGCGTTGCGTTGGGTGGAAGCAAATGCAAACTAGCCACGCTGCACGCTCACATTTTGAGCAGTACACAGCGCAGCCTGACTCGCAGTGCAGGCAACATCCGCCGCCGGGCTAGTGAGTTCCACACGCGCCACGCCTTCCACCTGCAAGGCTGCGTAAATCTTCGAGAGCGGCATACCTGCACCCAGCACATGCGCCCGTGCCACGGCGCTTTTCAGGGCTTCACGTGCTGCGCTTTCGACCTCTTCGGCACTCGGCCCGGGACGAACATGCAGGACGGCGTTCACAGAATAGGAAATCAACTCCGCAGGCTTCACAATGACCTGATCTGTGAGGGGTCGAGTCTCGCGAGCATTGAGCGCGGAGTTCACGGTTTTCACCAGCTCCGAGCTTGGCGTTCCGTCCCCGTCACTGGCGAGAATATGCACGAGCACCTCGCCGGGTTTTGGACTGCTTACAGAGGCGTCCCGAACGCCACTCACGGCGATCGCATGGAAGATATACGCGCCATCAGGTCCGGCCGTGCTAAAGCCCTCCGGAGCAAGCTGTACGCGCCGACGAAAATTCGCATCATCCTCTAAAAGCACTGGTATCGGCGGATATGCATCTGGGTTGCCGGGGTCTTCGATTTTTCGCTGCATAGGAACCAAGGCCGCGAGCTGGTCCAGATCAGAGCCAGTCGCATAGGCCAGAAGCACCTGCCGAGCCGCATCGTTCACGCGCTGGCGCAGCAAAAGTTCACGGTATGTGAACACCTCAATAAGCTTGAAAAGCGGGTCAGACTCCACGAGTGCCGTATGTTTTGGTTTTTTCGCTTGGTACTCGGCCAAAATTTCGCTTTGTATTTGCTCGGCGCTCAGTTCCTCCAGAACCGCAGGCGCTGGAAGCTGCGAGAGATCAATGTCTGAAAATCCGCTCATACGAGTATTCCGTCCATGTGAATGGGCTTGCCGTCTGGCAGGTACACGCCTGTAAGTTCAAGCACGATGCGCCCGGAACCGGAGCGGTCCACCTGCACTTTCTCCAGCCGAAAGCGAGGCTCCCATTTGGCGAGAGCCTCGGCCGTTGCTGCATAAAATTCTATCTGCGTTTCATGATTGAGCGGCGCGTCCACAAGGCGCGGAAGGCGTGAGCCGTAGTCCCTGCGCAGGACTCGCGAGCCGAGCGGCGTGGTCAGAATATCGCGGATGGACTGGCGCAAATGCGCCCGCCCAGAAAGGCTTTTCCCGTTTTCTGCGTTCACGCCCATCATGAAGGTGCCCCGGTGGTGCCGCCATGCGGGCAAGGATGCGTGTGGCCGTTCAGCGAAACGCGTGAAGTCACGTCATCCTCGGAGTGAATTTCCCCGGTTGTGCGCAGACTGCCGCGAAATTCCGCGTTGCCGCCACCAGAACCGCCGCCCTGTGTGAGCGGGCCGTTCAAAAAAATCCCCCCGTTCAGCGTGATGCTTGGGGCTGTGAGTTCCACCTTTATTCCTGCTATGCCCGTGATGTTCTTCCCGGCATTGGCCGAAATATCGCCAGAAGCGACAAGCTCAGCGTCTCCCGGAATATTTGCACGCAGGCGATGCGCTGCGCGGTCGTATTCAATTACGGCACCGTCGAAATATTCCCGCCGGTCAAGGTCTTTTGAGGATGCCGGTGCGGGGTGCGCCTGCTGGAAGATGCTTCCAAGTACAACGCCCTGCGAAGTATCCCCAGACACTGACAAAACAAGGACCTGCTCGCCCGGCTCCAAGGCCCACCACGAGCGATCATTCCCAGCCCGGAGCGTGAGCCACGGG
Source organism: Desulfobaculum bizertense DSM 18034 (assembly GCF_900167065.1). NCBI lineage: Bacteria > Pseudomonadati > Thermodesulfobacteriota > Desulfovibrionia > Desulfovibrionales > Desulfovibrionaceae > Desulfobaculum > Desulfobaculum bizertense. The sequence continues at coordinate 95,264 of NZ_FUYA01000011.1, forward strand.
AGCCAGTCCGTCACCGCTTCGCCCATGCGCACCCTCACGCGAGCGCGGGCGTAATCCGCCGCCTCAACCGTCCCAAAACGAATGAGACCGGCAAGCCTGCGCTCAAGCTCCGAGATCTGGAAGCTCATCTTTCACCTCGAAATATTTGTCCTCGTGCGCGGCCCCAATAAGCGGCGCGTACGATGCAAAAACCTTTTCTGGCGGTGCTCCCTCGTCGCTCCACATGTATTCGCCAAGGTACAACATCTGCTCAAACTCCACGCGCCAGCTCTTGGCGTGCTCAAAGCTTGGCTCAAATTCATTCGGTTCCGCAGACACAAAAGCCGCTTCTGGCGCGCCACACACAAGGCTTTTCCCGTCGATCATGTGCGCTACATGCGCGGCCAAAGTGCGAAGCTTCAGAGCCTGATTTATGGCCGTGTTGCCAAGCACCAGAAAAATCTCCCAGCGACAGACAAGGGGAAGCCGCCCCGTGGCATCCAGCCCGGAATAATCGGCCCGCATTTCCGCCAGATTTACAATTGCGGCGGGGGTTTTGAGCTTTGTCGCGTGCCCGTAATCGCACACGTCCTGCATGCCAGGTGTCGCTTTCAGCTCCGCCACAAGCGCGGCGTGCAAATCTTCAATCATGAGCGCCCTTCCTTCACTTTTTCCCAGCGCAACTCCTGCCGAAAGAAATGCAGAAATTTCCGCTCTGCTTCGGCGTAAATCTCTGTTTGCAGCACGCGTTCAATGTCCTTGGAAATATCCTCGTACTGCACGGAAATCGGCAGACGTGACCGGCCTTCTCGCTTAAAGACAGGACCACGACGCCCCGGCAGCATAAACGCGTGCCGACGCTGCACAGGTCCGGCCGTGACGCCGCTTCGAGTCTGGCGCGGGTTCAGCGCCGAAAGCGGGATCGCATTCCGCCCAACCCAGACGCGTGTGGATGCGGCCACCCTGTCCACTGACATTTTGAGTCGGCCCTTCAAGGCTTTTCGCGGCATGCCCGTATCACGGGAACTCTCCCGCAGGATTGCCGACTTCATCCAGCGCCCAAGTTTGGACACGGCCCGGCGGCTTGCGGCCTGAATCTGTTTTTCTGTTGCCGCAAATTCCAGCGCCAGCCGCTCACATTCGCGCTCTGGCCCGTCGAGAAAAAGCTTCATTCGTACACGCTCACACTGCCGTCAGAGAGCAAAATGGAACTAATGCCCGTGCCGTCTGGCAAAACGCGCTCCACGGTAAAAGCCATCTCGCCAATCACGATGCTCGCACCGCGCGGAATGCCCACGGCGTCAACACTTTTGCAGGTCAGCCGACAGTCCTCCATCTGGAGATCAAAATCCGAGCTGCTCGAATTGCCGTGCATTTTGCCCACGAGTCCGAAAACCTCGTTTGGCTGGTCAAAATACGCCGGGAACGTCCACGAACTGCAATCAGGAAGCACGACTTCCGCCTGCACCGTGTCCAGCCCGAAAAGGAAGAAATCAAGGTCCTTGCCGAGGAAATTCAGATCATTCATCATTTGCCCACCTTTCGCCCGCGATCCCCGAACCACCACGCAACGCTCAGGCCCGCGAGGTAAAGAATCGTGCACACGATGCGCTTTTCAAGGTCCATCGCCAGCGAAATATCAAGGCGCTCCAGCCCTGCACGGGCAATCACGTCCTCAACTTGGCAGCGTGTATTCCAGACCATCCACAGCATAAACACCGTCAGTGCTGGCCGGGTCAGCCCGCGAACCACGTCCACGCTCACGAGCAAAAACTTGTTCACAAAATGTGACACCGTGAAACC
>NZ_FUYA01000012.1 GCF_900167065.1 Desulfobaculum bizertense DSM 18034
CCCCTTGCAGAGCACGAGACGGAGTCTCGTAACCCCATCCTCTCCTCCTCCACGAAGAGCAAAACAAAAAGTAATCTTATTTGCCAAACGAATCATTTCGGCGAGACCATTCACGCAAAATCCAGTGAACATTTGGTTCGTGGCCGCCGCCGGGCTGGGCGTAGAGAATTATTTGCTGCTCATCTTCAGAGAGATCGTGAAACCACTCCATGGCCTTCTTGCTTTTTTGGCTGTAGCCATTCTGCGCAGCCTTTTGCTCATAAGCACGAATGCGCTGAGCTTCTTCAGCCTGCTCCCGGGCAAGTTTTTCTGCGGGGGATTCATAGCCAAGAGGCTTGGCGTAGTAGCCTGTTTTTTTCAGGGCAACAAAAAGCCAGGCTACAGGATCGCTGACAGGCTTCTGTGCTTTGTCCCGAACTTCTCCGTGCTCCTTAAGCTCCCATTCGACGTAGTTGAGAGCCTGCCGGACAATGTCGAATGGAATATCCCGAGCGTCGAAAATTGGTTTGAGCTGACTCAGTTGGCTGCGTCCCCATCCCTTCTGGTGAATCAAAGGCCAGGCTGCGGCAATATTTTTTTCAGTGAGGTCCCATTCACTGGCTGCTTGACCATGGATGGGATGCTGCAGCGTAGAGTCAGTCTTTAGCTCTACGTTATTCTCTTTAGTAAGAGAGTATTCTTTCTTTCTTTCTAAGAGGGCAAATCCAACAGTTGGATCCGACAGTTGGATTTGTGTGTTGGATTCGTGTGTTGGATTTGCAAAATGGGGTATTTTGAGGGTGATTTTGAGCCCCTGTCTCCCGTCGGTATCCGCCCACTTTTTCTTTTCGAGAAAGCCTTCTCTTTCGAACTTCCTGAGTATGTCTCTTACTGTCCCTATGGCAACTCCTGTTTCCTTGTGTATCAAGGCATTCGTGGTGATTTGGTCGCCAAATTTTTCGAGATATGCCCAGACTTTTTTCTGTGATTTTGTCCGGACTATTTTTTTGAAATTGAGGAAGTTTTTAGGGGGATTTTGCTGTGTTGGATTTTCGGTCTCGTGTGTTGGATCTGTGTGTTGGATTCGTGTGTTGGATTCGTGTGTTGGATCCAACACACCCCCTGTTGGATTCGTGTGTTGACTTTTAGAATCCAACACTCTTTTCCAACAGTCCGGTCCAACATACCCCCTGTTGGATTCGTGTGTTGGATCTGTGTGTTGGGTTTGTGTGTTGGATTCGTATGTTGGATTCGTACCTGGTGATGACGAATTCTTCTTGTCCCCCAAGCCTTCCTCGTGGTTAAGAGGGACGCTCGTGAGGTGTCGGCGTGTGGTACTCGAAGTAGCCGATTCCTCACTTTTAGTAGGGGGTGTGTTGGATTCGTATGTTGGATTCGTGTGTTGGATTTGCCTGTTGGACTTTTCCGGTGTGTTGGATCGAAAAAGTGCCTTTTGACTCTCAAATTTATTCTGAAGCGCCTGTTCATATGGGTTGGATTCAAGGTCCGCCAAAAGAGAAGCAGTCATGTCATCTTTAGACTGGGCTGCTGTCTTTTTTTTGCGATTCTTTTCCTGCTCAGCAAGCTTCTGGCCTTGCCGGAGCATTTCCGAATATGCGCCGCCAGCCATGAATTACTCCTGTGCTCCAACTCGTTCGAGGAGTTCGCTCGTTACAGCCTGATAATCCTGCGCGCCGTTTGATTTGGGATCTTCTTCGAATATGGTCCTTTGGTTGGACGTCGCCCGGTTTATGGCTGTGTTGTTCCGAATGGCGTGCTGGAATGTCGCCTCCCGGAAATAACTCGCAATTGCGGTACTCATGGACTCAGAAAGATTTGTCCGGTTGTCCCGCATGGTAATAAGCGCACCAAGGATGTTTAAGTTTTTGTTAAACGACTCCCTGATAAAATGGATATGCGCCTGGAGCTGCTGCATGCCTTTGAGGGCAAACCAGTCTTCGCTCTTGACGGGAATAATATAGTAGTCACTGGCTGCCAGCGCGTTATTCAGCGCAACGTTGATGTTTGGCGGGCAGTCAATCAAAATGAAGTCGAATTTGTCGTGGATTTCTTCGGTCAGCTTGTCTCGAAGTGCAAGGAACGAACTCCTTGGGTCACCACTGCCATCAAGCCCAAACATATCCATATTGCTTGGTATCATGGATATGGTAGGGTACTTCGTCTTTTCCGAGTGCTTTGGGTATTTGGTAGGGTAGATGCACGGTTCAAGACTCAGCTTCTCATCACGTATTACACTTGCAAATGTGAGAGGGTAGTCAAAGGGAGACATTGTCCCGTAGATCAGGGTAGTATTATGCTGCGGGTCAGTATCGATTACCAGAACGCGTTTGCTGTGGTATTTCGCAAGGCAGTGAGCAATATTGATCACGCTCGTTGACTTGGCTACACCACCTTTCTGATTGCAAAAGGAAATGACTGTGGCCATAGTGTAATCCTTAGTTTTGGTGATTATGCCTTGTACTTTACCCCACTTTAGGGGAAAGTCAAGGTGGGTGTGTTTACTTGAACTGAGGAGCATATTGGGGTTGGTTTCTTTGCTTTATAGCGGAAAAACAAAGGGTTATCACTGCCTTGGACTTGGGGAAGTCCCCCTTAGGCCTCTTGCTGAAAGACAAAGAATACAGAAGAATTTTCCTCAGGATGCACGCCAGTTGTGTCTTAGCGCTATCTTCCCCCTTGCTAGGGGGAGAGTAGCTCTTTATACAACTCCGTATGTGATTTTTAATTCTCCGTAAGAACAAGGAGCTTACAATGGGTTTTCGTTTTGAAATTCCCACGGATATACCTGAAATTTCAAAGCTTGTTGAAACTGCGTTTTTGGATTTGGAGATTAGCCAGAACAATGAGCATCGGATTTTGGACGCCCTTCGTGACGCCAATGCCTTGAGCCTTTCCATGATTTATGAAGAAAATGGAGAGATTCTTGGGCATGTCGCGCTTTCTCCTGTAAAAATTTCTTCCGGTGATGGAAGTTGTTTTGGACTTGGGCCTATTGCTGTTAAGCGTGAAGAGCGGCATCGTGGTATTGGCAGTGCGCTCGTTATCCGTTGCCTTGAGATGTTACGCACCTCCAATGCTTCTGCGTGTTTTCTTGTTGGTAATCCCGATTTTTATTCGCATCATGGCTTTGTTGCGGACTCTCGCTACACTCTTCCTGGTGTTCCCCCAGAATTTTTTATGGTGCACACCTTTCGCGATGATCTCCCTGCTGGCGAAGTCAGTTTTCATCCTGCCTTTTTTGTGGAGTAGGGCAGAGGGGGCGAGAGTCGGATGTTTCGTTAGGGAAGGGTGGGGTACGAGACTCTGTCTCGTGCTCTGCAAGGGGCGCTGCCCCTTGACCCCGCCCAAGGACGAGGCCCTTGGGAATCCCGCTTTCGCTGAAAAAGAAGGCTGAATGGGATGAAAGCTTCGCTTTCCTCTCCCTCAGCCTTCTTTTTCAGCTAGGGGCATTTCCCGATCGAGTGTTCTTTTGCCTTGTTTACTCGTTTTTTTTCTGAACGCGAGCGTTTAGAAAAAAAGGTGGTGACACGCAGAAGAGAAAGAGGCTCTTAACGCCTTCTCACCCAAGTTTGAATTTGGTTCACGCAAAGCGTGAAACGAATCCAAACTCGTTGAGGATACGTAAGGGAATCATTCCCTTGCGCGGGGGCTTGGGGGCAGCGCCCCCAAATCTTCCCCCATCCAGCCCTTTCCACTTCCAACACAGGAAAGCTAGGCTTGTGAGGTAAGGCAAAAATTGCCTAAGCAATCTTTACGCTCAGGAAGAGTTAAAGGCAATAGGTTTATAGATATAAAATGAAAGAAAACCCACGCTGGCCACAGGACGATTTTAGGGCGTGTTTTGCCTACTGCGCCTCGTGCAAAGTTGAGCATGAGTTGCGCGTTGGACCTGCACGTCGTGTAGCTCAAATACTGTGCTCACAGCTGGAAACGTCAGGACGTATGGATTTTGAATCTACTCAAGCTCACCCTGATTTTTCACTCGAGTATCTCTGGGGCAGTGCTCGCGGACAAATGCTTGGCGTGATGAGCTATGAAGATGCAGCGGGGAAAAGGGGCTGGGCCAAGGCCTTTTCAGGTCAGTACAACGGCCACTGGGAAATTCCTGGCTGGGTTCCACCTGTTTTAGATCCGGAGAGCTTTTGGGATATAAGTGCCCCGGTTGATGCTCAAATCAAAGCGGTGAGCAGGGTGCTGAGGAATGAAGGAAGTGAAGAGGACTGTGTGCTGACAAAAAAGTTGGTTGGTTGGCCTCTCACTACAGAAAGAAAAACGGAGCTTGCTGCGTACCGGAAGCGTCTTTCTCAAGAATTGATGCACGATATTCAGGATTTGTATGTGTTGCGAAATTTCCGAGGTGAGGAAAGCTTGCTTCGGGACGTATTCCTTGCGAAGGGAATACCTACGGGCGCGGGAGACTGCTGTGCGCCAAAACTACTACAGTACGCCGCAAAACATAAACTTCGCCCTTTGGGGCTTTGTGAGTTTTACTGGGGGCGGGAGAATCGTTCTGGTTCACGCCAGCACGGTCATTTTTATGCTGCCTGTAAAGAAAAATGTCAGCCTCTGCTGGGCTTTATGCTCTGCGGGCTGGGAGATGACTAACGATATATGAAAATTTTGCATTCAGACAAAGATATTATTGTGGTGAACAAGCCGAGCGGCCTGCTTTCGGTCCCCGGCAAGGGACCAGAGAATCAGGACTGCGTAACCGAGCGGGTGAAAGAGCTTTTCCCGGACTGTCACCATTACCCGGCGGCTCACCGGCTGGATATGGATACCTCTGGAGTGATGGTCCTTGGACGAACCGAAGAATCGTATAAGCATCTGTGTGCTCAGTTTCGGGAGCGTCAAACAAGGAAGCGCTATTTTGCAGTGCTCCAGGGAGAGCTGAAAGAGCAGGGTGGTGTTGTGGATTTGCCGATTCGAATGGACCCGCTCAATCGTCCATATCAGGTCTATGATCCTGTTGACGGGAAAAAGAGTATCACGCACTGGGATTTGTTGGGGACGCATGGAGGATTGAGTTTTGTGGAGTTTACACCACATACAGGCCGGAGCCATCAGCTCCGGGTGCACTCCTCTCATGAGCTTGGGCTTGGAGCTCCGATTTTGGGTGATCGGCTTTATGGAAACGGAACAGGCCCGGGGCAGCTCTTTTTGCATGCTCATTATTTGTGCTTTTTTCATCCTCAGACCGGGGAGGAAGTAGAGTTTCATGCTGAAATTCCTCGGCGCTGGAGGCACTGGGGCCTCTTTTTTGAGAAAAAATTCCGAAAATAGCTCTCCACCGTTTTGTCAAAAACTGTGTTTTTGATAAGTTAATTGTTTAGAATTTATAAAGAAGTCTATTTTTAGAACAGTTTTACATCGTAAGTCTTCTAAAAAAATGTGAAAAATAAGATTGCCAATCTTGGATTTCTGATAAATGGTTTTTAATACACTCTTTTTTGCTGCGTTTTTTTGCAGTTTTGTGTATGACCATGAAAAATTTTAGGGAGGACGATGTGAAACTTTGGATGAAAATCCTCATAGGCATGATTGCTGGTGTCATCTTTGGGCTTGTTGCACCAACTGCCTCACTCTGGATCGCCCCATTAGGGACGCTTTTCCTGCGCGGAATCAAACTGCTTATTGTTCCGCTTATTTTTGCAACACTGGTATCGGGCATGACCTCGATGAAGGATCTGAGGACTCTTGGGCGAATGAGTCTGAAAACCTTCATGATCTACATCCTGACCACCATGTGTGCAATTACCATTGGTCTGATGGCCGGCCTGATTTTTGAGCCGGGCGCAGGCATGCACCTTCAGGTGACGGGCGTGCAGGAAGCTGCAAAGCACCAGAGCCTGATCGATACGCTGCTCAATATTGTGCCGACCAACCCGGTTGCCGCCATGACCAACGGTCATATTTTGCAGATTATTTGTTTTGCCATTCTGCTTGGCATTTCTATCAATATTGCTGGCGAAAAGGCTGAGCCGGTCCGCAAGATCTGTGATGGCCTCGCTGAAACCATGTACGCCATGACCAATCTGGTCCTCTCCTTTGCTCCTATTGGTGTTTTTGCCTTGATGGCAAAGCTTATGACCCAGTACGGCATGGCTGCCATTTTGCCCCTGCTCAAGGTTATCGGCCTTGCGTATGGTGCGAGTCTTATCCACATTCTTTTGGTTTATGGTGGTAGCATCGCAGCTGTGGCTGGCCTGAATCCGCTGAAGTTCTTCCGCGGCATTTTGGACGCTCAGCTTGTGGCCTTCTCCACCAGTTCTTCTTCCGGCACCCTGCCTGCAACGATGCGTTGCGCAGAAGAGAACCTTGGTGTGTCTAAGCCTATTGCAAGTTTTGTCCTTCCGCTTGGCGCAACTATTAACATGGACGGCACCGCTATTTATCAGGGCGTCTGCGCAATCTTTATTGCTCAGGCTTACGGTGTTGACCTGAATATGACCGCCTATATGACCATCATTTTGACAGCAACGCTGGCTTCTATTGGTACTGCAGGTATCCCCGGAGCAGGTCTGATTATGCTGTCCCTTATCCTGACTTCCACCAATATCCCGATGGAAGGCCTTGCACTTATCGCTGGTATTGACCGTATCCTTGATATGGCACGTACCACGGTGAACATCAGCGGTGACGCAATGACGTCTCTTCTGGTCGCCAAGAGCGAAAAGCAGCTTGATACGAGCATTTATAATCAGGCCAGCGCCAAGTTCTAACGCTGTTTTGATTTCCCCTTTTGGGGGGCAATGCATATAAAAGAGGTTCCGGCCAGTGGCTGGAACCTCTTTTTTTGTCGCTGTTTGTGTCCTCAGGCAGTTACTTCTTGTCGTTCATTTTGCCAAAGATTTCCTCTGGCTTTGTGGTGTCGCCACCAGTGTTTGGGAAGGTCGGATAGATGTATGCCTTTTCGCCAGTTTTGAGCAGGTGGTTTGCTTCTTCCATAAACGCGTTGAAGCGGTGCTTGCACTCATAGGCGCCGTGCCACCATGCGTAGTCAGGAGCCATCATCATGGCGCCCATGCGTGCGCGACGGCCTTCGTGGTGCCAGAGCTCATAGAACTGCACTTCAAGGTGTTCATCAAAGTATGTGGTCTTGTCGAGCAGACCCTTTTCATAGAGCTTGTCGAGCATGGCCTTGGCTGGCTTGTAGTAGCCTTCGTTGTATTCTTCCACGGTCTTGTCGTAGTCGAAGTAGAAGTCGTTGATCCACGTGTCACCGTGGCACTGGCGGCAGACAGCTTTCATCTTGTCGCGCTCGATTTTCCAGCTTGTTTTGGCCGGGAAGGGCTTGAAGTTTTCAGGCCGTACGGTGAGCGGAGCCTGGGTTTCCCAAGAGATTCGTTCGGTGACGTCGTGGCTGGTCATGATTTTGCCAGAACCAGACATATGACATGCGGAACATGTCGGGGCACGGTAATCAACGCCAGCGGTCCATGTCCCGGGAGAAGAATTCCAGTTGTACTGGTCGCCAAAGGTGTCATAGATGTCGCCGTGTTTGGATTCCGTAAAGATTTCGATCTGCGGATGGTCCGGACCGAGATGGCATTGGCCACAGGCTTCAGGTTTACGAGCTTCCATAACGGAAAAACGGTGGCGGGTATGGCAGCTTGTGCAGCTCCCGAGAGAACCGTCGAGATTCACTCGGCCAACGCCAACGTTGGGCCATGTTGTGGGATCAATCTTGCCGTCTTTCATTTTGATAACAGTACCGTGGCAGTAGTAGCAGCCTGTTTTGCGTTCGTTATCCGTGTTCATGCCTTTGTTCAGCCACGGATCAAGCTTCCACATAATTTCAATGGTGTTGGCGTGCTTGGAACGGCTGTACTGTTTTACCTCGTCAGGATGGCAGCGCGAACAGTCTTTAGGGGTGACAACGCTTGCCACGGGAACACGGTATTCAGCTTTGCCCCACTCATTATCTGAGCGGTCGTATTGCTTGGCGTGTTCTGTACTGACGTCTTTGTCCGTCGGGTCTGCCTGGTGGCAGTCTATGCAGGTAATTCCAGCGTGAGCGTGGCGGCTCTGTGCCCAGTCAGAGAACATTCCGGGGTGTTCTGTGCGGTGGCACATAATGCAGGCCTCTGCCTGTTTTGACATGCTTCGTTCCAGACGGAATTCTCGTTTTAGAGTTTTGTCTGACTGTTTGGCTGGTTCTGTTTCTGCAAAAGCAGGAGCAGAAAGCATGCACAGTCCGAGTATGAGACTTAAAAAAACAATGCCCTGTCTTTTCATATTCCCTCCAACGTTAGCCCCAGTTTAAAGTCCTGCCAGCCCCGCATTCAGGCGGTACTGTTTGTAGTCATAGAAAGGCCTTGGGTTATGAACAAGGTTTCTGTGACAGTCGACACACTTCTTTTCGTATCCCTCGCGAGGGTAGAGCACAGCCCTGTGTGCAAGCATTGCCCCGCGGTTGTTTGGGATGTACAGAATATTCCGATGGCATTTCTGACACTGCTCGTTTTTAAACGTGGCATATGCTTTTTCCCGTTGTTCCGCGTTATCATAGGCTTCTGAGCCTTTGATGATATGTGAGCCAACATCACGGATGCCATGTGCAGTCTTCATGTAAAAGAAATTGACCATATCGTGAGGCGCGGGCAAATGGCAGTCCATACAGTCCGCGACGACTCCTTGGCCATTGTTGACGTGGCTTGAGGTGCGCCAAGTGTTATATGCGAAATGGATTTCGTGGCAGGATGCGCAAAACTGTGGCGTAGAGGTCCTCACCATTGTGTAGAAGAGTAGGCTAAAAATGGGGAATGCTAATATAATACCCAACGCAAGGCACAGTAATGATTTGCATAATTTTTTCATCGCGTGTCCTTTTTGCGGCTTTGATGAAAATTTTGATACAAGTATACTGTATTTTTAGAATAGATCGAAGATATTTTCTTTTAAAAAGGTGATAAAGCATGGGCAATGAATCGCATTTTTGTTTTTTTTCTCAAAAAGAAGAATTTTCACGTGGGAATATAGACATTTCCTGTTTTTCTCTTGGTGCAGATGCCTCTGTGCTTATTTCTGGAGGAGAGACTCCGCACATTGGCGCTCTTGCTCTTGCTTCTCCTCACCCTTCTTTAGCAAATCCTGCAGAAGTCAGCTCGACGTGTTCTGTTCTTGCATTGCCGCAGCATCGCGAGGATCAGCTCGCGAGAAGCATTGCGTTACGACTCGCCGCAGCGTGGAACTGTGTCGTGTCGGTCGCGTGTGGTATTCATATTGATGCTGCTTCATCTGAGGAAATTCAGGAAATTCAGATGGTCGTTGAAAGGCTTGTGACTGACGCTGAAAGAAGTCGCTAGGCGTTGGGTGGCGTGTTTTGTTGGGAAGGTTCCAAAATAAGGAAGACGAGACTTTGTATAGTGCCTACAAGGGGCGCAGCGATGAGAAATAGTGCTTGTTACTGTTCGATTACTCTTGTTGCCTCCCTAAAAGGAGGAATTGAAGTGTGTTTATTTGTTTTGATGTAAATAATTTACAGTACCTAATAGTTTTATAATAGATATAAAAGAAAGCAATAAGAGCAGAGAATAAAAGAACTGTTTGAATGAGTGTGCTATCGTAGATAAAGTCAATTGAAGGAAGGAATAGATTTGTTGAGAATATGAATAAACAAAGTATGACCCATTTTGAAGTCGTACTGCTAATAATTGATTCTTTTTTAGAAAGGTAAAACATAAAAAATAAGAGACTTGTCATACCTCCAAATGCATTGTGAAGAATTATTATTGATACGTTTTTTGTTATCATCCCCGTATAAATGCTAACCCCTGCTGTAATAGCCTGGAGAGTTAAACCAAATCCAGCTATCCGTAAGCTATGATTGATAATTATGTATCGTCCAAAAATTAATGAAAGAGCCTGAGGAATAAGCGTCCAGGCAAGTAATTTTAAAAAAGCTGTAGAAACAATAAGTGCTGTTTTTTCAAAATTTCCACGCATAAAAAGAATTTTTACAATTGGGATATTGAAGAGTGTAAAGGTGAGGGTTGCAAACCCAAGTATGAAAGAAATTATTGTAATTGAGTCAATAAATATTCCCCTTTTGTTCTCTTTAGATGCACTACTCCCCCAATAAGACCATAATGCTCCATGTAAAGAAAATGTAATGATATTTTCTGGAATACTATAAATAGAAAATGCATATTGATATCCAGAAACTGCGTTTGGAGAAAGAGATTGAAGAGCGAAACGAAGGAAAAAGGCGACGCCTTGAGTAAGGAATAAATAAAATACAAATGGCAAGGACGCTGTAAAGAGATAGGAGGGAAGTTTTGGAAGTGAGAAAGGGCGATAGCAAATGCCCTTTTTGTGTAGAGCAACTAAGTTTAAAATTGATGCGCAGAGAGCTGCGATTAGAATTCCCCATGCGATGGCTAAGATACCTAACTCTGCGCCGAGAACAATGACAGAAATTATTGAACCTATGACTCCAAGTATTTTCCCTAGTTGTATGTAAACACTTTCACCATAGAGTGTGAGGGTTGCAGTTAATGATTCATTAATTTGTAATAAAATTATGGCAAAACTGAGTATGGGGATGAGCCTTATAAATAATGTTTGTGCTTCGGAATTGTTAGGTGCTAATGTCGTGCTTATATATAATTTAGTTGTTATAAGTGTTGAAATTATTAAAATAGATGCGAAGAGAAGCGCATTGAAAAGAGAAGAAAAGTATTTGCTTTTTTTTATAGAAGAAGACTCTTTTTTTTGATGTATATCAAGAGAGAATGATTCTTTTATTGCGCAGAGAGGCACTGTTATAAGAAGGATAAAGAAATAACATATCCAATATGTATCAAAATTTGTGGATACACCATATCGCCATGAAAGAATTATTTGATTTATTAGTGAAAGAGGATAAATGAGTATTGAGAGCGTCAGCAGTTTTCCTAAATTTGTTCTAAGGAAAAAAAAGTTATGGGCGCTCTTTTTCATGATTTTTTTTATTCCAAAAGCTTTTAATATACTGTTTAGGGGTTGTCCAAGACTTGTATTGCATTTGCAAGAGAGGTGCAAAAGGTAAGCTTACATAATGTAATATATTCCAAATCCATGAAGGAATACTGTTAATTTTTGATATTCTGTAATTATCTTGATTAACCTGTTTCAAAAGTAATGAAAATTCATTCCATGAGTCTGTTTCCGAGAATATTCGCTGCACTAATAGAATGAGAACATTTTCGCTAACATATCGAGAGGTTTCCCTTGCTGCGCATCTAGAAAGGGCAAGCTGAAGTTTTGGTTCTCGTGGGAAAAGTCGTTTGCTAAGTCTATTGTACTCTCTCAAATCCAAGAGTGCCCGTTGAATAAGATTTTGAAATTTTTTGGAGTCATTTCCTTTTATAGAGTAAATTATACTTTCGGTCAGCAGGGTTATCCGAGCTTGGTTTTTGAGTTGAAAGATTCCTCGATAAGTTTGGGGGAAAGAAGAAGCGCGTTCGAGATCAGGAGGCATAGGGACTGAGCTGGCGAGATCCGTCCGTTGGCAAATGTTTGAGAGAAAACTAAAAGAGCCTGCAAGATTGATAATTCGTTCAAGATAGGCAATGAGCTCATTGTCATTTTTGCATTCAAGGCATGTACCATGAGTGTATGGCGGGGAAAAAATTTTTAACGGATCACCATAAAGACCTGAAGTGTTGTATTTTTGGATACCTAAAAGTATTATGTCAGTTCGATTTTTAGCAATCTCTTCTAAAACATCATGTACGAGATTAGGGGAAGGGATTTCGTCATCTCCAATGATCCAGAGCCATTCACCTCGTGCAGCTTCAAAAATATATTTGTAATTACCATTAAAGCCAATATTTCTGTGATGTCGAATAGCCTTTAGTCGCGGACTTTGATTACAATATTCTCTAATGACTTTAGAGGTATTGTCTTCAGATGCATTGTCAGTAATTAGAACTTCAATTTGATCGTTTATTTGGGGCAATAAGTGTTGGAGCAATATTTCAAGATGAACGGCTCTATTGAACGTTGGAATAGCTATTGTGAGCAACGGCAACATGGGACTCCTTCACTCAAACAAAATTGGAAAGACTTTTTTAATGAGGATTCTCATTAAAATTTATTCTTTTTTCTTCGATTACGAGAGGACGCTTTGTTACATGAGTAACTATGAGACCAATATATTCACCAATGAGTCCTAACAGAAGGAAGAGTAATCCCATTAAGAAAAAGAGCCCAATAATAAGAGGGGCTACACCTGCCTGAAAGCTGTTCCAGGCGAGCAGTTTATGAATCATATAATATAAGCCTGCAAAAAAGCTTCCTCCGCTTACAAAAAGGCCCATAATTGTAGCACAGCGGAGTGGCAGGCGGGAATGATTTACAATTCCTAGGAGAGCTGTATCAAGATAAATCATAAAATTCCCCTTTGTGAAACCTCTCGTTCTCTGAGGTTTAAAAAAAGGAATCTCAGCACGTTTCCATCCCATTTCAGTTATTAAACCCCGTACATATGGGTAAGGCTCGTTTAGAGAGCGAAAGACATCCATTGCGGATTTGTCATAGAGACCAAAGCCTGTAAATCCTGAAATTTGATCGACATCCGAAAGTCGTTTGATAAGCCAATAGTATGCTTTTCTCGCAATCGGGAGGATCCCTTTTTCTTCTGTTCCTGTACGGACTGCTAGAGCTAGCGTATAGCCCTCTTCCCATTTTGATATCATTTGAGGAATAAGTTCTGGTGGATCTTCAAGGTCAGAGGCCATAGCAATAACTGCATCTCCTTTTGCAAGAAGAAATGCATGCCATGGGGATCGAATATGGCCAAAATTTCTGACATTAAAAATTGCTCGAAAATTTTTGAAATTATCACAAATTTTAGAAAGTTCAGCACGAGTTCCATCGGTGGAGCAATTATCAATGCATATAATTTCGTAATCATACTGAGGGAACTGGGACATGGCTTTGCGAATTCTGTTGTTGAGTTCTTTGATATTTCCCTCTTCGTTATAGCAGCCAGTCACAATGCTTATAAGTTTTTTGGACATTGTTTAATCCCCTTTTTTCCTTTTATAGACAGAGATGAGAGGTGTTGATTCTACAAGAGTATATGAGCTGCGTATCGAATTGAATATGGATCGCATTGCTTCAAATGTAGAAGGTTTGAACTGCGTTTCAGCCCTAAGCCAAGGGTTTGATGTGTAACCATTGTAAAGAGGTATTATATCAAGCTGATATGGTGAATCGATATCTGAATCGACAAAAATGAATTGAGGTTTTTCTTTTAGAAGTTGTTCCGTTACAAATTTTACTTCCTTCTGGGTGATGAGAAAATCAATAAGTGAAAAGAAGGGGTAAGCTCCATTTTTCTTTGAAAGATAAGTTAAAAAGAAATCATACTGTGAGATAGTATAAATTCTTTTTTGTTTTTTGGGTGTGTACTTTTTAATGAGTTGGATGGGCTTTACAAAAAATTGTGGATTCATTGTAGATACAAAATTAGTTTCCCAACTTTTCCACGTATAGAGGACATGAGAGTGAACGTTTCTATAGTATCTTTCTTTTCCCATCTTGTAGTTTTCATATTTTTCTATTCCCAAAGAGAAAAGAAGTACTAAGATGAGACCATAACATGCAGTTTGTACCCAATCCTTTTTATTTTTTTCATTAAGTATGAAATAAAAATATATAATGAGTGGGATCGAATGGATAAAGATATACATTAAGAAATGAGTTTTGATCCCAGACCATGTATAATAGAGTCCTATTTCCATTGATACAAAAATGGAAAAAAGTAGTGGGGGTGTTAGTTTAGATTTATTTTTTCTCATATGGATGAAAATAAATATATCAATTGTGAAAATAAAGTATAAAAAATAGGACTTCCAAGGTTTCATGGGAATACTGAGCAACCCCTGCAAGTAATAATTGCTAATAGTGTGTTCTCCAATTCTTGAAATGGGATAAATGATCAAAATTAATAAAGACGTCAGTGCTAACCCAATTAGAGATTTCTGTATTCTATACTCACCACTTAAAGTGAGGGTAATTAATACACCACACCATGCGATTGAAAGCATTAACCCAAATTCAAAATTGATAAGGAGTGACAACGCTAGAAAGATAAGAGTTATTACGTGGGCAAGGATTGGATATCGTTTCCAATAATATATAGAGCATAGTAATGGTGCAAAAAAGAGAACTCGAAGTTCTTCAAGACCACGGTAGACAATGAAAATTCCAAATCCTGTCGTTATTTTGCAGATGATCCAATATATACTGCATATTGAAACAATTTTTATATCCTTAAAAAGAATGAGGAGTGAGATTATTGTTATACAAAAACTGAGCAGAGCGATACTGGGCATCATCCTACAAGCGACTCCCCAGTTGAATTTATGTGTAGGTGAAAAGAGACTCACTATTTTTGATCCTAAAACAGTGAATCCAACACCATACTCATGTGTCATTCTTTGAAGTGGTTTGCCATTTTGATACTCAAACATTGGAAGAAAGTGATAAAGTTGATGCGCTAATTCTCCTCCACGAAGAGCCTGTGCTGTAATTTCAAAATTAGCGTTGCGTAAAAATTCTTGTGCAAGGCCCTCAGAAGGGATTTCATCATATTTTGAAGCGAGCTGCTTTGAAGTTTTAGAGAGTTGAGCTTTTCGAAGCTGTTTAAACTCGAGTGATCTTTTTTGGCGATATCTTTGTCGCAGACGATCCAAGGGAGTTTTCTGAGATTTATATGGGGTGGTAAGAGTCTTGAATTCTGAAAGTCTTTCCAGAAGATTCATGTTCATTGCGTAGGCTTTGTTGTTACCTGAATTAAAACCCTCTGCCCAGACTACGATAAATTTGTCATCTTTATAAAAAAGTTGAGGAGGAAAGACAGCAAGGCGAGTTGTTACTTCCCAGATTGAACGCTTTGGTATTGTTTTTTTGTTATAATTTTGAACAAATTCATTGAGAGCCTTGTTGTTTGGCGGGACATCAATACTAGAAGGGAAACTGTTCCACTTATGATGGTTGAATATGTCTATTTTTTTTCGAATTCCGTGCAAGTGCAGCTTGTTAATTAGTTCTGTGGTATTTATTGTTGTGTCTGGAATGTCAAATGTTGGTTCCTTTTTTGATAAGTCTAGAAATCGTTCATTTTCGTCATATCCAATTTTATACATTTCAGGGATTCGCTGAAATGTATTTAAAATTATTACAGGCTCTTTCCAAAGTAATTTGCTATATATCTTTAATGTTACTCCTAATGATGCAGTAAGTATCAAAACAGATATAAGAATCATAACCCGTTTGTTTTTTTGTGTAAGATTTATCTGTTTGAGGTATTCTGCACACGTAAGAGTAATGTCTTCATTCGTATTTTTTTTAAAACTAAAAAAGAGAAGAATAAAAAAAGTGAAAGGAATTAAGCCTGACCATATAGAGTGAACAAAGCATGAACCTAAGCTCAAGAAAGAAACAATAATTATAGTTTCGAATAAAGGATATTTAAAACTGTATTTATATTTGATTAAGAGCTTGCTGGTTAAAAGAGAAAGGCCAATAAAAAAACATGAAATAATGTAAAAATATAATCTTGGATGAAGTGAATTGAAGTGAAAAGCCCCAAGAGCAAGGAATTGTATATCTTGAGCGGTTGTTTGGCTTGACTTTAAAAAAGTAAAAAAACTGCTAGATAACCCTATACCGATGCAGACAAATATCCAAAAGAGGGAAAGCTCATATATTAAAGAAGGATTTATTTTTATTTTTTCTAACAGTTTTTTTATCATGTTTAATCCGTTTCGCTAAAGGTGAAATTCCAATCATAAAATTGAGATTTAAGAATTTTATCTAACGGATATGTAGCTAGAGTATGCGCAATATTTTGAGCAGATCCCTTTTTATCATAAGGGTTGCTTGTGATTTTGGCGAGTTTAGCGGTTTCTGGTTGTAAAATAGTGTGAATTCCTCTTGTAATGCTTTCGATGTCTGTACCACAGTGGATAACCGCAGAAGATCTGTAACGCCCCTTTTGTCTTTCTCCGATGTCTAAGACAGGAATACCCAAACTCGGTATTTCGATAATACCACTTGAAGAATTACCGAGTACGCCAAGCGCATAGCGTGAAGCGCTGTGATAGCGATAGACTCCAAGGGACATGAAAAATTTGAAACGAGTATGAGTTGCTGCCCGTTTTTGCAATATGGAGTTTATTTTGTTTCCACCAGCATCAGCATTAGCCCCTGTGAATATAACGTATATGTTGGGGAATTTTTCTAATGCACTGAGAATATGATTTATCTGAGATTCTTCTGTACATTTTTCTTTTGTTACAGGGTGATATGTTGCAATAATGTATTGTGCATCTTTAGGGATATTGAGTTCTTTTCGGATATTATCAGGAGGCATTAATGAACTTTTTTGAATGTTTTCAACCCCAAGTGCTCCAACGTTCCATACATTTTTTGGATTTTCTCCCATCTGAATAACACGTTTTCGATGTTCCTCACATGACGTAAAATGAAGTTGTGCCATTTTGGTAATGGCGTGACGGTAGGCTTCATCTATAGCTCCAAGTGTTGTCTCACCTCCATGAAGATGTGCAAGTGGAACACCGGACGTTACTGAAGCTGTGGCCATGCAAAGTGTTTCATATCGATCACCAAGTACTACAACAAGATTTGGTGAAACTTTTTGAATTATATCTGCATATTTAATAATGGCTTCCCCCATGCTGTGACAAACCCCTAACGGGGTATTGTCACTGAGATCTATGGGGGCATAATGATATTGTATGGAGTCACTTTGTGATAACTCAGATACAGTTGCTCCGTATGCTTGATCAAGATGGGTTCCACTAATGAGCAAATGCGGTTCAATTTGAAATTTGATCAATTCATTAAGAACAGGCCGAAGTAATCCATACTCAGCACGAGTTCCTGTAAAAACAAGAATACGTCGCTGTTTTACTATCATGAAATTCCACCTTCTACGCCACTGGGTAAATTTACCAATCGGTTTGCTATATCCACGGTAATATCAAGTGAGCCTTTAGGAGTGTCCGTATACATGGGCAACGTGTGCAATGGAGCCCAAGCTGGCCTTGTCATAAGCTTTGCATCGTTACTTGCTGCGAGGAAATTGTCTCGTTCTGTCTTATTTTGAGTTAACACAGCACAAAGCCAGTAGTTTGACAGGGTATCGGGGAGTTCCGTTACAAACTCCCATGGTGAATTCATAAAAATATGATCGTATATTTCAGCTCTTTTTCTCTTTATGTTGAGTATTTGAGGAAGCTGCTCTAGCTGAGCACAACCGAGGGCTGCATTTACATTAGGCATCCTGAAATTCCACCCTGCGTAGTCATGGAAGTATTCCCACCGATGCGGTAGTTTTGCGGTGGTTGTAAGATGTTTTGCTAAGTCCCCGATTTTTTCATCGTTGGTGAGTATCGCGCCACCACCACCTGTGGTCACTGTTTTGTTGCCGTTAAAAGAAAGAGCTCCAAGCAACCCCATAGTCCCACAATGTTGACCTTTGTAGCTGCTACCAAGTGCTTCTGCTGCATCCTCAACAATCGGCACATTCCATTCTTTGCATATTTCTTGAAGCTCATTCATCCGGCATGAAAGTCCAAAGCTATGCATTGGAACACATGCTGAAATCTTTTGTCCGGACTCTTTAAGGAAGGTTCCATGTCCTTTTTTGATACAAAAAGATTCAAAAAAAGCCTGGACGGCATGAGGAGAAAGACCAAGCGTACTTCGTTCGATATCGGCAAATGCGGGCGTAGCTCCGATATGTGCAATTGCATTTGCCGTTGCGACAAATGATAAAGACTGGGTTAATACGATGTCCCCAGGCTTGGTTCCTGCGAGCCGGAGGCACATTTCAAGAGCAGACGTTCCATTTACACAAAGTACGGCTTTTTTTGCTCCTGTAATTTCTTGGAGCATTTTTTCCAT
This sequence comes from Desulfobaculum bizertense DSM 18034, assembly GCF_900167065.1. Lineage (NCBI taxonomy): Bacteria > Pseudomonadati > Thermodesulfobacteriota > Desulfovibrionia > Desulfovibrionales > Desulfovibrionaceae > Desulfobaculum > Desulfobaculum bizertense. The sequence goes on from NZ_FUYA01000012.1 coordinate 17,926, forward strand.
GCGGTTTACGTATTCACCAACGCTGGAAACGAAAGTAGAATCGATGGTATCGAGTAAATATTGCTTTTCTTTGCCATGAAAAACAGGAGCATGAAGTGGAATAAATTGATCCCCGAAGTGTTGCTTTTGGCGAATTTCAGCAAGAAGATCTTCAAACATTTTTTTCCCTTTTTATAAATTTAGCTTGCACTCTTCTGGAAGCCGGAAAAAATTTTGTCTTTATACCAAGAATATGTTTGGGCAATTCCTTGCTCAAGAGAAACTAGTGCATCAGGATATCCAACAAGTGAAAATGCTTTGTGCATGGAGGGACAACGTCGGGCAGGAGAACCGCTGTTCATGTCTTTATACACAAAATGAACTTTTTTACCTATGGTCTCTGCAACAATTTCAACGACTTTTTTGATTTTAACTTCGGGGGATTCATTACCGATATTGAAGACTTCACCAGTGCTTTTTGAATTTTCTGTAAGGAGTTGGATGAGGTTAACCGCATCTGAAATATAGCAAAAAGTACGTTGATGCTCTGGGGTATATACCGTTACGTCAGAGAATTCTTTTGCAGAATTAATTTTATTAAGCTGCTGTGGAATCACATGGGCCATTCCCATACGAGGACCATATATATTGTGTGGTCGAATAATCATTATAGGAAGGTCGCTTTGGTTAAGCATCGCTTCACCATAAATTTTTGATAACATATATGATGTTCTGGGAGACTGGAGGTCTAGAGTTGCCAGAGGTGTTTGCTCTGGCGTCGGTATTGCCATTTCAAAATATTTAAGAGTCCCTGCGTATACTTCACTTGTTGAAGCAAACACAAATTTCTCAAGTTGTGATTGTTTCTCGGCAAGATGAATCATATTGTCAAGAAGCCTTAAATTAAGAGTTAAAACATCAAATGGTCTTTTTAAGACATGTTCAACACCGACAATGGCAGCGAGATGGTAAATATATGTGTAGTCTTTATCCAAGGTATTCAAAAACTGGGAGTCAAGAATATCTCCATTAAGCAGTTGGAGATTTCTTGAATTGATTGCGTCTTCAATCTCTGGGTCACGAACTCCTCGAGAAAAATTATCTAACAGGTCTACTTGATACCCGCTTTGAGCGAGCTTTTTACCAAGGTGGAAACCGATAAATCCTGCTCCGCCAGTAATCAGAACTTTTTTCATTTTATTTTTCCCCTCTTGAAAGGAATAAATTTATCCACGCCCAATCATTTTGAGAGGGCAACCGTAAGCTTGGATTGTTGCTATTTGTTTTTCAGTGAGGACGTTGTTGGCATCAAAAATAAGTGGTTTGGCTCCATTAAGCCATTTGGGAATATCTATGTCTTGATACGCCTTGTGCCCGACGGTGAAAAGCAGTGTGTCAAATTCTTTTGGCTCTGGATAAGTCTGAATGACTTCTGTTTTCAACTCAGGCCAGAATGTAACAAGGGGATCATGAAAGACGAGTTCAGCTCCGCTACTGATTGCTTTGAGTGCAAAAATTTCGGTAGGAGAATATCTCGTATCACCGACATCCTGCCGATAGCTTACCCCCAGTACGAGTATTTTGCGCCCGGCAAGGCCTCCTAAAGCCTTTTCTAGGGCATCTAAGGTTACTAAGGGCATCTTTTTGTTGAGAGAAACAGCCTTAGTACAAAAAGGAAAATCCAAGTTATTAAGACCAAATAAGTCTTTTGCAGCGAGTTTTGCAAAGTATGGATCTTTTGTGAGGCAGTACCCACCTACACCGAAGCCTGGTTGGCGAATGTTCGAATGAGTTGGGCGCATACGAATTGCGTTAATGACCTCAAAAATATCTATACCAACCTGTTCTGCAAACCTTCCCCATTCTTCCATGAAAGCGATGTTTGCTGCTCGATACGAGTTTTCTAATACTTTTGCTGTTTCGCTTGCTGTTGTTGTTTTCAGCCTAGTAAGAGGAAAGTTGTCTGTGTGTATGAAGGATCGGAGAAATTTTTCGCATAAATCTGCGGAAGCTTTGTTAATTCCAGAGTAAACACGCCAAAAATTAATGATAGAGTTATAGTATTGCTTCCCCGGCATAACTCGTTCATAGCTGTGTGCTATATTAGGAGTAGAATTTATGCCTCGTTTCTTGAACTCTTTGTCGATGATAGGCAATACGACTTTCTCACATGTCCCTGGGGGAACTGTTGTTTCGACAACGATTAGGGCATCAGGTTTCATATTTTCCCCGATGCTTGAGACTGCTTCTTTGAAGGCAGAGAGGTCTAAATATGGAGTCCCATCGTTTTGATATTGAATATCTAAATTGATATCCACTACGATGTAGTCTGCTTCAGCAATCAAGAGATGCGATGTAGCGCAATAAATATTTCCATATTTATGAGCTTTTGAAATTGCATTTTTTAGTTCTATATCTGTTGTTTCAAAAGGAAATATTCCATTGTTTATCGAGTTTACTCTTTTCTTCCCTAACTCTGTGGGCCTATCTATACCGATAACGTCATAGATAGGGATATTTCTTTTTGATGCATTTGAAACCGCAGCTGCCATTGCTGCTCCAACAAAACCTAACCCAAGGATTGCAACTTTTTTACGAAGGGCGTCAAACGTATCAGGCAAAAGGTGGTTTTTCATAATGTCCTCAAGGAAATTAAAAGCAAAAGATATTGGTAAGTTCTTTTTTAGTTGAAAATATTCATATTTTCTTCAATTTCTTCAGGAGGTAGAAGAGGGGTCATGTCTTCCAAAGAGCGAGAAGCCAAGCTCCCGTCTTCTTTTTGATATGAACCAACTTTAAAATATTGCTGGTTCTGTGATGTTTTAATTTCACAGATCCATGGTTCTGTATCTGAAAAGATTTTTGAAATAGCCTCTCGAATTTGTTCATTATTTTCGAGAAAAATGTATTTTAAACCAAAAGCTTTAGCTAGAGCTTTAAAATTTGGATTAGCAACGCCAGACTTCTTGGTTGCCGCAACATAATTTCCCTTAAAAAAGCGGTCTTGTGTTTTTATAATACCCATATATCCGTCATTGTTACTAATGAATATTTTGGCATTACATTTATGAAATCCTAAAAAAAGGAGTTCATGTATATTGAACATGATGCTCCCATCCCCTGTTGTGAGTATAGATCGTCGATTTGGCGAAGCAACGCAGGCTCCAACAAGGGCCGGCAAATCCCATCCCATAGCTCCATAACAAAAATTGATGAGACTTCGTTGCTGTGACTTGAATTTGTGATTTTGAAATTGAATAAGCCCCCCATCATGCGAATTGCCTCCGACCAAAATATCTGTTTTATCCATTTGCTGAGAGAGTTCTTCAGAAAATGAAAACATATCAACACAACATTTTTGCCTGAGCTGATGAGGTAAAGATGGTGGATATTTTTCTTTCCACATTGTGCAGGTCTTTTTCCAGCAATGGGAAATTTTAATTTTAGCTGTATTGATTTCCGCCATGAGCTTTTTCATAAACGTATCAACGTCTGTTAATACTTTGTGATCTATTGAAATATTTTTTTTGTCTAAATCTCCAGCGTCAATATTTACAAGAATTTTGTACGCGTGTGGCGCGACCCCTTGAGCAAAGCCAAGTGAAGAGATGGAAAGGCTTGCTCCAAGTCCCAAAACAAGATCTGCATTTTGCAATGCAAAGTTAGCTCGGCGTTGCCCCGCAGGGCCTAGTCTACCTTGGAAAAGAGGATCATTTTCATCCAATAAATCCATTGCACTCATTGTAAGCAGTGTTGGAATTTCTGTTCTATGTACTATAGATTGAAATGTTTTTCTTGCATGAGCTAGAATTATTCCGCTTCCGCCAATAATGACGGGACGTGTTGCTTTATAAAGTTGCTCAATGACTTTTGAAATATCGGTATTTATGAGAGATGGGCAAAGGTTGCTTGAAGGAACATACCCAACAAGTTCATCTGTTTCGATTAGTGAAGACTGTATATCGAGTGGAATATTGATCCAGGCAGGGCCTGGCCGACCATTTTGTGCAAGATAAAGGGCCTTTTCTAGTTCATATCGAATACTCAAAGGATCCATTACTGTTATAGCATATTTAGTAACCGGCTTTGCCATCGGAATGATGTTAATTTCTTGAGGTCCAACCTGTCGTTGTGTTTTATAGTCGGCCAATACCCCAGTTCTGACTTGTCCTGAAATGACAAGTAAAGGGATTGAATCTACCCATGCTCCAGCAACACCAGACAGGGCGTTAGTGCTTCCTGGACCAGTCGTAACAAGGCATACTCCAATATTTTCTGTTGTCCGCGAGTAGGCTTCTGCTGCGATAGCACAGGCTTGTTCATTATAATTGCACCAGTATTTGAGTTCCTTGTTTTTTCCAAGTGCCTCGCAGAGAAACATTATCCCTCCACCAGACACCATGAAGATATCTTTTACTCCTTCAGCCGCAACGCGTGAAAAAACATAATCAGAAACGGTGGTTTTCATGTATGTATCCACTAATAATTATTTAGAGTAATTCGTCTTTTTTAAAATTCCGAGGAGCTGCTGTTCCAATAATGTCATCCCAACACATGGGAGAAATTCCATTCCCAGGGCGTTTTGTTGTTAAATTTTCTTCTGTTAAAAGCTCACCAGCCAGAATGTCCCGTGCAGCTACAATGCTTTTTCGGGCCACAGTCCTATTGGGTATTTCAGATGGGGCAGGTTCCTTGATCCCATTTCCAAGACTTGAAGACACATCTCGAATTGCTTGCACCATTTGTTTTAATTCATGAGGCTCCAGACTTGCTTTGTGGTCAGGTCCATCCATCTTCTTATCAAGCGTAAAGTGTTTTTCAATTACTGTAGCTCCTAGAGAAGCGGCGGCAATAGGGATTGTTATTCCTTTTGTATGATCAGAATATCCAATACCAGCAATATTTGAAAATTTATCTTTTAGTGTAAGCATTGCTCTGAGGTTCACATCTTGAACTGGGGCAGGATACTCTGTTGTGCAGTGAAAAAGTGTTATACTTGATTCCTTCACTCCTGATTTAATTAATGCATTAAGAGCATTTTGAACTTCATCCAAAGAACTCATTCCTGTTGAAAGAAAAATATCCCACTTAAATTCTGCTATGCGGCGAAGGTATGGAAGGTTTGTAATTTCTCCAGATCCTATTTTAACAGTATTCAATTTCATTTTTTGTAAAAATGAAATTGATTCAAGATCAAAAGGAGTTGAAAGAAATTGAATTCCTTTTTCTTTTGCGTGCTGAGCAAGCGTATAAAAATCATCAAGCGGAAGTTCTAATTTTTGGAGCATCGCTTGTTGGGTATTTTGGGTTTGAGTATTTATCTCTTGGTACTTTGCCATTGGAGCATTTTCGGTCGTCAGGGAAGATGTTTTGAACGTTTGAAATTTGACGATATCTGCTCCAGATTCAGCAGCGGCATCAATTAGTTCTATGGCAAGTGACACGTTGCCATTGTGGTTGACTCCGGCTTCAGCGATTACTCGGACATATGGGGCAGGTTGATATAACATGATGCGCCTTTTTATGTCAGTGGTGAAAGGACATTGGATTTGATCGTTTTATGTGGGGGGATATCAAAAAGGATTCGTAGACCACATCCAATGACGGCATTTTCGCCGATATGGATTCCTTCACGACATACCGATCCCGCGCCAATAAAAGCTCCATCTCCGATGCTAACGTTTCCGCAAAGAACTGAACCTATCGAAATATGGCAGTGGTTTCCGATTTGGCATCCATGTTCAACAATCGAGCCTGTATTTATTATTGAATTATCACCAATCGTGACATTACGATTAATACATACATTATGCATAATGATAGTTCCTTCACCAACCTTTGTGCGCTGAGATATTGTAGAACATGGTGAAATTACTGTAGCAAGATCATAATTATTTTTCTTAAGAAGAGTATAGAGACGTTTTCGTATTGTAGGTGTTTTTATTTGCCCAACTGTTATGAGAGCTAAATTATATTTTCCCCTAAGTGCTGGAATATTGTCATCGTAACCTAAAGGCGGGTAGCCACAGATATATTCTAAGGGCTGGTCAGGACCATGTATGATTCCAGCAATACTGATGCCTGCTGACTCTAATACATCTAATGTTGCGATACAATGTCCTCCTCCACCTACGAGAAGAAGAGGACTATTCATTATCTTCTCCATAAAGCTGGACCGATTGTGCTTCTGCATAATCGCCTTGCCGGCCTACATCCATCCAAGTTTCGCAAATCGGATATACAAGAATATCTTTATTTTTGTGTTGTGCTTGCTGGATAAGAGTTGGCATATCTATGAAAGTATCTTTAGGGACAAATTGAAGAAGATCAGGCTCAATAATATAGCATCCTGAATTGATAAACCATGAGTTTACAGGTTTTTCTTCAAAGCCCATAAGTTTATTTTCTGAATAGTTTACAACTCCGTAAGGATTCTGAAAAGTAAACTCTGCGATCCCCATGGTCGCAAATGCTCGGTTATAATTATGAAAAGAAAGCATGTGGCGGAAATTAACATCTGTAAGAACGTCCCCGTTCATAACAATAATTGGAGATTTAGGCTGCTCAGGGATAAGACTTAAAGCACCTCCCGTTCCTAAACGTTGCTGCTCTCGAAGGTATTGAATTTCTACGCCCCATTGGGAGCCATCTCCAAAATGTTTTTCAATTATTTCATGGAGATAATTCACAGCAAAATAAAATTTAGAAATCCCATTTCGCATTAGGTTTTCTAAAATTCTTTCTAACATTGGCTTGCCACCGACCGGTAACATTGGCTTGGGGCAATTTTTTGTCAGGCATCCCATTCTTGTTCCAAGCCCACCACACATTATGACGGCAGAGGTCGATGCCGTCTGCACAGGAAGAAAGGCTTGTTCAATTTCTAGTCCTGCAAGGTGCCCTGTTGAATCAAGTATAGGTAAGTGTCTTATTTTCCCAGATTTCATCCGAGCAAAGCGAGAGCGTGGGGACTCGTTTGTATATCCAACAACTGCATTTTTTTGCATAGCTTGGTAGATAGGATCGGAGATGCGAATTCCTTGCAAAAAAGCTCTGCGAATATCTCCATCTGTCAATGTCCCTAAAAAGACCCCATTTTTATCTGTTACAAGAAGCGTTGGGAGAAAATACTCATTAAACAGATGCATACAGGAAATAATAGAATTATCTCCTATAACAGTTATCCGTTGTATTTCATTTTCAAATGACATGATCTTGAATCCTTTCGTTAAAGATCACACATGAGAACTTCGGAGACTATTCCATATCATAGTTCTTCGAATCCCTTCCTCTAAATCTATTAGAGACTGGAGCCCCAGTTCGGTTTGAGCTCGACTGACATCTGGCAAATAAGCAGAAGGAAAAGCTTTAATCTGAGGTTTTTCCAATATATTAACTTCTGAATTTTGCGGAGAAATATTGGAAACTATTTCTGCAAGTTTTTTAATAGAGACAGCTTTATTCCCACCTACGTTGTAGACTTTTTTGTCTTTTCCTTGAGTGAGGATAGTTAGAATCCAGATAACAAGATCTGATAGGTATTGATATGTCCTTAGAGGAGATCCATCACCTGTAACAGTAATTGGTTTTCCTTCAAGGGCATTTTTTATAAAATTGCCCACAGCGTAATTCGCATCAAGCTTTAACCAAGGGCCAACAAAAGCAAAACAACGAGCAGCAACAGCATTCCAGGTCGCATTATGGCTTCGAGAAAATGCAAGTAGCTCCATAAAGCGTTTCCCTTCACCATATACTGATTGCTTTGAAAGACATTCTTCGGCACAGCTCCAAGGTTCAACCCATTCATGGTGAATATTTTGATTGACTGCACCAAGGTATGCCCCCCCAGACGAGGTGATCAAAACGGATTTTGAATTCGAAAAATCTGCAAAATCGCATATTCTTCGTGTTCCAAAGCATGCAGACTCAAGATGATGAGATGGATTTAAAAGAGAAGAGGATGCGGCATGAATGATGTAAGAGCATGGTGGCGGGAATTTGAAATTAATAATATCACCATGTAATATCTGAAGACCATCTCTTTTATAGAACAAATTATCTGTGCGTTTCATCCAACTTGCTGGATTCCGGCTCAATGCAAATATTTCTATATCGAGATTAAGCTGATCCCGTGCCCAAAGTAAATTTTCCAAAATCCATTGGCCAAAAAGTCCACTTGCACCAGAAATAAAAACACGACCATGTTGAAGCAATCTTAAGCTAGATTCAGCATGTTCAAGCACATGGTTGAGATCTTTTTGAAACAAAGAATACCCTTTGGGTATTAACCATGAATTACTCATCTGCTTTTCCTAGTTGCTTCTGCGAGAGCATGTTTTTTTGAAATACGAAAAGTAAAAAGGTCATGGCCAAAAAAAGAAATAAAGACACTCAATCCCATCATAGCAAGTGATGCGAACCAAAAATAAATATGTAAAAGATCAACAAGGACCCAAAGTCCCAATATGCTTACTAAGGCACTCCCTCCATAAACAATGTAGCAACGTAAATATTCAGCCAAAAAATTGCCTTTTGTTTTGAATACAAAAAACTTATATGTAGCAAATGACATTGTAATACATATAATATTTGAAATTATACATATCGTGACAATATGCAGCCTTCTTTCCAAAGAATAGTACAACAAGAGACCTACAATATACCCAAAAAGAGTATTGAATCCCCCTGCGATTACATATCGAATGCCTTTTTCTTTGATGGCGGATAAAGCTGTATCTAACATTTCTTTTTATCTAATTTTCGTATGGAAACATTGATGCAAAACATTCGCTGTAAATTCGAGCATTTCTCGAGTGAGTCCAGGCCAAATGCCAAGCCACATTCCTTGGTTCATAAAAATATCTGTGTTCGAGAGATTGCCAACAACTCGATATGATTTCGTTTTCATAAATGGCTGGCGGGTAGCATTCCCCGCAAACAAAAGACGGCTTCCAATGTTGTGTTCATCAAGTTTTTTTAAAAGCTCAACACGAGAAAGTGGTGACTGGGGGTCAAGTAACAGTGGAAAACCAAACCAAGAGGGATCTGATTTAGACGAAAGCTTGGGGAATTGGATATTGGGAATATCATCGAGGAGTTGTTTTAGATACAAATAATTTTGTTTTCTTAAAGAAATAAATTCAGGGAGCCTTTCTAGCTGGACAAGGCCACAAGCTGCTTGGATATCTGTTGTTTTAAGGTTGTACCCCGCATGTGAGTATACGTATTTGTGGTCATAACCGATAGGCAGGTCTCCATATTTCCCATCAAAACGATGCCCACAGGAGTTATCTTGACCTGGGCGGCAATGACAATGGCGGCCCCAATCTCGGAATGAAGTAGCGAGACGTGCAAGTTTTGACTGCTTTGTAAATACAGCACCACCCTCTCCGGTTGTAATATGGTGCGCAGGATAAAAGCTTAATGTTGCAATATCTCCAAAATTACCAACAAGAGTGTCATTCCATTTAGAGCCTAAGGCGTCACAGCAATCTTCAATGAACCAAAGTCCATTTTTTTTACAAAAGTAGGCTACTTTTTCTGCATCATACGGAATTCCAAGTGTGTGTGCTAAAATAACAGCCTTTGTTTTTGATGTTATAGCTTTCTTTAATATAGAGAGATCAGCATTCCATGTTTGTATATCAACATCGATGAATACTGGCACTGCCCCAATTTGAAGGATAGGTGCTATTGTTGTAGGAAATCCTGCAGCTACAGTAATGACTTCATCATTGGGTTTGATAGATCTTTTACCCAACTCTGGGGAAGTCAGCGTTGCTAAAGCAATAAGATTTGCCGACGAACCTGAGTTAACAGTCAATACGTTATCAACTCCAAGAAATTGGCTCAAAGATTTTTCAAAACTATCGTTGAATCTTCCCGTCGTGAGCCAGCCATCGAGTACAGCCTCAGTCATAAGAGCTAACTCGTCATTACCAATACATTTTCCTGATACGGGAACATGAGTCTCATTTGGCACAAAAGGAGAAGCTTGATGAGTATTATTTTGAATCAGTTCCACAATTTTTTTGCGCAAATCTGCATCAAACATGGCTACTCTTCTCCTGTTTCGTTCTCATCTAAAAGATAATCTTCAATTTGACGTTTACAAATTCTCTGTATTGATTTTGCTGATCGATCTCTCAGCCATGATTCGTACCATTGTATTGTCTTTTCAATCGATTTTTCGACATTCCAACGGGGTCTCCAACCGAGCTTAAAGTAAGCTTTTGAAGCATCAAGACTCAACATTGAGGCTTCATGTGGATGAATTCCCGCTTGAATTTTGTAAGTTCCATCCTCCCAGAGTTCACAAATCTTTTGGACAACTTTTTTTACAGGCCAAATATCCCCCCTATCCAAGGGCGCAAAATTCCATCCTCCACTGAACTCAGGACCTTCTCTTAAAAGTTGATCTCCTAATAATAAATATCCATTAAGTAATTCTAAAACATGCTGCCAAGGGCGAATTGCATGTGGCGAACGAATTGAAACAGCTTCATTTTTTGATAAGGCCCGAATACAGTCTGGGATAATTCGATCTGTTGCCCAGTCCCCACCGCCAATGACATTACCTCCTCGTGCACTTGCGATTGCCACATGGTGTTTTTTCCCAAACTCTTTTGGAGAAAAAAAAGAATTTACATATGAGCTTGTGACGAGTTCCGCGCATCCTTTACTCACGCTATAAGGGTCAAATCCCCCCATAGGTTCATTTTCGCGATAGCCCCAGAGCCATTCCTGGTTCTTATAGCATTTATCGCTTGTAATAATGACGACACCCCGTATTGAAGGTATATATCGGCATACTTCAAGAATATTAGCTGTACCTAAAATATTCGTATTCAGGGTATCCAAAGGATGTGAATAGGACTCGCGAACTAAAGCTTGAGCAGCTAAATGAAAAACAATATCCGGCTGTACTTTCTCGAAAACTTTGCGAACCTCAGAAATTTTACGAATATCAATCCGAAAATCTTGAATAAGTTTTCCAAGTTCCAATTCTGAATAAAGAGAGGGGCTACTAGGAGGCTCTAGTGAAAGGCCTGTGACTTGTGCATTAAGTTGGTGTAGCCAAAAGCTCATCCAGCTCCCTTTGAACCCTGTATGCCCTGTAACCAAGACTTTTCGCCCTGCATAATGCGGCAAAATATCAAGTAGATTCATTCGAACCCATACCCTTAATTAAATTTGAATTTTGGATAAAATACAGGCGATTATAACCATTTGGCCCAAGGGGCTTGGTGAGCTTTCCATAAATCCGTTAGTTCATTTTTATCTTTTAATGTATCCATTGGATGCCAAAATTGTTTATGGAAATATGCATCCAATTCTCCTGCGCTTGCAAGATTACGAAGAGGATCTTGTTCAAATGGGATTTTGTCACAGTTGGACGGAAGGTATTCAAAAATTTGAGGTTCACAAACCATAAACCCACCATTAATCCATTTACCATCACCTTGTGGCTTCTCTTGAAATGTATGGACACAGCAATCGTCGGTGTTAACGCCTAAAGCTCCAAATTTTCCTTCAGGTTGAACTGCTGTTAAAGTACAAATTTTCCCTTTCTCCTCATGATGCTTCAGCAACTCATGAATATTCACATCAGCGACACCGTCTCCATAAGTCAGGAAAAACCTTTCATTTTTCAGATACTCTTTTGCTTTTTGTAATCTACCAGCGGTCATCGTTTCTTCGCCTGTGTAGAGCATTGTCACCTGCCAAGGCTCTTCACGGGATTCATGGAGTGTTACAGAATGTTGACGCATATCCACAGTAATATCTGAATATCGTGTATAATAATTTATAAAATAATCTTTGATTACGTGGGAAAGATGTCCTGTAAGAATAATGAACTCGGTAACACCATAGAATGAATAAATTTTCATTATATGCCAGAGGATAGGTTTCCCACCAATTTCTACCATTGGTTTTGGGCGCAAGCCTGTTTCTTCAGAAAGTCGTGTACCTAACCCTCCCGCAAAGATAACTGCTTTCATTGGCGAATCCTCTCGTTTTGCGGGCAGCAATCAAGCCCCGCCCCTATGCTATAAGATGGCTTTTTTTCTTAATAAAAAAACAAACTATTTGATTTACATAGCAAACTTTTTTTAAAAAAGACAAATGATTTTTAATAATTTGAATATTTATTATATAAAAAAGAAACTCAATATAACATAAAAACAAAGAACCTATCAGCACAAGGGCTTAATAGGTTCTTTGCCGTTTATCGGTTGATTTCTTCAGGGAGAGCGTTAACGCAGTAGTTGATGTGATAGACGTTAAAGAGGAGGGTCCAGAGCCAAAACATTTTGAAGTCGTGCCTGAATTCGCGCTGGGCATATTCGCGCAGGGCGGAGCGCATTTTAAAGCACCAGACCCAGAGAAGAATAATACCAACAAGGCCAAAGAGACCTGCATAGGGCTGAATGCTCTCAGGCTGCCCGTGAGCGACTCCTGATCCCCAGACTGTCATAACGGCAATCCATATTGCATATGATGCAGGGAGTATTTTTTTGCCAAATTCTTTGTTAAATTCAGGAGTATATTTGTAAATCCACATAGTTGGGTATACTCCTGCAGTAACAGCACCAATAAGAAAAAAATATAACGTTTTGAGATTTATCACCTTTTTTAGTGTATCTGCCTGAGCCATAAAGACCTCCAGAATGTTAGGACGTGATACGGTTGACGTGATTGTATCCTTTTCTGGATGATATTTGCATAGCAAAAGAGGATTAATATCATAAGCAGATGGATAACATTTTGAAAATATGAATATTATTTATGTAATATTAGCAATGTCATCATATATTTTTTTATAAAATGAGAAAAAAACAGGCGCTTTACAAGCGCCGAGAAAAGTTTAATATTTACATGGTCAACAAGTATGAGCAGATTATGTCTTTTAACTAGAAGTTTTCTTTTTTGTTTTTTTGTTTATATAGGAGATTAGATGAAATATTGTGATAGCCTTATGGATTTTGCGTACCTAGGACGTATTGAGAGCAAGCGTCTTTTTTTTAAAAACTTAGCGTATCTGAAGGACTGGCGTTTTGAGGGGGAAGATCCCTTTTACAGTCCACGCAATTTTATCAATTTTTTAGATAGTGCATATTATAAGGCTCTTCATTCCAATTCTCTGCTCATTTCACCAGACAGAACAGAAGCGGCATTTAAACTCCCGATGATTCCAACCTCCTACGGGCAGGTTTGGGCACATTTTATTCTCAACACAGGTGGTGGGGAACAGGAGTTTTTTCTGAATCGCCTGATCGAGTGCGACAAACCGTATTTTGGACATGTCTCTCGGCAGCAGCGTTCCTTGATGTATGAATATGCATATTTTACGGACAGAAATACATGGTGGCAGGATCTTGCAGATAAAGCAGAGCCTGAACCTTGGGACTATGTGGCGTACCCCGACCAAAAAGGAATGCTCAAAAGTTATTTAATGTATACCTTTGAGCGTCTGGTGCACGAGCGGAAGATTGTCTGGTCGAGCAATGCAGGCAGGATCTCAGCTTTTAATACTGGTCTGCTTTCTCGAGATTATCAGCAGCCAATCTATGGTGTCTTTGAACGCACCAACAGACAGCCGATGTTTAAAGGCTGGTTCCAGGATGGGCACCCGATATTGTCGCCGTTGCCATACAGCCCTCTTATGGCGGATTACACAGAAGATTTGAAAGAATTTTCAATGGATACGAGCAAAGATTTCAAAATCAACGCTCACCATATTTTTGAAGACAATCAGCATCGGATTATTGATATTTTTCCTGGAGGGGCGGCGACTATTCCGCTCAATGTTATGATCGAAGGGACTATTAGCTACCTGAAACGGCGTATCGAGCGTAACCCTCGCTTTCCAATTCCTCAGCTCTACCACAATAAAGTCCAGTACCTGCTTCCTTTTCAAATGAACCGGGAAATGCCCCCTCAGATGGTGCTTATATTTGACGATGATGGGAATAGTTACACTGCTCGCACGTGCATCACTCTTGATATGGCCTATGCAAATGCCCGATTGCTTATGTCTCAGCAAGATTCGTGGCTCGATCCAAATCCATTGGAAGCGTTAGAAATTGTGTAGGATATATCAAAAAAAGCCCCCTGCGTTGCAGGGGGCTTTTTTGCGTCTTTAGCTCGCCATTTTGTCAAGGCGATAATATAATGTTCGTAGGGCAATCCCTAAAAGCTGCGAGGCCTTGGTTTTGTTCCCTCCGCATTCCTCAAGAGCCGCAAGAATATCCGCGTTGGAAACTGGCCGCTTGCGCTCCACACGCTTTTTTTCTGGCGTGGAAAAACAAGGTTTCTGTGGGCTGAGTTGTTTCACAAAATGCTTTTCGAGAAGCTCCGTTCCATCGTGCATGAAGCTGACCCATTCCATTAGATTCTTGAGTTCGCGAACATTTCCAGGCCAGTGATATGACACGAGGCGCTTTTCTGCCTGAGGGTGAATGCTTTCAAACTGCTTTCCGCGTTTTTTTGAAAATTTGCGAAGAAAGAGCAACGCAAGCCCGGCAATATCTTCTTGGCGTTCGCGAAGCGGGGGAATCGTAATGTGCCCCACTTTAAGCCGGTAATAGAGATCCTTTCGAAAGAGTCCTTCCTGAATCCGTTTTTCAAAATCCAGATTGGTTGCCGCAATGATGCGAATATCTGTTTTGTTTTTACGGAGACCTCCAACCCGATAAAACTGGCGCTCCTCAATGACGCGCAAAAGCTTTGCCTGAAGTTCAACAGGGATTTCTGCGATTTCATCAAGAAAAAGTGTTCCTCCCATTGCCATATCAAGCTTGCCTTTTTTGCCCTGCCGGACGCCACCTGTGAAAGCTCCAGACTCGTAGCCAAAGAGTTCACTTTCAAAAAGCGTTGGGGAAATCGCGGTGCAGTTGATATCAACAAACGGGAGAGAGCTGTGCTCAGTGCCATAGTGGATAATTTTGGCGATGATTTCCTTGCCGACTCCTGTTTCTCCCTGAATGAGGACAGGCATAGACCGGTCGGTGTGATACTGCTCGGCCTGATGCACCACATCCCACATCTTTTCAGAAAAGATCCCAATTCGTTCCACGCCTGCAAGGCGAGAGAACATATCCTGCACTTCCTGAAGATGCTCTTCCTTGCGCTGGAAGCTGCTTTTGTGTCGATGCTTGTGCCCATGATCTGGAGCTGAAAGACGAATATTCTGATGCGCTGCAACCCGTTCCAGAATAGACGTGAGTTCATCCAGTTTGATGGGCTTGGTCATGTAATCAAAGGCCCCGGCACGCAGGGCATCAATGGCAAGCTGCAAGTCCACGTGGCCGGTGTAGAGCACGATGTCTGGACGATGCTCCAGAGCTTTCGCCTGGAGTGCATAAATCAAATCAATGCCGGATTTCTCTGGCATGGCAATGTCTGACAGAACAAGTTCAAAAGAATGCTCTTCTGTGATGCGCAAGGCACTGTCCACAGAGTCTGCGGGCGTTACAAGATGTCCAAGCAGTTGCAGGTATTCTGCAAGAAAAGAGCGTCCCTGTGCGTCGTCATCAACAAGAAGAATATGCATAACCTGTACTTACTTTTTGGAAAAACCAAGGTTCTGAGGAACGGGGTCCCACATGCCCCCTTTGCCGGATTTGTCTAGAGACTCAGGAAAGACAACATGGAAAACTGCGCCACCACCAGAGGCGTTGCGAGCTTCAATGTGGCCATGACAGGTGGAAAGGACGGCTTTGACAATTGATAGGCCGAGTCCCATTGCATTGCCATCTTCATGTGTCGTAAAAAATGGTTCAAATATGGAGTTTTGAATCTCAGGAGCCAGCCCCGGGCCATTGTCTCGAATTTCAAAATGTGCGCCTCGATCTGCCCAGGTGCGGAGGCGTATTTTTGCGCCTTTTCTGCCTTTGAGTTCCTGAACGGCATTAAGGAGAAGATTGAGAATAAGCTCTTCAAAACGAATTCGCACACCGTACACAGCAGGAAGCCCTGCTTCAAGCTCCTTGGTCATATGAATTTCTTCGGCCTGAATCCGTTCCTGAACCATTCTCAGTGAGCTTTCTACACAATCGTTCAGGTCACAGGGATGAGCAGGAGAGGTCTGGTTTGTCCGCAAAAATTCGCGCAAATGCGTAATGATTTGATCAATCCGGTCGACCTGCGAGGAGATGTCTTGCAGATTCTTTTGAATGCGTTCAAGGGGGACAGGGTTCATTTTATCCAGCATGTACAGGCCTGAGCCTGCCAAAATACGAATAGAGCTTAGGGGCTGACTGATTTCATGGGCAATGCCTCCACCAATAACAGCAAGGGTCGCCATGCGCTGAGCGCGGTTGACAGCGGCCCGGGTCTCTTCGACCTCCAGCTCAGCTTTTTTTTGTGCGGTGATGTCTCGACCAATGGACTGATACTCAATGACATCTCCCTGCGCATTAAAAATGGCGTGGGTGACGTACTCCAGCCAGTAGGTATGCCCATCGTGGCGAACATAGCGCGGAGCCGTGGTTACGGTAGGGTTATCAGGGGTGAGCGAAAAAATCGCTTCAGAAATTTGTTCGACTTCGTCGTGCGATAAAAGTTCGGCAAAATTGCGCCCAAGGGCTTCTTCCTCGCGGAGCTGATAAAAAGAACAAAAGGCAGCGTTGACAAAAGTCAGAGTGCCGTCTGGACGAAAGCGGCGAATCAGGTCTACCTGATCGTCAATAATAGCCCTGTAGCGGCGTTCAAGAAGTTTATGCGCGGCAGGAGAGCTGGAGGGCTGTTCTGTCCCCCGGCCTCGCAGCCGGGATAATCCAAAGGTGCGGGTGGGGCGTCGCCGTCCCTGCGTGAGGCGCTTTCGCTGTTTCCTCAAGTGATACTCCTGTTCCCACAAAGGGGGTCATCACAAAAAGAAAAGGCGACAGGCAAGCCTGTGCTTTTCCTGTCGCCACAAAATACAAAAAGAGACAGACGAAACAGGTTGGAGTTTAAGCCGTGGAGCTGTTTCGTCCGTTTTTTAGATACGTGTAAAGCTGGGCATTCTATCGACTGCTGCTTTTCTCCGGTCCCGTACGGAATGAATCATACGGTCTGGGCTAACAAGCTGGAGAGCCTGCGCTGGGCAGACCTGAACACAGGCCGGACCATTTTCGCGCTGCGTGCACAGGTCACATTTCTGCGCAACATAGGGCAACTTGTCGGCAACTTCAAGATTCCCCTGTCCCTGCTGCGCTTCATTTTCTGGGCGGGGCGCAACACGCATTGCTCCGAAGGGGCAAACATACATGCACAGTTTGCAGCCAACGCAAAGCTCAGACTCAATCTGAACTGAACCATTCTTAAAGGAAATGGCGTTTTCCGGGCAGGCTTTGGCACAGGGAGCACCTTCACACTGGCGACACTGCACGGGCATGGTAACTTCTGGGGTATAGACCAGCGTGACGCGAGGCGTAAACGGGGTATCGCAACGCTGGGCGTCAAGAATTTCACCATCAAGATGAGCTGCTGCGCAGGCGATAACACAGGCTCCGCATCCAATACATTTGTGGTGGTCGCCAACAACAAAGCTATTCATGAGAGTGCTCTCCTCGCTCAATGTGAAGCAGGTGATGAGAGGTGTGTCCAAGTGGCTCACCAAGGAAATTCTTGTAGAGCTTCTGGATATCCGGATTCTCATGAGACTTGCGGGATGTGGATGTGCTGTCGATAGCGTAGAGACCTGCACGGCGAAGCTGGTTGGCTTTTTCACGCTGGGCAGGGAGCAGGACCTTGGGCTGTCCTCCGCCACTAACGCAGCCCGTAGGGCAACACATGACTTCCATAAACTGAAAATCAGCACGGCCCGCCTTTATGTCTTCCATGACAGAGGGCAAGTGCTCAACGCCAGCAACAATGCAGACACTGATGGTCTGTCCATTGATGTCAACGCTTGCCTTGCGCACACCATCAAGCCCACGTACAGCTTCAAATTCAAGCTTTTTAAGCTTTTCGCCAGAGATGCTTTCGACCGCAGTACGAAGGGCAGCTTCCATGACGCCACCAGTGGTGCCAAAGATGTTGCCTGCACCAGTGTAGCAGCCAAGGGGAGAATCCACGTCCTGATCTGCAAGGTTCAGGAAATCGATACCCATATGCTTGATAAGCTGAGCCAGTTCGCGAGTGGTCAGAACCACATCGACATCCTGCTCGCCGCTGGCGTTCATTTCTGGGCGCTCGCACTCAAACTTTTTGCAGGTACAAGGCATAATAGCCACGCTCACGATCTTTTTGGGATCAACCTTGTCGATTTTCGCGCCATAGGTTTTGAACATGGAGCCAGCCATCTGCTGCGGGGAGCGACAGCTGGACAGGTGGTCAATCAGCTCTGGGTACTGGTCTTCAAGATATTTGACCCACGCCGGACAGCATGAGGTAAACATGGGCAGGGTACCGCCATTCTGAATGCGGTGCACGAGTTCTGCAGCTTCTTCCATGATGGTCAGGTCAGCAGCAAAGTTGGTGTCATAGACCCGGTCAAAGCCCAGTTCACGCAGAGCTGCGATGAGCTTTCCCTGACACATGGAACCGTATTCAAGACCAAATTCTTCGCCGAGAGCAACACGGATCGCCGGAGCGCACTGCACCATTGTGTAGGCGTTAGGATCGGCGAGCACGTCCATGACTTTTTTAATGTCACTTCGGAAATGAGCAGCAAAAAGGGGTTCCTTGGTACTGGGAAGCATGCCGCGCATGGCAAGACGCTCAGCGTGGCTGTGCTCATATTCTTCAAGACTGGAATCATATGCGCTGCATTCCTGCACGCACTGACCACAGAGCACACATTTGTCTGTATCAATGGTGTGGGGTTGGTGAAGGGTGCCGGAGATGGCGTCCACCGGGCAAATTTCTGCACAGCGGCCACAGCCCGTACACAGCTCCGGGTCAATCGCAATAATGTCTTTCATTGTGGACATGGCAAAATCCTTTATGCGGGAAGGTAACGAATGGCAGAGAGCATGCTCAGAGCCGCTTCGTAGTTACGGCGGGCGCGCAGATCAACAGGGCGAACAATCTGGAGTGCTTCACGGGGGCACACGTCAACGCAGGCCGGGCCATGTCCTGTGCCGCGGCACATATCGCATTTGCGGGCAACATAGGACTGACAGGGAACGGTTTTTTCGCCGTCATTTGACTTGAGAGTGCGCTGCATAACAGGCTCACCCTTTTTGAATACGGGCATAAGTTCCATAGCCCCAAAAGGACAGGCAACCATGCAGGTCTTGCATCCCATGCACACGTCTTCGTTCACGATAACAGAGCCGTCCACAATCTGGATGGCATCGACGGGACAGACATTGGCGCAGGGAGCGTCTTCGCAGTGTCGGCACTGAACTGGAGACGCGACCTTATCATTTCTCACCATATACAGGCGGGGCTGAACAGGAGTTTCAATCATGCCAACAGTGTTGGCATGTGTATCTGCATGTGCATCAGCACAGGCCACCTCGCAGAGGCGGCAGCCAATACACTTTGAAGAGTCGGCAATGACAAAGTTATTCAGGGAAACAGACATCTTCTTTCCTTTTATGCTGACGCGTTACATACAGCTGGCTGCACAGAATATTTCTTGATGCGGGCTGCACAAACCTTGAGTTCTGCTGTTTCTGTGACCGGGTCTGCTGCACTGGTTGTGAGCATGTTTCCCGGGCTTTCCGTAAAGTGGAAGGTGATAAACAGTAGCCCCCGAGGGACGCGGGTCGTTGTCTGAATACGGGTGACAACTTCTCCTCGGCGGGTAGCAACAACAACTCTGTCGCCATACGCCAGTCCATACTCTGCGGCATCCTCAGGATGGATTTCCAGCATTTCTTCTGGACTCAGGCCATTAAGCCCCCAGCATTTTCTGGTCATGGTTGCGGTGTGGTAATGCGCCACAACGCGGCCCGTGGTCAGCATAAAGGGGTATTCATCATCCGGTAGTTCAGCCGGATCTTTGTGCTCAATGGCAGAGAATTTGCCAAGGCCATTCATGCAGGTATCAACATGCAGAATTGGTGTTCCTGGGTGATCTTCTGTCGGGCAGGGCCACTGAATTCCGCCTTTTTCAAGCCGTTCGTATGTAATACCGGCATAAGACGGAGTGAGGGACCGCATTTCGTCAAAAATCTCTTCTGGAGAGCTGTAATTTACGTCACAGCCCATCACTTGCATGAGTTCTGTCAGTATCTTCCAGTCTGGCTTACTCTTGCCAACCGGTTGGACCGCCTCCCGAATACGCTGTACGCGTCGTTCAGTACTTGTAAATGTGCCGTTTTTTTCTGCAAAAGTTGCTCCCGGCAGAACAACATCAGCCATCTTGGCTGTTTCTGTCAGGAAAATATCTTGCACAAGAAGGAAGTCCAGATGCTCAAGGCAGTGTTTGACGTGTGAAATGTCCGGATCGCTTCGCATTGGGTTTTCACCAAAGACAAAGAGCGCCTTCACCTTGTCTTCGCTGATGCCATCAAGCACGCGAGGGATAGTCAGTCCCTTGTGCCCCGGAATTGTGACACCCCATGCTTTTTCAAAACGGGCACGGACTTTTTTGTCAGCAACAGGCAAGTAATCAGTCAGTTTGTCAGGTAGTGCGCCCATGTCACAGGAACCCTGTACATTGTTTTGGCCTCGCAGCGGGTTCACGCCACCCTTGGGTTTGCCAATATTACCAGTCAGCATAGAAAGGTTGGCAGTGGACAAGACATTGTCAACGCCACTGGTGTGCTGAGTGATGCCCATGGTGTAATAGAGCGCCATGTTGCTTGAGCGGCCAATAATTCGTGCTGCTTCACGAATTTTTGCAGCAGGAACAGTTGTAATGGCTTCAACGACTTCCGGGGTATAGGCCAGAACTGTTGCCTGGAATGCGTCAAAATTTTCAGTGCGTTTTGCAATGAACTCTTTGTCGATGAGTCCTTCCTGAATAAGCACATGGGAAATGCCGTTGATGAGTGCGGCGTCAGTTCCGGGCTTGAGGCGAAGCCACAGAGTAGCGTGCTGAGTCAGAGTAATGGCCCGTGGGTCAGCCACAATGAGCTGCGCTCCACGCTCGGCAGCGCGGACCATACCAAGTCCGATAATTGGGTGGCACTCGGTGGTGTTGGTGCCGATAGCAAGAATGCAGTCTCGGGAACCCATGTCGTCGAGTTCGCCGATAGAGTTTGTCATAGACCCGTTACCAAAAGCGGTGGCCAGACCGGCCACAGTTGGAGCGTGTCAGAGACGCGCGCAGTGGTCGACATTGTTGGTGCCGATAGCTGCGCGCATAAATTTTTGCATGAGGAAATTTTCTTCGTTGGAGCAGCGGGCAGAGCTGAATCCCGCGATGCTGTCAGGACCGAAGTCTTTCTTTATGGCTCCAAGACGCTTGGCAATGACGGCATAGGCTTCTTCCCAGCTTGCCTCGACAAGCTTTCCGTTTTTGCGAACAAGCGGAGTCTTGAGGCGGCTCTTGTGGTGGACGAAGTCATATCCAAAATGGCCTTTGCAACACAGAGAACCATTGTTGACAGAATTCTCCTTGTTTGGCTCCACGCCTCTGATGGTGCCGTCTTCGACCAACAGATAAAACGTGCAGCCTGAGCCACAGTACGGGCAGGTGGTAAGAACTTTTTTCATGATCAATCCTTTTGACAGTTTTGACTGCCCACCGTGCAAAAAACACGAGCAGGCAGCTAACGGCCTTTCAGCAAGGACGATGCCATGAGATAAAATTTTTAATACATTGTTTTTATTGAATTATTTTTTGATATGCTGTGCAAAACATGCGAAATCATGCAATTGCATGCATGCAAAAAATCACTGCCAGGAGATGCAAAATCTTGTGTTCTGGAATGGATCATGTTCATGTCTCAAGACTTTTTAGACAAGAACAAAGAGGTGTTATGCGCAAGAATATATGTATTTTTATGGTGCTGGTTTTTCTCTGCTTTCCTGCAATGAGTTTAGCTCAAGAAACCAGAACCATTGGGGAAGTCTCCACAGAATGGAAATTCCTTGGTCCAAATCATAAAATCAAAATATTTGCTTTTGATGATCCAGATATCCCACAAATTACATGCTATTTATCTCGTGCGGTAAAAGGAGGCATCAAGGGGGCTCTGGGTGTAGAAGAAGATAAAGCAAGTTCTTCAATTACCTGCGTACTTACAGGGCAGGTTAATGAAAACGAACTTCGGAAGCTCAAGCAGGGAGCCGAAGTCTTCCGCCAACGGGCATCCTTTCTGTTTAAAAGTGTAAAGGTTGTTCGTTTTATAGACTTTGAAAAAGGGGTCATCACCTACCTGACGTACAGCAGAAAAATTATAAGTGGTTCACACAAAAATTCTGTTGCAGCTGTCTGCTACAAATAATTGATAGCGTCCAATTTTTTCGAAGAGGGATGACACACTTTTCCTCATCCCTCTTCCCTCCCCTCTTCCGTAAGTATTCTATACACAGTCTGTCGGCTGACGCCGTACTCTTCCGCTAGTGCGGCTTTTTTTTCTCCATCTGCGCAGCGCCTTTTCAGCTCTTCCTTTTGCTTGGCTGAAAGTTTAGGGCGGCGGCCACAATGCTTTCCCGATGCCTGCGCCTTCGCGATCCCTTCTCTTTGGCGCTCTCGGATAATTTCTCGCTCGAACTGTGCTACAGCCCCAATGATTTGAAGCTGGAGGGTCTGGAATGGACTCTCGCCAGTATCAAAGCGCAAGTGTTCTTTATGGAATTCAACTGTCACCTGTTTTTTCAGCAATAGCTCGAGCACGTGGAGCAGATCCCCAAGGTTTCTCGCCAGCCGGTCAATAGAATGGACGTGTAGCGTGTCTCCCTTACGCACGTATCGAAGGCATTCCTCCAGTTTCGGGCGATGCCTTGTCGTTGCGCTCGCTTTCTCCTCAAAAAGTTCATCCAATTCTAGTCCATCAAGCTGGCGAGCAGTGTTCTGTCCTACAGTGCTCACCCTGACGTATCCAATTTCAGCCATCATTCGACCCCACTGTCACTAAAGCCTTAGAGCTTTCAAGAATAATGTTACAAAATACCATTTAGGACCTTTTGCAACAGCATAGCACAGCCTGTGTCGTTGAACCAATTTTTTCTCAAAAGGTATAGGTTTTGTGAAAATCATAGAGGGAAAGAGTGGAAGAAGATTGGGGGCCAGCCCCCAAGCCCCCGCGTAAGGGAATGATTCCCTTACGTATCCTCATCGAGTTTAAAAGCCGTTCAAGCTTCGCTTGCACGGCTTTTAAACTTAATGGGGCTGCCTAAAGCGGCTTCTTTCTCTTTCCCGTGTGTTCGTTCGCCACCATTTTTTTCTGAACGCGGGCGTTCAGAAAGAAAGGGTTGGAGCGCAAAGAAAAAGAACACACGTCCAGTTAATTAGGCCGAAAAAAAGGGGCCGAAATGGAGAGGAGAGCGTAGCTCTCATCACATTTCGGCCCCTTTTTTTCGGGCGAAAGCGGGATTCCCAAGGGCCTCGTCCTTGGGCGGGGTCAAGGGGCAGCGCCCCTTGCGGGGTTTGGGGCGGCGCCCCAATAGAAGAAAAAACCGCCTACCCTTGCGCCCCGTGCAGAGCACGAGACGGAGTCTTGTAGTAACCCAAGCACCCCACCCCAAAAAAACTTTTTCCTGCCTCGCCTATGCATCCTGTGTTTTCTGCATGTAGCGATACACAGTTGCCTCGGAGCTTGCGAGATACTTCGCAACGACGGAGACACTTCCTTTGATCAAAAAGACACCACGCCGGTTCAGCTCGCCGACAATCTCAAGCTTCTCTTCTGAAGTCAGACGATCAGCGGGAATGCTGTACTGACTGATAACGGCCTGAATAATGTTTTCAGTCAGTTCCTCAATGTTGTCATGAAAACTTTCAGCCTGGCCGACATGGTCGACGGGGTCTTCTGGCGCAAAGACGCGCTCATACCCACCATTCCCAATCACAAGATTCAAAAGCTCTCGAGCCTTAAATTGCTTGGTCACGTCCATATTCAAACAAATCATTCCAAGCAATTCCCCCTCAGGATCTTTGATAAAATACGTCGCAGAATGCAGCCGCTTTCCATCGCGCGAAACGGTGTCGTATTCCATAATATACGTCGAATCGACATACTTCTTTTCTCGCACGATGCTCAGCGCAAGGTCGGTAAGCGGAGCACCAACAGTCCGACCACTGATATGACCGTTGGCAATAGCAAGAACAGAGCGCTCCACACGTGAGGTGTCGTGCAAAACAACTTCACAATCCTTGCCCAAAAAATTCCCCAAAAAATCAACGAGAGGAATGTAGTCCTGAATCGACTGGCCCTGTGTGATGGTGTTCTGTTCCACAAAAAGTCCTTTTTTCAAAAGAAGATAAATAAAACAATGCTCTAGCACAAAAAAGGGGCGGTCTCCGTATGAGAACCGCCCCTATTCATGCAAGGAGAAGTCTGTCCTAGTGGACGAACTCTTCAGTTCCTAGCTCTGGAGTTCTCTCTGGAGCGGGCTTAGCGTTTTTTTTTGAAACCATAGTATCAAGGATAACCCGATCAGTCTCACGCATTCCCTCGGCGCCAAGGCGCCCAAGGTTCTGAATAGTCTGCTCAATGTCATCCGAAACGATACCTTCGCGCCCTGTGATTGTGTGTCCCTCAAGGGCAAGCATGGCGGCACGAAGTCCAGAGTCAACGGCGGAAGCGACCTTCAGGGCGCAACCATTTTTTGCTCCGTCGCAAATCATGCCAGCAATACTTCCAACCATGTTGTTGATAGTCATCACAACCTGATCAAAGCTACCACCAAGAAGATACACAATACCACATGCCGAAGCGGTTCCAGCCACGGTTGCACCACACAAGGCAGAGAGTCTGCCCAGGTTGTGCTTGATGTGGATGCTGGTGAGGTGGCTCAAAATAAGCGCACGAGTCAAACGCTCTTCAGAAACCTTAAGCCGATGCGCACAGGCAACAACAGGCATGGTACAGGTCAGTCCCTGGTTTCCACTCCCGGAGTTACTCATAACAGGCATCTGCACACCATGCATTCTGGCGTCTGCCGCAGCACTGGTGAGTTTGACTGCCTCATTCAGCAAATCGTCACCAAGAATATGCTTCTTGATGTTTTTTTCAATGGTTTTGCCAACCTGCAGCCCATAGTCTCCAAGAAGTCCTTCCTTGGCAACTGCTTCATTCATGCGAGCAGCTTCCAGAATGAAAGAAATTTCAGAGAAGGGAGCAGTTTCCGCAAATTCCACAATTTTTTTCATGCTCAGGGGCCACTCAGCCTGATGCCCAGCGTCTTCCCTGTGCGTGTCTACATGCTCAAGCACCTGTCCATTTTTTTCAACATGGACGATACCTGTATGTTCATCCTGCAAAACAACACGAGCGGTGTCGTCACCATTCTTTACAATAATTTCGCAGTAGAGCAGTGCATCGGTATTGGCAACATCAATATGCACCTTCCCGGCCTTGAGCATGGCATTTGCCTGCTCTACATGCTGTGGTGACAGGTCCTTGAGAACCTCCAGCATGGCCTCGGATTTTCCTCCAAGCGCTCCAACAGCCGCGGCAATATCAAGACCCCGCTGCCCGGTACCCGGAACACCAACGCCCATGCCATTTTTCAGCAAATTTCCAGAAATGTTTGCTTCAATGCTTTCTGGAGTCGCGCCTAAGGTCTCTGCGGCCTTTGCCGCTGCAAGAGCAATGGCAATAGGTTCAGTACACCCAAGAGCGGGAACAACTTCCCTGTGGAGGAGTTCGATAAACTGAGTCCATTCTGACGTCATGGTTCTCAACCTCGATGTTTACTTTCCGTCAATATGAAGAGGCTCTGCGCCGTGTTCGGCGAGTTCACCATGTTTGTTGAACATGCCTTCGAGCATCAGAGTAATTGCGCCGTCGCCTGTAACGTTACAGGCAGTACCAAAGCTGTCCTGAAGGGCAAAGATGGCGACAAGCAGCGCGACACCAGCGGGGTCAAACTGCAGAACACCAACAACAATACCCAGAGAAGCCATAACTGTTCCACCGGGAACACCGGGAGCACCAATGGCGAAAACGCCAAACAGGATGATGAACAGGAACATGGTGCTCATTGCAGGCATATGCCCGTAGAGCATAAGCGAAATCGTCATGGCAAAGAAGGTCTCAGTCAGCACGGAACCACAAAGGTGGATCGTCGCGCCAAGCGGAACCATAAATTCAGCAGTTTCCTTGCTCAGCACAGAAGACTGCTTTGCACAACTCAGGGCAACAGGAAGCGTTGCAGCGCTGGACATGGTACCAACAGCAGTCAGATACGCAGGTCCATAGTGCTTCACAACTTCCAAAGGATTTTTGCCGGAAATAAAACCAGCAATGGAATACAGGACGGTCAGCCAGATAGCGTGACCAGCCAATACCAAAACAATAATCTTCAGGAAGACCGGGAGCTGCTTTGTCAGGCTGCCCTCATACGCCAGACCAGCAAAGGTCGCAGCGATAAACAGAGGCAAAACCGGAATAACCATCTTCTGGATAACCTTGAGCATAATCGCTTCAAATTCCAGAACGGCTTTTTCAAAAAGCTCGGCCTTAGTCCAGAGAATAGTAACACCCAAAATAATAGCTGTGACAAGTGCAGTCATCACAGACATGATGGGCGGAATATTCAACTGGAACGTCACCTCTGGGAGCGCACGAAGTCCCTCAACGGAAGTTGGAACAGAAAGGTGAGGAATAATAATGTAACCAGCAATGCAAGCCATTGTAGCTGCGCCAACAGCTGAAAGGTAGGCAATTGAAATGCCAGCGCTAAGCATTTTGTTGGCGTTATTTTTCAGCTTGGTAATTGCCGGAGCAATAAATGCAATGATGACAAGAGGCACAGTGTAGAAAATAAACTGACCAAGGACGTGTTTAATGGAGCACACAACTTCCATGACTGAGGCATTGGCCAAAAGACCAATCACCACGCCAGCAGCCATGCCCATAAGAAGCTGTCCTATAAAGCCCCATTCACTTTTCTTTTTACTCATTGAAATCCCCTCTTCACGTAAAAAATTGACTCGAGTCCCGAAGCGACATTTCGGGACAGGCCACTCATCAGCGTGGCCCTTGCCCTCGCCAGCTTATGTTTCGGAGGTGGCAACAACTTCGATTTCGACAAGTGCATCCTTTGGCAGCCGGGCAACCTCAAAGCAGCTGCGAGCTGGGAAAGGCTCCTCAAAGAACGAAGAATAGACTTCGTTCATCGGGGCAAAGTTTGCCAAATCACTCAAAAAAACAGTTGTCTTGACCACCTGCTTCATGGATACACCAGCAGATTCCAAAATGGTTTTCACATTCAAAAGCGACTGTTTTGTCTGCTCCTGAATGCTCTGCGGCATTTCACCTGTACTAGGGCTAAGGGGTAACTGTCCGGAGGTAAAGATAAAATTGCCTACCTTCATCGCCTGGGAATACGGACCAATAGCAGCCGGGGCTGCAGATGTGTTGATGACATCGGACATTTTAAGAAATTCTCCTCTCAATATATGTTTACCTTTTTTTTAAATAAATCAGCTGCCTTAAATTTTCAATAAATTTTTATTAACGAGAGAAAAATTTATCATCAAAGAGCATAATTCATCGCATTTGCAGGGGCTTCTCCATATTTACTTTATAAAAAAACGTAGCGCAAAACAGGCTTTCTTCTTCCCTGAAAGCACGCATTAATGCTATAGGATTTAGTATACATATCTTTTTTCCTGGGAAGGAGCCTGTATGAAAGCGCATCTGAAATGTATCATTGGCGTGCTCTGTGTTTTTCTGAGCGCTTGCGGAGGGGGAGACAACGAGAACAAGGCGGCCATGCAGGCCGTTCCTGTAACAGCTGTTACAGTGGAAACACGAGATGTCCCCATCTACATGCAATGGTCAGGACAGATTGTTGCAAAGAATGCCGTTGATGTTCAAGCACGGGTAGAAGGGTACCTGCAAGACAGGCTCTTTAAGGAAGGCTCACAGGTCACTGAAGGTGACATGCTCTTTCACATAGACCCGCAACCCTTTGAGGAAGAACTGGCGCAAACAAAGGCAAATCTTGAAAGCAGCAAGGCAGAGCTGGCGCGGGCAACAGCAGATCTGCGGCGCTACCAAGAGCTCATTCGCCAGGACGTTATCAGCCGCTCCCAGTTTGACTCTGTGCGCACTGAGCAAGCGACTTTGCGAGCTGAGGTAAAACGAAATACGGCGGCGGTGGAAACTGCCAAAATCAATCTGGGCTACACGCGAATCGCTGCGCCCATCACCGGGAAAATTGGTGAATCCATGTATGATGTTGGAGCCCTTGTTGGCCCTCCATCCAATACGGTTTTGGCAAAAATTACGGCACTTGATTCGGTCTATGTCAAATTTGCCCTGAGCGAAAAAGAGTACCTGCTCTACACCCAGATTTGCGAAGACCAACACAGAAATCATGAAGGGCAAATCTTTAATCTTATCCTCGGAAACAGCCGCGAATACCCGCTGGCAGGCCGTGTAGACATGGCCGATCCGGAAATCAATCCCAAGACAGGCACCCTCGGGGTACGCCTCGAATTTGATAATCCAAACAACATTCTTTTGCCCGGGCAGTTTGCCACGGTGCGTGCGTTAATCCATACAAGCAAAAATGCTGTTGTCGTCCCAGCGCGAGCGCTTCTTGACATTCAGGGCAGCAAAAGCGTTTACCTCGTAAAAGACGGTAAAGCCATTGCCCACAGCGTTGAAGAAGGGCTGACAGTTGGCAAAATCGTCATCATTGAAAAAGGTCTTTCCAAGGGGGATAAAGTCATTCTTGGAGGACTCCAGCTCGTCCGCCCCAATGCGCCTGTTCAGGCCAAAGACGCATCTTACCCAGACAAAGAAGAGCCTAAAAAGCAAAAAGAAAGCGCTCCAGCGTTCCCACATCAGAGTGAGGAGGGCTAGCCGTGCTGGTTCATTTCTTTATTGATCGGCCCATTTTTTCGTCTGTTATTTCCATCATTATCACCTTGGTCGGTGCGCTGTGTCTCGTCTCTCTCCCCATTGCGCAGTACCCGGAAATTACGCCGCCATCTGTCATGGTCACAGCGACATACAACGGAGCCAACGCCTCTGTTATGGAAGAAACCGTTGCAGCACCCATTGAGGAGCAGGTCAACGGCGCGGAAGACATGCTGTACATGAATTCCATTTCTTCCAACAACGGCGCATACTCCCTGACTGTCACTTTTGATATTGGCACTGACCTTGATATCGCAACAGTTGACGTACAGAACCGCGTTGGTCTTGCCCAGCCCCAGCTCCCTGCCGATGTTATCAGCAACGGTATTTCCGTAAAAAAGCAGTCGTCGACCATTCTTATGGTTATGAACCTGACCAGCCCAGACGATTCGCGGGATTCCCTTTTCCTGGACAACTACGCCAAAATCAATATTGCCGACGTACTGGCACGCGTGCCGGGCGTTGGTAATGTTACGGTTTTTGGTGACAAAGACTACTCCATGCGTGTTTGGCTCAACCCTCAAAAGATGTCCAAACTTGGGTTAACTGTTGGGGACATTGCCCAAAGCATTCAGGAGCAGAACATTCAGGCGCCAGCTGGCCAGATTGGACAGCCGCCGACAAAAAACAAGCTTGAATTCCAGTATTCTGTCCAGGTGAAAGGCCGTCTTGAGGATCCGCGGGAATTCGAAAACATCATCTTGCGCACAAATTCAGATGGGACGTATCTGCGACTCAAAGACGTTGCCCGAGTGGAAGTCGGAGCCAAAAGCTACAGTAATTTTACCCGCAAAACGAACAAGGACTGTACATCAATCCTTATTTATCAGCTTCCTGACGCCAATGCGCTGGATGTGTCTGAGCGCGTCAGGGCGACAATGAAGGAGCTGGCGACCTACTTCCCAGAAGGTGTAGAGTATTCAATCCCTCATGACTCGACAGATTTTGTTATGACATCCATTGATGAGGTCATGCTCACACTGTACGAGGCCATGTTTCTTGTTTTCCTGATTATCTTTATTTTTCTTCAAAGCTGGCGAGCGACTATCATTCCAATGGTAACCGTACCTGTTTCTCTTATCGGTACTTTTATCATGTTCCAGGTCTTAGGATTTTCCATCAATACCCTCACCCTCTTTGCTCTTGTTTTGGCCATTGGTCTAGTCGTTGACGATGCGATTGTTGTTGTTGAAGCGGTGCAGCGACACATTGATGAAGACAACATGGAACCAAAAGCAGCGGCAAAGCTTGCAATGAGTGAGGTCACGTCACCTATTATCGCGACATCACTTGTTTTGATTGCCGTTTTTGTCCCTGTTGCCTTTATGGGTGGCATCACAGGTCGACTCTACCAGCAATTTGCACTGACCCTGTCCGTGTCAGTAGGCTTTTCAACCATCAACGCACTCACTCTCTCCCCTGCCCTGTCTGCGCTTCTTTTGCATAAGACGGAAGAAGGACATGGGCCGCTGGGGAAATTCTACATGGCGTTTAACCGCGTTTTTGACAAAGTCACAAAGCATTATGTCGCCGCAGTCCGCAAAACAGTGAGTAAACTTCCCATTGTTATTGCATTTATGACTATTGTCTGCATTCTGTGCTTTATGCTCATCAAAGTTTTGCCAACGGGTTTTGTTCCGGAAGAAGACCAAGGATATTTTGTTATTTCTGTAATGATGCCTGAGGGCACATCTTTGGAACGAAATGACCAGTTTATGCAAAAGGTTGAAAAATATCTAACAAAGGCAGATGGGATACGTGAATTTGTCACGCTGGGTGGCATGAACATCCTGACAGGTGGCACAAGCTCCTATACTTCAGCCATGTTTGTCATGCTAACGGACTGGAGCGAACGAGGCAGCGATGAACTGGCTTTGTCGAGCATCATGGCTAAAGCGCAACAGTACTTTATGACGCTTGGCGACGGGCTGGCGATCTGCTTTAACCCACCACCGATCAACGGATTGGGTGTTACTGGCGGCTTTCAGTATGAATTCCAGGACAGAGCAGGCCGAGGCATCACTGAAATGGAAGAGGCAGCCAAGCTCTTTATGCAAAAGGCTGGACAGAACCCGGACCTTGGACGCTTGTCCACGACCTTTTCTAACACGGTTCCCCAGATCAAGCTGGATCTGAACCGAGACAAGGCAAAAAACCTGCAAGTTCCTATCGATTCAGTTTTTCAGGCTCTGCAAGCGTTCCTTGGCGGCTATTACGTCAATGACTACAATAAATATGGCCGAACATATCGAGTCATGTTGCAGGCAGAGTCTCAATATCGGGAACAACCGCAAGACATAAACGAATTTTATGTACGCACAGCCAGTGCAGACATGTTGCCGCTTGGCACGCTGGTCGAGATTCACAAAATCACGGGACCGGAGTATATCCAGCGCTATAACATGTACCGAACCATTGAAATCAATGGTGGTCCTGCTCCGGGGAAAAGCTCAGGTCAGGCCCTTGCGGCAATGGCAAAAGAGTCCACATCTCTGGCACAGGGCTACGGCTACGACTGGACAGGCATGGCCTATCAGGAAATCCTTTCAGGCAGTCAGGCTGGCTTTATTTTCGCGCTGGCATTTATCGCCTGTACACTTTTCCTTGCGGCACAGTATGAGTCATGGACCATACCTTTTGCCGTTATTCTGGCCATCCCGCTTGGCGTCATGGGCGCCATGCTCTTCCAGTTCGCACGAGGACTGGAAAACAATGTCTATGCCCAGATCGGTCTGGTCATGCTCATTGGTCTAGTTGCCAAGAATGCAATCCTGATCGTCGAGTTTGCTAAAATGCGCTACGAGAGTGGCGATGTGAATGCCACAGAAGCAGCTGTAGAGGCAGCGCACCTCCGCTTCCGGCCAATTCTGATGACAGCATTCTCATTCATCCTTGGCGTTCTCCCGCTGGTCATTGCTTCCGGCGCAGGCGCGGCAAGCCGCCACTCACTTGGCACCTCGGTCTTCGGCGGAATGCTCATCGCAACGGTTTGCGGATGTTTTGTGACTCCAGCGCTCTATGTCATTTTTAACCGGCTTGGCGAATGGGGCAGCAAAAAAATAAAGAGGGGAAAAGTAAAAAAGGCATAGGCAAATCTCCCTTCAATTGAACACTCCACCGCTCCTCTGGAAACAGGGGAGCGGTTTTTTTCTGAGCTCTACTCTGCCATCGACTTGCGGACATGCGCGCGAGCAGATAGGCTTTTGGTACCAAAACGGTACATAATTAGTGCTGTTTTGGTACTAAAAGAGTCCACAACTGGTACCATTTTGGTACACAAACCCTGCTGAGGTTCTATGATTCTTCTTGTTGGGAGCCAAAAAGGTGGCTGTGGGAAATCAACGATGGCCGTAAACATCTGTGCCGCGCTGGTGTGCTCTGGCCATGACGTTGTCCTAGTCGATGCAGACCGTCAGGGAACAGCGGCCACATGGGCACAGGACCGCTCGGAAAACACAGACTTGCCTCCGGTGCACTGCGTTCAGCGCTATGAAAACATCCGCGAAACGCTTCTCGACCTTGGCAAGCGCTACGAGCATGTCGTTGTTGATGCTGCTGGTCGTGACAGCCGGGAGCTGCGTACAGGCATGACTGCGGCCGATGTGCTGCTGGTGCCCTTCCGCCCGTCCCAGCCCGATCTCGACACCCTTCCCGCGCTGCAGGACATCATTGTCCAGGCAACGGACCTGAACCCCAAACTGACGGCCAAAGGTCTGCTCACAATGGCCCCCACAAACCCGGTGGTGCAAGAAACCCAGCAAGCTCAAGATTACCTCCACGACTTCCCGGAAATAGACCTGCTCCAAAGCATCGTAGGTGACCGCAAAGCCTTTCGCGATGCCATGAGTGAAGGGAAAGGTGTGGTGGAAATGCACAATAGCAAGGCCAAGGCAGAAGTCGAAGCCGTTCTCCTGGAGGTCTATGGTGATTAAGCGAAGAACAACGCATAAGACACCCACAGCAGAAGAAATAGAACGCTTCGCAGCTGGAGCAGACACACTCCCCAACACAGCGACCAAAGCCACAACTCCACGCACGGCGAAGGCGAGACAGCCTGTGGCAGATAAAAAACCAAAGCTCACCCCGACAGACAAGGAGCAAACCGCGCAACAGAGAGGTGCGCATCTCCCCACCCTCCAGCCTCATGCCAAACGCGACTTCAAGGCTATCCGCGTCCCGTTCAACGAATTCGAATTCACACAGCTGGAGCAGATCGCCACAAAAACCGGCCGCTCAAAACTCAATTGCATCCGATGGGCACTCTCAAAGCTCGCAGAACAGCTCAAGGAAGACGACGCATAAATGGTACCAATATGGTACTATTTTGGTACCCCAATAACACTAAATAAAGTACTATATTAGTACCGTTTTGGTACCAAAACGGTACATATTTCCGATTCGACGAAAAGCCTAAGGACTTCGACCTCGAATCCTTCTAAAGGATATACTTGCTCCCGCACTTTTCCCATTGCCCACAAAAAAAGACCGCACAACGGCGGCCTTTTTCGTCAGTCAGTATATTCACGAGTCATGCATCACAACGAAAGACAACTCGCGATCTTCTCGCGCATCTGGGTCAGAAAACGCTCCCGTGAAAAGCCCTCGGCGTGTGCACGGCAACGCTCTGAAGAAAAGTCCTGAATCCGACTCTCAAATGAAAGAACAACCTCTTTCAGCGCCCCCACGCTTTGCTCGTGGAAGAACAGCCCTGTTTCACCATCCTTCACGGTCTCAAGTGCCCCACCCTTGCCATAAGCAAGAACAGGTGCACCTGCCGCCATTGCCTCCACGGGAACAATTCCAAAATCTTCAAGCCCAGGGAACACAAGTGCCTTACAGCGCTCAAGGTGATCCACAACCGCCTCCTGTGGCTGCCGCCCAAGAAAGCGAACAGAAGGACCAGCCATCGCGCGCAAGGCTTTCTCTTCTTTTCCACCACCAATCACCACCAGCGGCCGACCGAGTTCACTCAGAGCCTGCACGGCCAGATCCGGGCGCTTATACTCTGTTAGCTCACCAAGCATGAGATAAAAATCATCCCGGGGACGCGTTGCCGAAAACTGCTCCACATCGACAGGAGGATGAACAACATCAGCCTCCCGGCGGTAGTGCTTCTGAATGCGCTTTGCCACAAAAGCAGAATTCGCAACAAAGTGATCCACCCGGTCCGCACTCAGACGATCCCAAAGCCGCATGTAGTGCAGCATCGGTGCAGCCAGCAGCCGCTTCCATTTCGAAATGCTCGCCATGTATTCAGGATACATGTCCCAGACATAACGCATGGGAGAATGGCAATAGCACACATGCGTCGTTTCAGGACCAGTAATAACGCCCTTGGCCGGGCCTGATTCACTGGAAATCACCAAATCATAGCCCCGCAAATCAAACTGCTCCAGTGCAAGCGGCATAAAAGGCAAATAATACTGGTAGTACTTTCTCGCCCCTGGAAACTTTTGGATAAAAGATGTCTGAATTCTATGCCGCAGCAAGTCAGGCTGCATTTCCTCTGGAGCAAAGACATGCGTAAAGATGTCCGCCTCCGGAAAAAGCTCAGCCAAGGCTTCGAGCACACGCTCTCCACCCCGACGGTGCACCAGCCAGTAATGAACAAGGGCAACTTTCATAGATCCTCTTTCGTCCTGTCCGTGATTTATTTTTGGGCCAATGCGCGCAGTATATCCAGAGCTGCCTGAGAAAGATAGGCGGCACCAATGGGAAGAGCGTCCTCGTCAACGACCATCTTGGCGTTATGCATAGGAATTGCCTCAGTTCCAGGCTTATGCGTCCCAAGAAAAGCAAATGCAGAGGGTACCCGCTGGGCAATAAAAGCAAAGTCCTCACCGCCCATCGAGGGCATGTCAGCGATAACCGCATCCGCTCCTGCAACCTTGCGAGCTGCTTCCTGCGCAAGCGCGGTCATTCTCTCATCGTTATAGGTCACAGGAATGTCCAGCGTCACTGTGAAATCAATCTTTGCTCCGTGCGCAGCCGCAACGCCAGCACATCGCTGTTCAATCAGCTCATGGATACGCTTGTGCACGCCTTCATCAAGCGCACGGATGTTCCCCGTGATCCTGACCGTATCGGCCACAATATTCGGAGCATCTCCCCCTTCAATGGTTCCGATACTGATGACGGCCGTCTGCTGGGGAGAAATATTTCTAGCGACCACAGTATTCAGCGTCTGCACCAGTTCACTGGCAACAAGAATGGCATCAATGCCCTTTTCTGGCATTGCCCCGCCATGCGCAGCCTTGCCGTGCACAACAATTTCAAAAAGATCTGTGGCTGCAAACGCGGCTTTTGGAGTCAGAACAATCTTGCCTGTTGGAACGACCGAAAGCTGGTGCAAACCAAGAGCGGCGTCAACGCCCTGCAGCAGTCCCTCAGCACAGGCGCGTCTTGCCCCAGAAAAGCCATCAGGATCATCGTAGTTTCCCTCTTCCGAAGGCTGGAAAAAGAAACGGAATGTTCCAGAAAACTCCTCATCTCTCAAAAGCTTTACCACGCCAAGCAGCACCGCGGTGTGCACATCATGCCCGCAAGCGTGCATACAGCCCGGAACCTGCGACGCAAAGGGCAAATCCGTTTCTTCCTGAACAGGAAGTGCGTCCATATCAGCGCGGACCAATACAGTCGGTCCCTCACCTTTTTTCAAGTCGGCCACAAGACCAGTACGAGCGATGCCAGTACAGCTCAGACCAAGCTTTTCCAGTTCCTCCCGGACGCGAGCCGAAGTTTTGAATTCCCGGTACCCCATTTCCGGAAACTGATGGAAATGTCGGCGTAAGCTCGTCATTTCGTCTTTGATGGCTAATGCCTTGTTTTTCATATTTTTCCTCACTTATACGAAGTTTTTATGAGAGCTACGCCTCTCCCTGCCTTGAATCAAGTATGCCCACTTTTTTCTCGGGCGTTTTTTTCATACGCAAAGGAGGCTAAAAGCGCCTGTTGGAAAATATCCTTTCAAAACCATATGATTACAGAAAAATCCAACATACCATCTGGCAAAAATAAAGCTCTACAAGCAAGAATGTGGATTCTGTACCCCAAAGGCAAACTCATGGTACTTTGCTCCCCAAAAAGGAGAACGACTATGTTCAAATTTTTCATCATGTGCGCACTCTGTGCACTGGGGATCATACTGCCAGTTCAGGCGCATGCCTGCACAGGAATTAGCCTCCAGGCTGACGATGGTGGGATCTGCTATGGCCGAACCATGGAGTGGGGAAGTTTTGACCTCGAATCCAACGTCACGCTTATACCAAAGGGCACGGAGTTACATGCCCTGAGCCCCGAACAAAACGCCAAGGGAATGTCTTTTCGGGCGAAGTACAACGTCATGGGCATTAATGCCATTGGAAAACTTTTTCTCGTGGATGGGATAAACGAAAAAGGCTTGGCAGGAGGCTTGTTTTATCATCCTGATTTTATCGAATATGCCGAGTATTCGGCAAAGAATGCCAGTAGCACCCTTTCCAGTCAGGACGTGATGAATTTTGTTTTAGCAACCTGTCAGAGTGTGGCCGAGCTTAAAGAAATCATGGCCCCCATGAAGGTCATTGCGGTGACCGAGCCAAGGATACAGGGACCAGTTCCTGCGCACTGGATGTTTTGCGACAGCACAGGAGCGCGGGTCGTCGTTGAAATAAAAAACGGCATATGCAAATTTTTTGATGCTCCGCTGGGAGTTATCACCAATGCACCGACATATGACTGGCACATTATCAACCTGCGGAACTACATCAATCTTTCCCCGGTTTCAGTTCCCACCAAAAAATTGACAGAACTCGACTTTTCCCCTCTTGGGGGA
Organism: Desulfobaculum bizertense DSM 18034; assembly: GCF_900167065.1. Lineage (NCBI taxonomy): Bacteria > Pseudomonadati > Thermodesulfobacteriota > Desulfovibrionia > Desulfovibrionales > Desulfovibrionaceae > Desulfobaculum > Desulfobaculum bizertense. The sequence continues at coordinate 54,646 of NZ_FUYA01000012.1, forward strand.
GGAAGTGGCATGCATGGCCTTCCCGGTGACTTCACCCCACCCTCTCGCTTTATTCGCGCTGTTGCCTGGACTCAAAGCGCAAGAGCTTTGCACTCGGTCACAGAAGCTGAGTACGAAACTTTTCGCATTTTGGATAATTTTAACGTGCCTCTTGGCAGTGCCGAAGGAACAGGTGCAAAGCCGGACATCAAAGGCATGCGCAGCTCAACGCTGTGGACAAGTTGTTACGATCTTGGACACCGCATTTTGCTTTATCACACCCAGAACAATCGGCGTGTTCGCCGCCTCAAAATGGATGCCGTTGATTTTTCCAAGCTCTCCGAAATCACCTACATTCCACTCGACAGCACACCAGAACAGGATATTCTCGACATCACGCCATAGCACAAGCAGGCCCCCTAAAGCGGGGGCCTTTTTCATGCATTCACCAATTTTACCGGGGCTTTTTTTATGGCTTAGACTTTCTTGAGAGTTTTTCTTGTCTGCTCAGCACCCTCTATTTCGAACAGAATTGCCGTTTAAATCAATCCGAGAACAACTCTGTGAGGCATTCATCACACAGGGAGCCCCGATGCGTTACAGGGCAATTTTACCGTTTTATGGCTTTAAAAAATTATGTGCGAGGAAGAGAGGGCTGGGTGGATGGGTGGGTGGATGGGGAAGATTGGGGGCGCTGCCCCCAAGCCCCCGCGCAAGGGAATGATTCCCTTACGTATCCTCATCGAGTTTGAATTCCCTCCACGCTTCGCGTGAATGAAATTCAAACTTGGGTGAGAAAACGAAAAGAACCTCGTTCTCTTTCCCGTGAGTTGCCACCATTTTCTTTCTGAACGCTCGCGTTCAGAAAGAAAGGGTTGGAGCGCAAAGAAAAAGAATACACGCCCAGTTAACTAGGCCGAAAAAAAGGGTCCGGATGAGTGAAAGCCTCTGGCTTTCCCCTTCATCCGGACCCTTTTTTTCGGACGAAAGCGGGAT
>NZ_FUYA01000013.1 GCF_900167065.1 Desulfobaculum bizertense DSM 18034
ATTCAAACTTGGGTGAGAATGCGATAAGAAAGTCTTTCTCTTCTGCGAGTTGCCACCATTTTCTTTTTGAACGCTCGCGTTCAAAAAGAAAAACGGGTGAACAGGGCAAAAGAACACGCGTTCGGGAAATTCCCCTAGCTCAAAAAATACGGCTGATGGAGAGGAAAGCGAAGCTTTCATCCCATTCAGCCGTATTTTTTGAGCGATAGCGGGATTCCCAAGGGCCTCGTCCTTGGGCGGGGTCAAGGGGCGGCGCCCCTTGCAGAGGTGCGGGGACAGAGTCCCCGCCCACCCTAGCGCCCCTTGCAGGGCTTGGGGCAGCGCCCCAATAAAACAAGCACTTATAAATCGCGAGAAAGTTCGAAAACGCCATCGTCGTAGTTCCGACTCACGGTGAATCCGAGGGCGGTGGCGAGTGCGGCCATAGCGGAGTTGTCGATAAGGGTCTGCCCGATGATGCGGGCACAGCCGCGTGCGGCGGCATAGTCAATAAGCTTCTGTAGGAGAATGCGCCCGAGTCCCTGCCGCTTGATGTCGGAGCGAATAATGATAGCGAATTCCATCTCCTGATTGTCGAGAGAGGTGGAGCCGCGGACAACGCCGAGGGTCTCAGAGGCTTCGCGATCAATGGCGATGAAGGCCATTTCGCGATCGTAGTCAATTTGAGTGAGACGAATCATCTCGGCACGCGGGAGGGTCTGAATCAGACCGAAAAAGCGAAAGCGGAGATCTTCTGCTGAAAGCTTTGCAATGAAATCCCAGTGCGCGGGTTCGTCCTCCGGAGTAATGGGACGAATGAGAAGAGTCTTGCCAGAGCGAATCTGAATAAGCTGCTCAAGCTCACGAGGATAGGGGCGAATAGCGAGGGCGTCACTGGCGTCGAAATCGGCAAGAAGTGAAGCACTGGCATCAAGGGCGAGAACGCCGTGATCGTCCACACAAAGGGGGTCAATCTGAATGTGCTGTAGCGTTGGAAGGTCGAGTAAAAGCTGGGAAAGTTTGCAAAGGGTGAGACAGAGTGCGGAAATGTCGAAGCGTGAATCGTCGAGAGGGAGAACGGCGGCGCGGGTGACGAGTTCGCGGGCGAGGGCCATGTTGAGAGGTGGGAGGGCAACGGCGGGAGAGTGAGACTGCGAGGGAAAGAGCGGGGCGAGAACGCGAGCGCGGCCACAACTGATGTACGGACCAAAGACGGGATCGTAATCAACATGAAGGGCAAGTTCGCGAGCTTTTGGACGGCGCCCCATACGCTGAACGATGTAGCCTTGAATGGCACAGTGAGGGGCCTCGTTGAGCACGCGATTGGGGAGAGATTTTGCAGCAGCTTTTACGGCCTCGGCAGAGTCGAGATCGAGAATGACACCGCCGACGCGGCTCTTGCAGGCGAGGTCAGGGGAGAGAATCTTGAGGGCGACGGGGAAGCCGAGTTCTTGAGCAATGCTGGCGGCTTCATCTGGAGTGCTGGCGGTTCTGGTTTCAATGATTGGGATGCGATAGGCGCGCAAAAGTTCCAGAACTGCGGCGAGAGGGAGCTGCCCTGTGCCGTGAGTCGCGATAACGCGCTGCGCTGCGTCGAGGTCTGGCTCGAATTCGGACGGGAGAGAGGCGGGGGTCTGAACGAGAAGCTCCTGATTCCGGCGATAATGAACAAGATTCAAATACGCACGAATAGCCTTGTCCGATGTCGCATAAATCGGGAGACCTGCGGCGTTGAAAATTTCTTGAGCCTGGTCTGCATTTGCACCCCCGATCCAGCTGCAAAAGACGAGGCGGCGAGTGCGCTTTGCTGCTTTTGCCACGGCCTTGGCAATTTCACGACCGTCGGCGAGAGCTGAGGGGAAATGCATAACGAGAAGAGCGTCAATACCCTTTGCTTTCAGGAGAATTTTAACAGCCTGAGCATAGCGCTCTGGCGGGGCATTGGGTGACAGGGTGATGGGATTCCCGACACAGCCGTCGGCGCGACAGTTGAGCATGGGGGCGTCGCCATACAAGTCGCTGAGGGCAGCTTTTGTTTCGTCGGAAAGTTCGGCGAGTTTGCCACCACCTTCGATGAAGCGATCAAGGGTGAGGAGTCCGGGGCTGAGACCATTCACGAGAATGGCGAGCCGCTCACCCTTGAGGGGTTTTGTTCTGGCGAGGGTTTCGACGCTGTCGAAGAGTGCCTCTGTATCGGAGACGCGGAGCATACCTGCTCTGCGGAACGCGGCGTCATACACGGCGTCGAGTCCAATGGGGCCGGAGGCGATGCGGGCGAGTTCCTTTCGAGCCTGTTCAGTCCGACCGGCCTTGAGCACGATAACGGGTTTGCTTCTGGAGGCGGCACGGGCGGCAGACATAAAGTGGCGGGCGTTTTTAATGTCCTCAACATAGAGGAGGATGGCGCGGGTTTCAGGGTCTGCATTGAGGTAATCCAGCACAGTGCCGAAGCCAAAGTCGAGCTTGTCGCCGAGCGAAATAAAGTTTGAAAAGCCGAGCTGATTGCTCTGTGCCCAGTCGAGAATAGTTGTGAAAAGGGCGTCGGACTGTGTGACGAAAGCGATGCGTCCGGGTTGAGCGTCGCAGTGCGCGAGGCTGGCGTTGACTCCGGCTCGTGGGGTGAGGAATCCCATGCTCCCCGGACCGAGCAGGCGCATGCCTGTTTCACGTGAAGCAATCAGCATATCGTTTTCGATGCGCGCTTTGTCTTCGGGGAGGAGTTCGGAAAAACCACAGCCCAGTACGACAGCACCTGCAACACCACGCTGCCCAAGTGCTCGAATGTATTGGGGAAGACTCTCTGGCTCAGAGCACAGTATCGCTAGGTCCGGCGTCGTCGGAAGCGTGTCGATATTCTTGAATACCGGAAGCCCCCCAAGCTCTGTGAGCCTTTCGTGTATCGGAAGTATCGGCCCAATAAACTGGGATTCCCGTATGTTTTTGAGGAGTACCGGCCCCGGCGTGCCTTCCTCTTCGGTCGCCCCAACAAGCGCTATGGATGTGGGACGGAACATCGTGTGCAAGTGTGCTAAGTTCATTCGCAGTACGCCTCGTGCTCTCTCGTTGCCTGTCTTAACGCGCTCTCTTACCTGTCTTTCGATCCGTGGATGCCGCGCTACTTCTGTGTTCCTCTATTGCAGTAGCTTTGCCTTGCTCTGCTCTGACGCTGTTTTATCACGAAAACTTACAGCTCCGCAAAAAAAAGATGACAGCATCATAACTTAGAATGTACCACTATGAGAGGATGGGATACACTTTGAGCGATTGTGTCGCTCTGTATCGATTGTGTTGCGCTTTTCATAATACAGATTAACAGGGGGTATCGATGAGTGACGAGATGAAAATCCAGACCATGATGCATGAACAACGGGTGTTTGAACCATCAACCAATGGTTCCAAAGACGCGCATGTGCCTGATATGGATGCCTATGAAGCGCTTTACAAACAGTCGATGGATGATCCTGAGAGCTTTTGGATGCAAAGAACTCAGGAACTTCTGGACTGGAAAACCTCTCCAGAAACCGCTTTGGAATGGGACTTTAGTATCCCGGAAATCAAATGGTTTCAGGGAGGAACCCTTAACGCGTCCTACAACTGCCTTGACCGCCATCTCGAAAATGGCCGCAGGAACAAGGCCGCGCTTATCTGGCAGGGCGAGCCAGATGAGGATGTGCGCGTCTTTACCTATCAGATGTTGCATTCGGAAGTCTGTGCCTTTGCCAACGTGTTGCGCAGCCGGGGAGTAAAAAAAGGCGATACAGTGGCTCTGTACATGCCTATGATTCCTGAACTCCCCATCGCCATGCTTGCGTGTGCCCGTATTGGTGCCATCCATTCTGTTGTCTTTGCTGGCTTTTCTGCAATGAGCCTCCAGAACAGAATTCAGGACTGCGAGGCAAAAATCCTCGTGACTGCCGATGCCGTTTTGCGCGCTGGGCGGACTATCCCGCTGAAGCCCAACGCTGACGAGGCCTTGGCCGCCTGCCCCACAGTGAAGCAGTGTATTGTGGTCAGCCGCGCCGGTCTCGACGTCGACATGAAACCCGAAAGAGACTGCTGGTGGCATGACTGTCTTACTGACAGCATGCATTCTGAATGCTCGCCAGAAGTCATGGATGCCGAGGACCCTCTCTTTATTCTCTACACCTCAGGCTCCACAGGAAAACCAAAAGGCGTTGTTCACACAACAGGTGGCTATCTGACCTATGCGGCCAGCACTACCCAGCAGGTCTTTGACCTCAAGGATAACGACGTCTACTGGTGCACCGCCGACTGTGGCTGGATCACCGGGCACAGTTACATCGTCTATGGCCCTCTCTGTCTTGGCGGTACCTCTCTCATGTTTGAGGGCGTTCCGTCGTGGCCAGCTCCTGACCGTTTTTGGCAGATTGTTGAGAAGTTTGGCGTCAATATCTTCTACACCGCACCAACCGTCATTCGTGCGCTCATGCGCGAAGGTGTGGAGTGGACCCGGCGTCACGACCTCTCTTCCTTGCGCGTTTTGGGGTCCGTTGGCGAGCCTATTAACCCCGAAGCGTGGATTTGGTATCTCGAGCACATTGGGCATGGGAAACTTCCCATTGTGGACACCTGGTGGCAAACAGAGACTGGCGGCATTATGATTTCCGCCATGCCCGCTGCAACGCCACTCAAACCCGGTTCCGCAACGCTTCCGCTCCCCGGTGTCGACATCGCTATCGTTGACGACAACGGCAACGAAGCTCCACCCAATCAGGGCGGGCATCTCGTTGTGCGAAAGCCTTGGCCCGGTATGCTTCGCGGTGTCTGGAAGAATCCAGAGCGTTTTAAGGAAACGTATTTCAGCCGCTTCCCCGGTATGTATGAGGCTGGCGATGGCGCTCGGCGTGACGATGATGGCTATTTTTGGGTCATGGGGCGTCTCGACGACGTTATCAATGTCTCCGGCCATCGCATGGGGACTGCTGAGATTGAATCCGCACTGGTTGCGCATCCCGCTGTCGCGGAGGCCGCCGTTGTCGGCATGCCCCACGACGTGAAAGGCGAAACCATTTATGCCTACGTCATTCTCGGCGCTGACGAAGAAGAAAGCGACGAGCTGATGAAAGAACTGCGCGTCTGGGTTCGAAAAGAAATTGGACCCATTGCCGCACCTGAATTCATTCAGTTTGCCGATGAATTACCCAAAACCCGCAGTGGCAAAATCATGCGCCGCGTCTTACGCAAAATCGCCGCCGGTATTCGCGACGAGTTCGGCGATACCTCCACCCTCGCAGACCCCGGTGTCATCATCGACCTGCAGGACGGTCGCGACGATATGTTGTCATAAGCAGTAAGTGTGGTTGCGGGGTACGAGACTTCGTCTCGTGCTTTGCAAGAGGCGCGTGGGTGGGGTAACGAGACTCTGTCTCGTGCTCTGCAAGGGGCGCCGCCCCTTGACCCCGCCCAAGGACGAGGCCCTTGGGAATCCCGCTTTCGCTAAAAAAATGGGCTGAATGGGATGAAAGCTTTGCTTTCCTCTCCATCAGCCCTTTTTTTAGCTAGTGGGCGTTTCCCGTATGCGTATTCTTTTTGAACGCTTACGTTCAAAAAGGAAATGGTGGCGAATTCGCAGAAGAGAAAGAAGCTCTCGACGTTATGCCCAACAAGTTTGAATTTCATTCACGCGAAGCGTGGATGGAATTCAAACTCGCTGAGGATACGTAAGGGAATCATTCCCTTACGCGGGGTCCGGGGCTGGCCCCGGTTTGTTTTTCTTCGCGTGGGGGAGGAGGGCTGTTGTTGCATGGGCGGCTTGTCTTTGGTATTTGCAACTGTCTTAGACTGGTATTTTGGATTCCGTAGGGGAATATGGGAAAACCGTTTAACTGCCTGTAGGGGTAAAGAGGCACGAGGAGAACAGGACATGGGTAAGAAGCTTTTTGCTTGTATGCTCGGCATGTTGTTGACTGCAATGCTTGCAACTGGAGCTATTGCAGGGGACAAGAAAGTGTATGTAAATGGCATTGACTTTGGTTTTCCGCCGTTTGGGTACATTGACAAACATGGAGAGCCAGCTGGTTTTGATGTTGATTCTGTGAATTGGATTGCGGAGAAAATGGGCTTTGAAGTCCGACATCAGCCCATGGACTGGGACGGCATTATTCCTGCGTTGAATGCTGGCAAGCTTGATTTTATTGCTTGTGGCATGAGTGCGACGGATGAGCGCCGCAAGGTTGTCGCTTTTACAAACCCGTATTATGAGGTCACGCAGGTGCTGGTCGTGAACAAGAATGACGACAGCACTTTTAAAGAGATGTTCACCTCTGGTAAGGTGATCGGAGCACAGCGTGGCACGCCGAGCGCAAAATATCTTGATGAGCTTTCCAAGAAGGAAGGCATGGACTTCAAGGTAAAGAAATATGATTCCACAGACCTGTCGATGCAGGACCTGCCTATTGGTCGAATTGACGCATCAGCAATGGACAGCACGATTGCCTATGAAATGATGCGCAATCTGCCGTGTAAGGTTGTGGGAACTCTTGATGTTGATAAAGACGTGTACGCTTATGCATTCCGCAAGGGTGACACGGAGCTTGAGAAGAAGCTCAACGAAGGACTGAAGCAGCTTATGGCCGATCCGTACTGGGAGGAGCTGAAAGCAAAGTGGAACATCCACTAGGTCGTTCGTACGACGAAATCTTGGGCCGTCCGGTTGTTGTCTGACATCCGGGCGGCTTTGTCCTTTTAGTAAAGTGGTATAAAAATGGATTTCACGCAGGCTTTTGCAGCCATCTGGGATGCCTTGCCGTATCTTCTTTCTGGGATATGGTGGACGATTGGCCTTGTTTTCAGCGCCATGTTGCTGGGGCTGTGCATTGGGGTCCCAATGGCAGTTGGGCAAGTCTATGGATCTCGGCCAGTCAAAAGATTTGTGAGTTTTTATGTCTGGCTGTTCCGCGGCATTCCTATTCTGGTGATGCTTTACCTGTTCTATTTTGGCATTTTGGCCTACCTGACGGAAATTTTCCCTGTTCTGCGCGTTATTGGGCTGGATACGGCCTTTGCTGCTGCGGTGATTGTGCTGGGGCTGACGACGGGTTCGTACCAGTCACAGATTTTTCGTGGTGCGATTCAGGCATTGCCAGAGGGGCAGATGAAAGCTGCGCTGGCGCTTGGAATGAGCGAGCGGACGGCTATCTGGACCATTGTGCTGCCGCAGGCAATGCGCATGGCCATTCCGGGCTGGTCGAATGAGTATTCGATTATTCTGAAAGACTCGGCGCTTGCTTTTGTTATTGGCGTTGCGGAACTGATGTCCCGAACGCGTTCCGTGGCATCGACGACACACCAGCCGCTTCCGCTGGCACTGTTTGCAGGTGCACTTTTTCTTGTTCTGACGTGGGTGGGGCTGAAAATGCTGCGCCGACTTGAAAATAAAGTACGAATTCCGGGGTACTCCCGAGAGGGTTCATTTTAATGTCTGATACGTCTGTTTTGCGCATTGAGGGATTGAATAAGTCCTTTGGAGAAAACTACGTGCTGAAAGACGCGTCTCTGACGCTCAAGCGCGGTGAGCTGAAGGTGCTTATTGGTCCTTCTGGCGGTGGCAAATCCACTTTGCTCCAGTGTATGAATTTTTTGATTCCCCCGGACACGGGTCGTTTTTGGCTCAACGGGCAGGAAGTGGACCCTTCGGACAAAAAGTCGCTGTATAGCTATCGGCAGAAAGTTGGGATGATTTTTCAGGACTTTAATCTGTTCGATCATCTGAGTGCTGTTGAGAATGTGCGTATTGCACTGGTGAAGGTCCTTGGCATGAGCAAAAAGGATGCGATGGACCGGGCGATGGCAGAGCTTGAGCGCGTCGGCATGGCTGGCCGCGCCAACCTGTATCCTGCACAGCTGTCTGGTGGTCAGAAGCAGCGTGTTTCCATTGCCCGTGCGCTGGCGATGGACCCTGAGGTCCTGCTTTTGGACGAGCCGACGTCTGCGCTTGACCCTGAGCTTATTGGTGAAGTGCTCACGGTTATTCGTGATCTGTCGCAGGCGGGCATGACGATGATTATGGCCACCCACCAGATTACCTTCTCGTCGCAGCTTGCTGACGAATTTATTTTTATGCAGCAGGGTCGCATCATTGAGCAGGGAAGCCCGAAAGAGCTTTTGGCTGCTGGTGTGGAAAGCCGCACGCAGGAATTCTGCTCCAAGATCAATGAACTCACAGGGGAGCCTGTCTAAATGGATGCGTTCCTGCAATTTGTGATGGAGCGGGTTGCACCGGGCCTGAATCTTGGGCTTTTGGTCAGCCTCAAGCTCATTATCCCGGCGTCGTGCCTTGGCGTGATCTTTGGTGTGATTACGGGCACGGTTCGCGTGTACGGTCCTCGCCCTGTGCGCTGGCTTGCGGACTCCTACGTCACGCTGTTTCGCGGGACGCCGCTCGTTGTTCAGCTGTATTTCTGGTACTTTGCGCTGCCGTATTTCAATATTGGGTCCTTCCGAATTGTTCTGGATCCGGTAGAGGCCTCAATTATTGGCTTCTTCATGTGCAGTGCCGCATACCAGTCCGAATACGTCCGCATGGGGCTTATGTCGATCAAGGCGGGGCAGATCAAGGCTGCGCAGGCTCTTGGAATGACGCCTTTTCAGACCATTGTGAACGTCGTGTTGCCGCAGGCAGTTCGGCGCGCGCTGCCCGGCTGCGGAAACGAAATTATTTACCTCATCAAATACTCATCCCTCGCGTCCATCATTACGGTGAACGAACTCACAGGTGCCGGTAGGGAAATTGCGAAGGCAACCTGGCGGAATATAGAAGTCTTCTCCGTTGTCGGACTCTATTATCTGCTTATCGTGACCGTTGCGACGTGGATATTGAAAAAGATTGAGGAAAAAACTGCTATTCCTGGCTTTAACAAGTCAAGAGAGTAGATCACGCATTCACGCGTCATGTGTTCCGTCTCGTGCTTTCCCTGCTGCACGGGGCGGAACCTTTTTTTTGCACAACTGTTCTTTATTCTGCCCATTGTTGGCGCGAGCTGATAGAGTGAAAGGAGAGAGTTCTTTTCATGGAGCGCTGGCATGTTCTCACGAATCCAACAGAAATATCCGGGAATCCGTTTTGCCAATCTGGGGATTGGTGAAATTTGTGTTTCCAGTTTGCCCCTGGCTGTTTCAACGGTGCTCGGCTCGTGCGTGGCAGTGACCATGTTTTGCCCTGTGACGCGAACCGGTGGGCTGTTTCATGCGCTGCTGCCAGAGAGGGCGCCGCATGGAAAGCTGCACGATGCAGAGCCGTGCCGTTTTGTGGATGAAGGAATCCGGGAGCTGCTGCGCCAGATGGAGCGGAGCGGGGCAGACATGCCGAGGCTGGTGTGTAAAATATTTGGTGGGGCGAACGCGGTTTTTGAAGAATTCTACGCTGTTGGAATGCGGAACGTCGACATGGCGCGGCAGGTCCTTGCCGAGGAACACAGGTCTGTGCAGTCAGAGGATGTTGGCGGGACGCGGGGAAGAAAGCTCTTTTTCATTACGCATACCGGAGAGGTCTTTACGAAAAAGCTCTCTTCGGATGTCTGCTTTTTGCCAGAAGGAAATGCAAATCGCTAATCCTCTGGAATGATGTCTATCCTGTCTAAAATTTTTTCATAATATTCATTTTCCGACGAAAATGACCGCTTGGAGCCAAGACCTGTTTTCATGAGCAGGTAGTTGAGCTTTTGCATTTGACGGTAGCGGGATTTTTCATCCTTGCAGTGGTTGAGCAGATCAACCGCCGTGCGGATGTCTTTGTCGGCCTGCACTTCTGGTGGGACGTGCCCGGAGTTCCTGAGGATTTTGTAGCTCATGCGCAAGTCTTCTGGAATGAGCGAATCGTCTTCCAGTTCGAGGGGCTTTCCCTGTCCCTCAAGATTCTGAAAATCTCCTTTATCGATTGCGGCCTTTATCCGCTCTTCTGCCAGATCATCCAGGATGCCAAAAATACCCATGTCGTACCGTCTCCTTATGTGCGGTATACCGTTTCTGCTGGTGCTGGCGCAAGCTGGCAAGAACAGAAAATGAGGCCAAGGCCGGGAAAATACGCTATACTGGGCTTCAACTCAGACCATGAGCATAAGGAGCTGGCGTATGCAGATAGGCATGGTGGGACTTGGCAAAATGGGAATGAACATGGCTCGTCGTCTTTTACAGGATGGGCATGAAGTCGTGGCGTATAACCGTTCTCCTGCGCAGACAGATGCGTTGGCAAAGGAATATGGCGGTGCCATTGCTGCACATACTCTGGAAGAGCTTGTCGAAGCGCTGGAGCCGCCGCGCCTTGTGTGGCTAATGCTCCCGGCTGGGCAAATCGTGGAGGAGCACATTGTGCTGTTCACGAATCTGCTTTCGCGAGGGGATGTGCTGATTGATGGTGGCAATTCCCGATTCCGCGATGATATCCGTCGTGCCCGTCAGCTCAAAAAGCATGGACTCCATTACGTGGATGCGGGTGTAAGTGGTGGTATCTGGGGGCTGGAGATTGGCTATTGCACTATGGTTGGCGGAGAGCGGGACATGTTTGAGCTGCTGACGCCACTTCTGACGAGCCTTGCCCCTGAAAATGGCTTTATGTACTGCGGCAGCCACGGAGCCGGGCATTTCGTCAAGATGGTGCATAACGGCATTGAGTACGGGATGATGCAGGCGTATGCCGAAGGTTTTGCCCTGCTGGATGGCTCGGAATACGGCAAGGGGCTGGAGCTTTCTGAGCTTGCGAAGCTTTGGAATCAGGGGAGTGTTATTCGCTCGTGGCTTCTTGAGCTGACGGAAAATGCATTGGAGCGCGATCCGCATCTCATAAATATTGCTCCGTATGTCGAGGATTCCGGAGAAGGTCGCTGGACCGTGGAAGAGGCCGTCCGAAGCGCTGTGCCTGCACCGGTCCTGACGCTTGCCTTGATGGAACGGTTCCGTTCTCGCCAGAGCAATTCCTTTGCAGACAGGCTTCTTTCTGCTCTGCGCAACGAATTTGGCGGGCACGCCGTGCGTTCGGCAGAGGATGGGGCTGCTGATGACTGATGAGCTGCGCCCTGACCTGACGCACCCGGTTTTGGAGGCCGAAAAAGGACACCCGTCAACGCCGTGTCCAGAAACTGGACGCCCTGCATCGTGTACGCTGGTGATCTTTGGTGCCTCTGGAGATCTCACGGCGCGAAAACTGATTCCCGCGCTCTTTCACCTTTTCTGTAATGGCTCACTGCCGCAAAAAATGAACATTGTGGGCGTAGCTCGCTCAAAAATGACGACTGAGGACTTTCGGGCGCACGCCAGAGAAGGGCTGGAGGAGCACGCTTCTGGTGACCTGTTCCGCTGGCCAGAGCTTGCGGCGCGGCTTTTTTACCATCCTTTGGAATATGGCCGTCTCTCTGATTATCTGGCGCTGGAGCGAACGCTTCGGGAGCTGGACGAAAAGAGTGGGACAGAGGGGAACCGGATTTTTTATTTGGCGACACCGCCTTCGGTGTATGCGGTTGTGGCAGAGCAGCTTGGAGCTGTCGGGCTTGCGGAAGAGACAGAGGGTAGTTTCTCCCGGATTGTTGTGGAGAAGCCTTTTGGGCGAGATCTTGCTTCGGCGCGTGAGCTGGACGCCCGGATGCACACCGCGTTTGCCGAGCATCAGATATTCCGCATTGACCATTATCTTGCCAAGGAAATGGTGCAGAATATTTTGATGTTCCGTTTTGCGAATTCAGTTTTTGAGCCGCTGTGGAACCGTAGATATATTGCGTCCATTACCTGCGCCTCGGCAGAGTCCCTCGGCGTCGGCCACCGGGCGGGATATTATGAACAGGCTGGTGTGCTGCGCGACATGTTCCAGAATCACATGATGCAGCTTTTGGCGCTTTCGGCCATTGAACCGCCGTCGCTGTTTGCTGCAAACCGTGTGCGGGACGAAAAAGTGAAGCTTTATCGTTCGCTGCGTCCCTTTGATGGCAATACGCTGTGGAAAGATCTGAGCCTTGGGCAGTATGCTTCAGGAAAAATTTCTGGGCGGGCAGTGCCTGCGTATCGGCAGGAGCGGGGCATTGCTCCTGACTCGATGATTCCAACTTTTGCAATGATTCGGGCCTACGTGGACAACTGGCGCTGGCAGGGCGTGCCCTTTTACATCATGTCTGGAAAGCGGCTGCCCAAAAAACTGACCCGGATTGTCATTCAGTTTCGCGATGTTCCGCATTCCATGTTCCGCAACGTGGAGCAGGGGGAAATGGTTCCGAACCGCCTTGTGCTGGATTTGGCGCCAGACAATGGCATTTCTCTTCGTTTTCAGGCCAAGATGCCCGGAAGCAAACTCTGTTTCCGGCCTGTGGTCATGCACTATTCGTTTGATGAAGACGCGGATGGCGTCTTGCTGGATGCCTACGCCAAGGTCTTTTTGGACTGCATGCTTGGCGACCAGCTCTTGTTCTGGCGGCAGGATAGTGTCGAGCTGTGCTGGGGCTGGCTGACGCCTATTCTGGAACTTTGCGAGGAGTGTACGGATCTTCAAAAGCATCTGGAGATGTACCCGGCGGGGAGCTGGGGACCAGAAAGCTGTCGAGAATATATGGAATGTTTGCTGTAGCAGAACGCCCCGGAAAACCGGGGCGTTTTTTTATTCAGCTTCGAGGCAGGTGTGGGTTTTGGCCAGCAGGTCTTCGGCCTTTTCGAGCGAGAGCGGCCGGGCGAGGTGGAAACCCTGTACGTATTTGCACTGGATACGCTCCAGCTCCTTGAGCTGGTGGCTTTGCTCCACCCCTTCCACAATAACCTCAAGTTTCATGGCGTTGGCGAGGGCCAGCATGGCCTTGATGATTTCCAGACTGTTTTCCTCTTCCAGCATGTCCGCAGTAAATGATTTGTCGACTTTGAGGCTGGTGACTGGGAACTGTCGCAGGTACGAGAGCGAGGAATACCCCGTTCCAAAGTCATCAATGGACAGGCGGATGCCAAGTGTCTTGAGGCGCTTGAGCATAAAAAGCGCACTTTCCGCGTTTTCCATGATGGTGCTTTCTGTGATTTCCAGATTCAGCTTGTCGGGCTGGAGCTGCGTTTCTTCCAAGATGGTTGAGACCTGATCGACGAGGCTCGCCATTCGGAATTGCACCGCAGAAATATTGACCGAGATAATCAGTTCGGAAAGTTCGGGGAAATTTTTGTGCCATGCTGCCATTGTTGAGCACGCTTCACGGAGCACCCATAGCCCAAGGTCAATAATATCTCCGGATTCTTCGGCAATGGGAATAAATTCTTTGGGATAGAGCAGGCCATGTTTCGGATGCTGCCAGCGGCACAGTGCTTCCATTCCAGAAAGTTTTTCCGTCCCGGTTTCAAAAATAGGCTGGTATACGAGGAAAAATTGATTATTTTTTCTGGCTGCCTGCAGTTCGTGTTCAAGGCGACTCATTTTGAGTACGCGTTCCAGCATTTTTTTGGAAAAGACACGAATTTTATTTCGGCCACTTTCTTTGGCGACGTGCAGGGCAATATTGGCGCTGCGAATCATTTCTTCTGGAGATGGCTCGTTGCTTGGGCTGAGCACAAGGCCAAAGCTTGCTGACAGCGTAATTTTTTTATCCTGTGTCAAAAACGGTAGAGCAAGGCTTTCCCGGATGCGCTTCACGATTTTGATGGCGTCGTTTCTGTTTTCAAGCTCATCAAGAACAATAATAAATTCATCACCACCGTAACGGGACACGGTGTCGGTTTCCCGAATGCAGCTCAGCAGGCGCCCGGCAACTTCCTTGAGCAGGGAATCGCCGCAGCTATGCCCAAAGGAATCGTTCACAAATTTAAAGCGATCGAGATCCAAAAAGATAACGGCATAATTATATTTTTTACGCCGTCTGGATTTGGCCATGACCTGTTTTGCGTGGCGGGTAGCAACATTGCGGTTTGTCAGCCCGGTCAGGCTGTCGTGGTCGGCCTTGTATGAAAGATTTTCTTCGAGTTTTTTGTGTTTGGTGATGTCCCGAAGGCTACAGCGCAGGCCCTGATCTGTTTTCCCATCTGGTCCGGGGATGTTTTTGCATACAGCACAAACCCAGCATTCTTCTCCATCTTTTCGTACAATTCGAAATTCATGCCGACGGTTTCTGAACTGGGTTTTTTTTGTATAAAACTTGACCCACTGGGCGCGGTCTTCCACATGAACAATCCGTGATATCAGGTCGGGATTCTCCATGAATTCAGAGCTGGTGCGGCCGGTCAGGCGTTCACAGGACGGCGAAACATACAGGAGCTGTTCACTTTCTGGGGATTTCCACAGCTCCATGTCGTGTGCGGTATCCAGCACCTGCTGTGAGCGCATCTGTGAAATATTCAGTTCTTCTTCGAAACGGATTTGTTCGAAGGACAGCGCAAGTTGTGGCGTAATATTTTTCAGCAGCTTAAAATCGTCGCGGCTAAAGCGTTCGGGGGCCGTAGAATGCTGCAGGCAGAGGATGCCACCGATTCGCTGAGGGGTTCGGAGGGGGAGGCCGAACCATGACGCAGGAATTTTTGCGCTGCGTGGGAGAGAAGAGCTTTCCGGATGCCACAAAAGGGGGCGTCCGGTGCGAATGACGGTCAGGAAAGGGGCCTCAAGTTCTTTGTCCCACACATTTTCTACTGGTGTGGGGTGGGGGATTGGACCCGTTGCGTAAGGGAAATGGAGGGCATTTGTTTCTGGATCTACCAGACCAAAGTACAGAGAATCAAAGCCGACGTATTTTTTGAGGACCTTGGACACGTCTTCGCAGAACTGGCAGGTTTTACATCCAAAATCCCGCAACCCGGAAATTTCATCCAGCAGAGAGAGTTCCCGGCTCAGTTTTGCTTTTTCTTTCTGTATTTCTGCGTGATCCGAAACATTTTCCCACAGTCCCACAAACTGGGGGACGCCAAGGCCGTCCTCGTGCTGGAAGACTGCACCTTCGAGCAGCACAGACTGTGAACGTTTGCACTGGTGCGGGATTTTTCCCTTCCAGCTTCGACCCGAATGAAGCACGCTCGCAATATGGGCAAAGGTGCCCTCTTGTCCCTGGAGCAGGGAATTCTGAATTTGTGAGCCAAGCAGCTCTTTTTTGCTATACCCGGAGAGTGCGCTGACTGCGCTGTTTGCATAGAGGATCTTTCCGTAATTGTCGGTCATGACAACAAGAGAAGGGCTGTGCTCAAGCGCCTGTGTTACCCACTCAGGAACGTAGGTGGATGGCTGCGCGGGATGAATGAGTTTGAGAAGCTCCTGCAAGCTCGAGTGAAGCTGGGCATTCCTGTTCTGGAGTGCCCTGATTTGTGTCGTTGTATCAGACTGTCTATGCGGGACTTTTTTGTGCTTCATATGCGCTTAGGGGGCAGAGGTTAGTGCTTGAACCATGCAGGATTTCCCTTGGTTCTTCTCTTCTTCACCCCTCTATAAAAAGTGAAAAAATCATTTTTGTCTATAGGAAGGCATATATTTGACGCTCTCTTCTTTTCTGCTTTTTTCAGAATTACACCAGGTCTTTTGTATCCTTTCCTTTTTCTAAAAAATGTTGAGAGAAATTTCTATAGTAATTAATAATTGTTAGCGATTAGACTTCCCAGTTCGTTTCAAATGGGGCTTTTTTTTGTGCCCCTTGTGGTGTAAAGTCAGACTCTTTCGACCCACCTAAGTTCAGAAGATTTCTTTCTGTTTTAACAACCATAACTGCTACGAGTGGAAATTATGAGCATCCCGACCATGCCCAAGGATTTGGAGACTGTGAATCTGAACGACAATGCCAAGGTCGTTTTGGAAAAACGGTACTACCGCAAGGATGAGAGCGGAAACCCAAAAGAAACGGCGCAGGAACTTTTTTGGCGTGTGGCTTCTGTCATTGCCGCAGAGGAAGACAAGTATTCCTCCTCGCCCTACGCAAAAAAAGGGACGCTTGCCCATGACTTTTATTCGCTCATGACGTCCTACAAGTTTTTGCCGAATTCTCCGACTCTTATGAATGCCGGAACCTCCCTTGGGCAGCTTGCCGCATGTTTTGTGTTGCCTGTTGGCGACTCAATGGAAGAAATTTTTGACGCGGTGAAGAATGCCGCGCTCATTCACAAGTCTGGCGGCGGCACTGGTTTTTCCTTTTCTCGTTTGCGTCAGAAAGACGCTGTTGTTGGCTCCACTGGTGGCGTTGCCTCTGGTCCCCTTTCTTTCTTGAAGATTTTTAACACCGCAACCGAGCAGGTGAAGCAGGGCGGGACTCGCCGTGGCGCAAACATGGGAATTTTGCGCGTCGATCATCCCGATATTTTAGAATTTATTTCTGCCAAGGAGCGCGACGGCGAGTTGAACAACTTCAACCTGTCTGTTGCCCTCACTGAGCGGTTTATGCAGGCCGTCGAAAAAGACGAAGATTACGAGCTTCGCGCTCCGCATTCTGGCGAAGTGATTGAAACCCTCAGCGCTCGCGAAGTCTTTTTGCTCCTCGTGAACAAGGCCTGGGAGTCTGGTGACCCCGGTATTGTTTTCATCGACCGCATCAACCGGGACAACCCGACCCCGGATCAGGGAGAAATTGAGAGCACAAACCCCTGTGGTGAGCAGCCGCTTCTCCCCTACGAAGCCTGCAACCTTGGCTCAATCAATCTTGCAGAATTGTGCTCTTTCGACAAAGACGGCTGTGTCGAAGTGGACTGGAACGAGTTTGAGCGTGTCATTCGTCTCTCCGTGCGTTTTCTCGACAACGTGATTGATGCCTCCCGCTATCCTCTCGACTCGATCGCCGACACGGTTCGCAAGAACCGCAAGATTGGTCTCGGCATCATGGGTTTTGCTGATCTGCTTTATCGTCTGCGCATCCCATATGATTCACAGGAAGCTCTCGGTCTTGCCGAGAAGATTATGGAGTTTATGCGTGACGTGTCTCGCGCAGCCTCTCACGATCTCGCCATTGAGCGTGGACCTTTCCCGGCATACGAAACATCCATTTTCCCCAAGCAGAACATTGGACCCCTTCGCAATGCCACGACAACGACCATTGCCCCCACTGGTACTCTGTCCATCATTGCGGGCTGTTCCTCTGGCGTCGAGCCGCTCTTTGCCCTTTCTTTTGCCCGGTACGTCATGGATGGCGAGAAGCTTGTCGAAGTAAATCCTTTCTTTGAGGAAGCTCTCAAGGAACAGGGCTTATGGTCAGAGAAGCTTATGGCGCTCATTGAGCAGAAAGGAAGCATTGCCCAGATTGAGCATCTCCCCGCAGAATTACGGCGCGTCTTTGTTACAGCAATGGACATCAAGCCAGATGCGCATCTCAAGATGCAGGCTGCTTTTCAGAAATTTACAGACAATGCGGTTTCCAAGACCGTA
Source organism: Desulfobaculum bizertense DSM 18034 (assembly GCF_900167065.1). Classification (NCBI taxonomy): domain Bacteria; kingdom Pseudomonadati; phylum Thermodesulfobacteriota; class Desulfovibrionia; order Desulfovibrionales; family Desulfovibrionaceae; genus Desulfobaculum; species Desulfobaculum bizertense. The sequence goes on from NZ_FUYA01000013.1 coordinate 17,273, forward strand.
AACCTTCCCAGTGAGGCTACCCGGCAGGATATTTTCGATATTTACTGGGCTGCCTACGAGTTGGGCTGCAAGGGCGTCACGGTGTATCGCGACGGCTGCAAGGCTATTCAGGTTTTATGCACTGGCGATTCCAAGCCAGAAGAAACCAAGGATGATTCGCAGGTCGTTCAGCAGCGTCCTGACGTTGTATATGGCTTTACCCAGAAGGTCGAAACTGGTCTCGGCATTATGTATCTCACGGTGAATGAGGTCGACGGCAAGCCTTTTGAAGTCTTCGCCACCATCGGCAAGTCCGGCCGTTCCATTACTGCCAAGGCTGAGGCCATTGGGCGTCTCGTCTCTCTTGCCTTACGCTCCGGCGTCTCGGTTCGCGCTATCGTTGAGCAGCTCAAAGGCATTGGTGGCGAGCATCCCGTCTTCCGCAAGAAAGGCATGATTATGTCCATCCCGGACGCCATTGCCTGGGTCTTTGAGCAGCGCTATCTCGGCAGCGACAACGCCGTTATGGACCACGCCCGCGACATCACTTCCGCTGTCTGCCCCGAGTGCGGCGAGCCGCTTATGTTTCAGGAAGGCTGCGTCTTATGTGCCGCCTGTGGCTACACCAAGTGTGGCTAAAGTTTTAGGCTAATGTGTGGGTGAATATTGTGGGCCTGCTCCAGTACGTGAGTGCTGGATGGGCGGGTGGGGGAAGTTGGGGGCCTGCCCCCAAACCCCCGCGTAAGGGAATGATTCCCTTACGTATCCTCATCGAGTTTAAAAGCCGTGCAAGCGAAGCTTGCACGGCTTTTAAACTTGTTGGGGCTGCCTAAAGCGGCTTCTTTCTCTTTCCCGTGCGTTGCCACCATTTTCTTTCTGAACGCGAGCGTTCAGAAAGAAAATAAGTGCGGTAGAAAAAGGCAAAAGAACACGCATTCGGGAAACGCCCACTAGGCCAAAATTAAGGGGCCGGATGTACGGGAAAGCCAACGGCTTTCACACATCCGGCCCCTTAATTTTGGGCGATAGCGGGATTCCCAAGGGCCTCGTCCTTGGGCGGGGTCAAGGGGCAGCGCCCCTTGCAGGGTTTGGGGCAGCGCCCCAATAAAACTGCGCCCCTTGCAGAGCACGAGACAGAGTCTCGTACCCCACCCACCCCAAGGTCGTGGTGCTTGTGCAAAGTGCAAGTGCAATATGTGCAAAAGGTGGCGGGTTTATGTGCATAGCGGTGCACAAGGCGGCGAGCTTGTAAAGAGTGTAAAAAGTGATTGAAGGTTGGTATTATTGAAGTTTTAGTTTTGGCACGCTGATTGTATTAGAGAGAGTGAAGGTTATGGGAGCCTTCTGGATATACAGCCACCTCCCTATAGCTCTCTTCATTCTCTACCGTGCTAGCGGTGCGGCGGCAGGCCATCCCCTTCACTGTCGCCGTACCGAAGACATAGACGAAAAAAAGTGATTCCTTGGTTTGGATAGAAGCCTCCTTCTTGCGATGTGATGGCTGAGGCTTGCGACACCTCAGCCATCACATCCTTTTTTTTCTGCGCTGTTCTGGCGCGACATGCTTCCCTGGTAATTGGTGACAGTGTTTCAAAAGCGCTGTAAAGGACACGACTTCACTCCACTAATGAGTTTTTGAGGGACCCATGTCATTGGATCAACGACAAAGAAGACTATACCTGCTCTCTTTTTGTGCTCTGTGCATGCTTGCTGCGGCGAGCTTTATTCCTTCTGGAATTGCGCAGGCAGGAGTTGCGGGGGCAGCGAGCAAGACATCAACGGCAAAGCAGTCAGAGCGGCTGCTTTTTGAGCGAGAGATAAAGCCGGGGGATAGCCTGAGCACGATGCTGTCGAACGTGCTTGCACCACCGGAAGTGCATAAAGTTTCACAGGCTTGTCGCGGAGTTTTCCGTTTGAACAAGCTGAGTATAGGACAGCCCTACCGAGTCTGGATGGAGAAGGGCCGTTTTTCACGGCTGGAATACTCGCTGGACGACTGGGAACAGCTCCGCATTGACTGCACGGGCGGAAAATATACGGCAAAGATAGAGGCGCTTCCGCTGGAAGTGGAGGTGCTTCGTATGAGCGGGACCGTAGAGCAGCGTCAGGGGTATACACAGGCAGTGCGAGCTGCTGGTGGTAACCGCGAGCTGATGCTGCGACTGGCTGATATTTTCGCATTCAAGTTTAATGCGTGGCGTGATCTGAAAAAGGGCGACAGCTTTGTTGCGCTTGTTGAGCATAAAAAGCGCCGGGGCAAGACCGTTGGATACGGTCGGATCTTTAGCGCGAGTTTCACAAAGGCGGGCAAGGAATACGAGGCGTACTGGTACCGTTCTGATGATGGGCGTGCGTCCTATTACAATGGTGCCGGGGAAAATCTCCAACCGTATTTGCGGGCACCGCTCCCGATGTACGTTGTGTCGTCTGGCTATAATGCCCGACGCCTGCACCCGGTCACAGGACGCCGACAGCCGCACTATGCGATTGACTACGCTGCTCCGAGTGGGACGCCGATCTACGCGGCGGCGGATGGCAGAGTGAACAAAGTGCAGCAGGACAGGCTGGCCGGGCGCTACATCCGAATCCAGCACGACGCCAAGTACGAAACCATGTACATGCACATGTCTGGCTTTGCCAAAGGGCTAAAGGCTGGCGATAATGTCGTGCAGGGGCAGATTATTGGGTACGTTGGCAGTTCGGGGCGAGCAACTGGACCGCACCTTGATTTTCGGCTGCGGCGCTATGGTCGGCTGATCAATCCGCGTATGAATCATGATCTTGCTTCTGCTGGTGAACTGAGTAAATGGCAGCAGTCAGCGATGCGGCGGCGCATTGCAAGCTACCGTGTTCGTATGCGATCCCCGCAGATGGCCGCAACAGCGCTTCCAAGGGGCTGGGACAAAACAGAATTGTTTTGAATTTCAGGAAAATTGAATTTTTTGTAAAATCCTGCTTGCGTCTTGGAAACTTTCCATGTAAAAACTTCTTCACTTCGGCGTCACCGAAAGCTTTCGCACTGGTTCGCCAGGAGCATTTGAAAAAATGAAAATTTTTAAAAAAATGCTTGCAAAGCCGAAACGCATTCGATAAATACGACTTCCCGAACGGGCCGAGATAGCTCAGTTGGTAGAGCAGGGGACTGAAAATCCCCGTGTCCGCAGTTCAATTCTGTGTCTCGGCACCATACGAAAATATGCCCTTACGAGAAATCGTAAGGGCTTTTTCTTTTTCTCCAGCCTATGCAAAGCGTTTATGCGCTTCCTTCTTGCACGAATTGATCATCTCCACCGCCTTAATGAACTCTTCGGTGTCCCGCTTGGCCCACGCCTTTCGCAGCATCTCTATGTCTTTGCTAAATTCTTCGTACAGCTCGTCACCCTTGTCAGGGTATTCAACCATATGATCGGCGTCCTGCATGAACTCCACTACGTCGCTTTCATCCGGCAGCTCGCCGCGTGACGTATGTTGGGTGATGTGTTTCCACGTCATATTCATCCGTTTTTTCAAATCGTCATACTTTTCTGCGCTCTTTTTTGACGCTTCTTTCCCCCCCTTCGTTTTCCCTGTCTTTTTTTTCGGCGTCTCCTTTTTCTCTCCCTCCCCCTCTTGTGCTTCAATCACATCGTTTTTTTCCTCACGCCCTTTCCCGCCTTTTTCTTTCTCCTCTTCTTTTTCTTTCTCGTGATTCTCGTGGCTCCCTTTTTCTCCCTTTTTTCCCAGCTTGATTTTGAATTTGCCCGTGAGTTCTCCGTCGTACATTTTTACCGACAGTTTGAACTTCCCCTCCTCAGGAATATTCTCGCTGCATTCTGGACCAAAAATTTTTTCAACAAGTTTCAGTATTTCCTCTTTCTCTTTTTTAGAAAGATTCTTTCGCTGTTCAAATTCATGCTGCTTCATTTTTTTGCTCCTCTGTATTGTCACTTTTTATGCCTTTAGCATAGCAAATCCACCTCGCCGTGCTCAAGGAAAGATGCGTTTCGACCCCCTTTCTCTTTGCCTTTATACGCTGCCGCAATTGTTAACTTTATCTAGTGCATTATGATTCGTTTTCTGCTACTCATATGCATCTTATTTTTGTCAGGACGGATGCGAAGAGTATCGTGAGAGGACGGCTCACTTATACTCACTGGCAACGTCCATTCGTGGACACGTTCCACGTATGGGACCCCCAGCACCTTTGGTGCTCGCGGAGTTGACTGAGAGGGCAGTCGACTCCGCTTTTTTTTATTGGGGTGGGTTATACGAGACTCCGTCTCGTGCTCTGAAAGGGGCGCTAGAGTGGGCGGGTGGGTATTTTATTGGGACGCTGTCCCAAGCCCTGCAAGGGGCGCCGCCCCTTGACCCCGCCCAAGGACGAGGCCCTTGGGAATCCCGATTTCGCTCAAAAAATACGGCTGAATGGGATGAAAGCTATGCTTTCCTCTCCATCAGCCGTATTTTTTGAGCTAGTGGCGTTTCCCGATTGCATGTTCTTATGCCTTTTCCAGACCGCACTTATTTTCTTTCTGAACGCAAGCGTTCAAAAAGAAAATGGTGGCGAACTCGCAGAAGAGAAAGAAGCTCTTTACGCCATTCTCACCCAAGTTTGAATTTCATTCACGCGAAGCGTGAAGGGAATTCAAACTCGATGAGGATACGTAAGGGAATCATTCCCTTACGCGGGGTCCGGGGCTGGCCCCGGTTCTTTCCCCACCCGCCCATCCAGCCCTGACGAGCTGGGGCAGGCCCCCGTTTTCTCCTCCTCCATCCTTTTACTTGCCGGGTTTAAAGCTAAACCACCCGCATAAGATGCCGACGGTGGTAATAACGGCGACGAGTGAGAGGGAGAGGCCGAGTGAGAGGGGGTGAATTGTGAGTTGAAAGGGCGGAGCGCTGAGGGCCTGAGCAATGAGCATTGTTGCGAGCTGAATAAGTCCGAGGGCGAAAAAGCTGGCGCAGAGAGCGAGGAAGGCACTTCCTGCGGCGAGCGGCCAACGGATGTACATGTCTGAGGCTCCGACGAGAGAGAGAATTTCGATTTCTTCCTGCCGGGTGAGCATGGAGAGCTTCATGGTGTTGCCCTGGAGGAGGGCTGTAGCGGCAAGGAGCATAATGAGAAGCGGCCAAAAGAGTGTTTTGGAGAGCTTGGCCCAGGAGTGGACAAGTTCGAGCTGTAGGGCGTCATAATGTACAGAGGCGACGCCGGGGAGAGCCTGAAGCTTGGCGAGCATGGAGCGGGAAAACTGCTCTGCTTCTGCTGGTGCGGGAGAAAAATATAAAAGGGCAGTTGGCGGAAGCGTGGAGCTGCCGCGCAGGGAGCGAATCCCGTCAACATTGCGGAGTGATTTTGCAAGCTCGTTCATGGCCTGCTCTGGGGTAAAAACTTTCATGGAACTGAGGGAAGAATAGTCTTCCATGTCCTTCCACTGAGCTTTGACCTCTGCCATGCTGGCGTCTGCTTCCCAGTAGACCTGATAGGCAAAGTCACCTTTGATGCTAATAAGCTGCCTGTCGAGATTGGAGACGAGGAGCAAAAGCATTCCGGCGAGAAAAGCCGTGAGCGTGATGGCGGCAAAAGTCATCAGCGTGGAGACCGGGGTCTGAAAAAGGTCAAAGATGCCTCGGTTTGAGAGACGGAAAAAGTTACGCATGCTCAGCCCCTTCGGCGACAGTCTGGTCGACAATGTGGCCGTCGTCTAATGTGATGCGGTTGGCGTGGGGGACGGACTGAATGATGTCGCGGTTGTGAGTCGCGAGCAAAATCGTGGTGCCGTAGGCGTTGAACTGCCGAAAGACATTCATAAGTCGAAGGGCGAGATCAATGTCGAGGTTTCCTGTTGGTTCGTCGGCAAGGAGGAGCTTGGGGTTCACGACAATGGCGCGGGCAATGGCAACGCGCTGCTGCTCGCCGCCGGAAAGTTCTTCGCAGCGGCAATGCACTTTGCTGGCAAGGTCGAGACCGCGCAACACCGCATTGATCCTGCGGTTGATGGCTCGTTTTGGGAGACCGCGCACTTCGAGGGGCAGGGCGACATTCTCGGCAACGGAGCGCTGCGGCAGGATTTTGAAATCCTGAAACACGACGCTGACGTGACGCCGGAGCTGGGCAACGTGCCTGCGGCGAATGCCCTTGAGTTCATAGCCAGCAACATTCACGGAACCGCGATCAACGGGCAGAGAACCGTGGAGCAAACGCAGGAGGGTTGTTTTTCCTGCGCCGGAGGGACCGGTCAAAAACGTGAAAGAGCCTTTGGGAAGGTGAAAGCTGATGTCCTTGAGTGCCCAGTGCGTTCCAAAGTTGTAGGAAAGCCGTCGGGCATTCACCGTTGCGCCGTCATTGTCCATGAAGCGGAATCTCCAAAAGTTAATCCATGAAGCCGGAAACGCGCGTGCTGGCGTCTCCGGCAAAACTATGCCTGCTGCAAGGCGTTGAGCAAAAGGGTCCGGGCTGCGCTGATGTCAAACATCTGTCCGGTCCAGAGGCGGAACTGTTCGACGCCCTGATGCAGAAACATTTCCAGTCCGTCGACAGTGCGGCATCCTTTGGCCTTCGCCTGCGCGAGAAAGACTGTTTCGAGAGGATTATACACAATATCGTATGCGATTTGGCTGGAAGAGAGGGGCATATTTTCTGGAAGCGGCGAAAGCTCCTGAAATTTGCCAAGCATTCCGAGCGGGGTGGTGTTAACCAAAAGTTCGGCCTGAATACGATGACGCTCGTCCCAGTCTGCCGCAGAGACGTGAAATTCGTTGGCAAGTTCCATTGCCTTGTCTGGGTTGCGGTTGGTGATAATGATGTCGGGGACGCCGAGCTGGAGCAGTCCGGCAACTACGGCGCGTGCTGCACCACCGGCACCAAAAACAAGGGCAGAGCTGATGCGGATGGGCATTTTGCGAAGTGGAGCGCAAAAACCAAAAATATCTGTATTCTCACCAATGAGCTGATCTTTTTTCCAGTAGACCGTATTCACGGCCCCGACGGCAAGCGCGCCATCGTCAAACTGATTTAGAAAAGGCTTGATGGTCTGCTTGTGGGGGATGGTCACGGACAGCCCGGCCATGCGGGTTTCGCGCATGTGGGCCATAAAAAGGTCCATATCCTCTGGCGGCAGGGGGTAAGCCGTGTATTCTCCGGGCAGGTCAAACTGCCGCAGCGCCCAGTTGTGAAGGGTTGGGCTAAGGCTGTGGCCAAGGGGCCAGCCAATAATTCCGTAACGTGGGGTCTCTTCCCCTGCATGAATGCTCATGAATTCTCCAGTTAAAAAGAAGTTCGTCGTGTTGCGCCTGCTGATAATGTGCGACAGAGCCGGGCGGAATTCAAGGCCCGGATGGATTTCCTTTGCTGGTCGAAGAGCTGAAAAAAAGGCAAAAAAGTTTTATAAAACAATTCCAGAGCCTTGCCCGGCTTATGAACATGCCCCCGTTGCGCTTGGGCACCGCGTACAGTACAGCTTAACTTCTGAAAAAATTTGTGGCGAGTGGAGATGAAAGGTTCATGGCAGACATTGCGGAATACATAGAGGCGCTAAAAAATTCTGAGCAGCTTGGTGGGCTGGTGGTCCATCATGAAATTCTGAAAGGCCGGGAAGCCGAAACTGCATCCTGCCGCAGGCCGTGGCCTGTGAGTGTTGAGCGGCTTCTGGATTTCCGGGGCATTACATCGCTCTATACGCATCAGGCGCGGGCAATGGACCTGCTGCGCAGTGGCCAGAATGTTGTGGTCTCGACACCGACCGCAAGCGGCAAGACCCTGATTTATAATCTGCCAGTGATTGAGCACGTGCTGTCTGACCCTGATGCGCATGCGCTTTATCTTTTTCCACTCAAGGCGCTGGCGCAGGACCAGCTGCGAAGTTTTCAGGAGCTGGTTGCCCCGTGGGGCGGCGACAACAGGCCAGAAGCACAAATTTATGATGGTGACACCACGCAGTGGTTCCGAAAAAAAATTCGTGAGAACCCGCCGCACGTGCTTATGAGCAACCCCGAAATGCTGCACCTTTCCATGCTGCCTTACCATGAGCGCTGGGCAGCCTTCTGGGCCGGGCTGACGCACGTGGTGCTGGACGAAGTGCACACCTACCGCGGTGTGCTTGGCTCGCACATGGCGCAGGTCCTGAGGCGTTTGCGGCGTGTCTGTGCCCGCTATGGCTCCAATCCGACTTTTGCCTTTCTTTCTGCAACCGTGGGGAATCCGCAGGAGCTGACGCATCAGCTTACTGGTCTTGATGTCAAAGCCGTTACCGAAGCAGGCTCTCCGCAGGGGCAGCGGCATTTTCTTTTTGTGAACCCGGCCATGACCATGACCGAGAGTCCTTCCAAGACTGCGATCATGTTACTCAAGGCTGCGCTAGCCCGGAAGATGCGTACGATTGTGTACTGCCAGTCCCGCCGGATGACTGAACTTTTGTCCATGTGGGTTTCTGAGCACGCGGGCGAGTATCGGGACCGAATCAGTGCCTACCGCGCGGGCTTTCTCCCGGAGGAGCGGCGCGAGATTGAGGCCCGGATGTCTTCTGGTGAGCTGTTGGCGGTTGTCAGCACCAGTGCTCTCGAACTCGGCATCGACATTGGCAATCTTGATCTCTGCATTCTTGTTGGCTACCCCGGCACCATCATGAGCACTCTTCAGCGTGGCGGGCGCGTTGGGCGTGCGCAGCAGGAATCTGCCGTGGTGCTTGTGGCTGGAGAGGATCAGCTCGATCAGTATTTTATGAAGCACCCCACGGACTTTTTTACCCGGCCAGCCGAGAAAGCTGTTTTGGACCCGTACAACCCGGTTATTCTCCAGCGGCATCTCATATGTGCAGCCGCCGAGTTGCCTCTCCGTACTGGTGAGCCGTGGCTACGCGAGCCTGCCGTGGCCGAGCAGGTCAAGGCGCTTGAATTTTCTGGGCAGCTTCTCGAATCTGCGGACGGTCGCGATATTTATGCCTCGCGCAAGCGGCCGCACCGGGATGTGAGTCTTCGCGGTTCCAGTCGGACGTTTGAGATTCTCACCGGAGCGGATTCGCTCCTCAAGAAGGATGCAAAGCCCCATTCCATTGGCAGCATAGACGAGCATCGGGCCTACACCGAAACCTATCCCGGTGCGGTCTATTTACATCGCGGCAAGACGTATCTCATTGAGACTCTGAATCTTGAGCAGGGTTTTGTGCACGCCCGTCCAGCAAAGCTTAATTATTACACGCGGGTTCGCAGTGAGAAGAGCACTGAGATTTTGAGCATATCCGGTGTTCGTGCGGCGCACGGTTGTCGTGTATTTCAGGGCCGTTTGCGTGTGACGCAGGAGGTCAAGGGCTTTGAGAAGCGTCGCATTAGAGGCGGGAAGCTTATGACGGTGGTTCCGCTTGATCTGCCGCCGCTCACTTTTGAAACCGATGGCCTCTGGATTGAATTCCCCCGCGAGATTCAGCGGCGGGCAGAAGATGAGTTTCTTCATTTTATGGGTGGCATTCACGCCATTGAGCATGCCGCGATTGGAATCCTCCCCCTCATTGTCATGACAGACCGAAATGATCTTGGTGGGATTTCTATCCCCTTTCATGAGCAGGTTGGTGCCGCCGCCGTCTTCATATATGATGGTATTCCCGGTGGCGTCGGGCTTGCGCGGCAGGCATTTCAGCATGCCCCCGAGCTTATCGACAGCACGCTTTCCGTCATTGAAGGCTGCGACTGTGAGCTTGGCTGTCCCTCTTGTGTCCACTCTCCCAAGTGCGGCTCTGGTAATCGGCCTATCGACAAGTTTGCGGCCATATCTCTTCTTCGTGCGATTTCCTCCGCTCCAGAGCCAGAGTCTGGCGCGCTTTCTCTTTCCGCAGCTCAGGAAGCCCTTGGGCAGCATCACGAGTCTGTTCATCATGAGCAACCCTCTCAACCTGAGGAGCAAAGTATGAGTGACGCATCCCGTCCCGCCCGTTTTGCGGTTCTTGACCTTGAGACTCGGCGCAGTGCCGACGAAGTCGGTGGGTGGCATCGGGCAGACTGCATGGGGATTTCCTGCGTCTGTGTGTATTATTCTGATCGCGATGAGACCCTTTCCTATTCCCAAGATGAAGTGGAGGCTCTTGTCGAAGATCTTCAGCGCTCTTCCCTTATCATAGGTTTCAACATCAAGCGTTTTGACTACAAGGTCTTAACTGGGCACTCGGCCTTTGACTTTTCTTCCCTTAACACGCTCGACATTCTTGAGCACGTACATCGCACTCTCGGCTATCGGCTTTCCCTCGACCATCTCGCGCAAGCAACTCTCGGTGCCGCCAAGTCCGCCAACGGACTCCTCGCCCTCAAGTGGTGGAAGGAAGGGCGCATCACTGAAATTATCGACTACTGCAAGCAGGACGTCGCCGTTACTCGCGATCTCTATCTCTACGGACTCCAGCACAAGCATCTCCTCTTTACCAACAAAGCCAAGCAGGCCGTTCGCCTCCCTGTAAATTGGGATAAACTGCCAGGCTAAGAGCTGGGTTGGGGGGGGAATTGGGGTTAGTGCTGGATGGGCGGGTGGGGAAAGAACCGGGGCCAGCCCCGGACCCCGCGTAAGGGAATGATTCCCTTACGTATCCTCATCGAGTTTGAATTCCATCCACGCTTCGCGTGAATGAAATTCAAACTTGGGTGAGAATGGCGTAAAGAGCTTCTTTCTCTTCTGCGAGTTCGCCACCATTTTCTTTTTGAACGCTTGCGTTCAAGAAGAAAATAAGTGCGGTTTGGAAAAGGCAGAAGAACACGCGTTAGGGAAACGCCCACTAGGCCAAAATTTAAGGGCCGGATGTACGGGAAAGCCAACGGCTTTCACACATCCGGCCCTTAAATTTTGGGCGAAAGCGGGATTCCCAAGGGCCTCGTCCTTGGGCGGGGTCAAGGGGCAGCGCCCCTTGCAGAGGTGCGGGGACAGAGTCCCCGCCGCACCCTAGCGCCCCTTGCAGAGCACGAGACGGAGTCTCGTCTAGCGAATATATTGAGGGAGGGAGAGGAAGAGGTTTGAGGTGTAACCGGTGAGTTTGTCGAGGATCCAGGGGAAGGCGATAAGGAGAGCGAGGAAGATGGCGATAATCTTAGGGATAAAGGTGAGCGTCATTTCCTGAATCTGTGTGGCGGCCTGGAGGATACTGATAGCGAGGCCGACGACGAGGCCGATGCTCAGCATGGGCATAGAGATGAGCAGGGTAAGTTCGATAGCCTGTCTGGCGAAGCCGATAACGAATTCTGGAGTCATGCTTGTATCCTCCTGTGGTTAATAAAAGAAGCTGTTGACGAGTGAGCCAGTGAGGAGGTTCCAGCCGTCGACCATAACGAAGAGGAGGAGTTTAAAGGGGAGTGAGATCATGACGGGTGGGAGCATCATCATACCCATAGCGAGGAGGATGGAAGCGACGACCATGTCGACGATGAGGAATGGGATGTAGATAAGGAATCCGATGGTAAAGCCGGTTTTCAGTTCGCTAATGACGAACGCGGCGATGAGCATTGGAGTGGGAACGTCGATTTTTGATTGCGGGGCGTCTTTTCCGGTAACGGCATAAAAGACGGAGAGGTCTTTCTCACGGGTGTGATGAAAGAGGAATTCCCGGACGGGGACTTCTGCTTTTGAGACGGCCTCGTCGAAGCTTATTTCTTCTCTCAGGTAGGGCTGAAGGGCATTGTCGTTAATAGCAGTGCCGACGGGCATCATGATGACGATAGTCATAAAGATAGCGAGGCTGGCGAGCACCTGGTTTGGGGGCATCTGCTGAGTTCCCATAGCCTGCCGGAGAAAGGAGAAGACGATAATAATGCGCGTGAACGACGTCATGGTAATGACGATAGCTGGCGCGAGTGAGAGGACGGTGAGCAGGAAAAGGATTTCGAGCAGGACGGAGACTTTTTCAGGTTCTGTCTGGCCTGCTGCGAGCTGGAGCGAGAGGGATGGCAGAGTTGGTTCTGCGGCTGCGAGGCTAGGCAGTACAAGGGCTGCCGCCAAAACGAGGAGACTAGGAATCCAAAGATTTTTTGGCGTTTTCCAAAGTTTCAGAAAAGTCTTCGAGGGTGTCATCATCGCTGATTTCCGTTTCAGTTAAGACATTGATGGAGGAGTTACATACTCCGAGCACCAAAAGTTTATTCAAGAACCGGACCACGATGATGTTTCTTTTGCCGCCGAGGGGGAGCTGGGCGACGATCTGCAGGTCTTTTCGTTTGAGAAATCCGAGACCTGTGCGGTTTTGGACGCGGCGAATAATCCAGAAACCGCCGAGCAGGAGGGCGAGAACGAGGCAAAGTGAGCCAAAGGCGCGCAGGCCGAGGACTCCAAAATCAGGCACCGCTGGTGCTCCCCCGTCTCCTGCGGCAAAGGCAAGAGCGGGGAGCGCCACGGTTGCGGCCAGAGCCAAAAAGGCTGAACCAGCAAAAGATTTCATAATTATCCGAGCTGCTTGACGCGTTCGATGGGACTAATGATGTCCGTGAGACGCACGCCGAATTTTTCGTTGATGACCACGGCCTCGCCACGGGCAACGAGTTTGCCGTTGACGTGGATTTCGAGAGGTTCACCAGCGAGTTTGTTGAGTTCGATCACGGAACCCTGTCCGAGCTGGAGCAGCTCGTTGATGAGCAGCTTGGTACGCCCGAGTTCAGCGGAGACAGTGAGCGGAATATCCAGGATAAAATCAAGGTCGCGCTTGGTATTGTCGGGTCGCTGAATGCGGGATTCTTCTGTCAAATCCTTGAACACTGTGTCAGAGCTTTGAGTCGCTGCGGGCTGAGCCTTGTGCTCTGCCTGCATGGTTGCGGCTTCGTCCTTGGCGAGGGCTGTTGCCCACTCTGCGGCAAGCGCATCATCACTGGAATCGTCCTCGGAGTCCGCGCTATCAAAGGATTCTGTATTCAGGATATCGTCGCCGTCATCCAGGGCGTCCGCCCAGTCTTCGGCCATTTTGTCTTGATCCAACTTGTTATCCATGTCTGTCCCCTTTTTCGGGTTGTGGTTCAGAGTACTGCTCTCTTGCAGCTATTGGACCACCATCTCCGTAAAATAGACGCGAAGCACTGATGCGCCGCCCATAATCTGGTTCAAACGCTTTACGATCTCATCCTTGAGCTGGATTTTTGCTTCCATAGAGGAGAGTTCGTTAAAGGTCTTGCTGGAGAGCAGCAAAATAATGGTATCGCGCACTTTTGCTTCGGATTTGCTGAGTTTTTTGGCACTTTCTGCGCTGGCAACCTCGACTGTGAGGGTGAGTTTGAGATAGCGGCGGCCAAGCGGATCAGCGAGGTTGACCACAAAAGTTGGCAGGGTGACGAGTTCGGTTTCGCCTGCGACATTTTCTTCACCGTTTTCGGTCTGCTCAGTCTGTGCGGGAGTGCTGGAGCCGCCGAGCAGTTTGTCCTGAACGATGGGCCAGGCAAAATAGACGCCACAGCCAAGAGCGATCAGCAAGACTGCGAGGATAATCCACTTGAGCTTGCTGCTTTTTTTCTTTTCGCTTTTTGATGCTTCGAGTTGTTCTTCTGCCACGTCGTGCTCCTTTTGCTTACCCCAGAATTATTGCGTGTAGGACCCGAGCCACGGGGTCGTCTTGATGAGAATTTCGACTCGGCGGTTTTTGGCTCGTCCTTCGGGAGTCTTGTTGTCGGCAATGGCCCAGTTTGGGCCGTACCCACTCACGGAAAAGCGTTCATTTGGAATGCCTTCCTGCAAAAAGACGTGAAGGACAGAAAGAGCGCGTTTTCCGGAGAGCACATAATTCCCGCGTGCATCCCCACCGATATTGTCGGTGTATCCGGCGATGTTTACCGGGGCGGTCATATACTTGAGCACTCCGGCAATGGTGGCCAAAATCTGCCGGGCTGCTGGGCCTGGTTCAGACTGGCCTGTCTTGAAAAGCAGGTCATCGGATAAAACAAGGGCGACGCCTTCTGGCCGCTCCAGAATCTGGAGATTCTTCATAAGGTCCTGACGGCTGATGCTCTCTGGCAAAACGTCGTCCGGGAAGAGCAGGTCCTTGATTCTGTTTTGTTTTTCCAACACTTCCCACGGCTTGTCGAGCGCTTCGATGATGTGCTTGACCCGGGTGGGAATACGTCCTGCGGAACGGTAGGTCAAAAAGCCAATATCATCAGTAAAAACAGTGATTCGGCTCAGGACACTGCGGTCCATTGACGACATACTGAGAAGCAGGACAAAAAATGTCAAAAGCAGGGTGACGAGATCACCAAAGGTGATGAGCCAGGCATCCCCGGCAATGCCACCGGATTTTTTTTTCTTTTTGCGTGCCATGCCTGCTCCTAACTGTGCTTCCCGCGCTGCTCGAATTTAAAGATAAAGTCGTGATACTTGTACTGGTCTTTGTTGGGACCAAGGCGATGCGTGCCGAGCTTTTCCTGCCAGCGGGCATTGCGCTTGTCCAAAATCAGGTCAACGCGTCGGTTCCGGCGGCGGTTTCTGGGCGTCAGGCTGTTGTAGCGTGGGCGAAAACGTCCAAAGGCTTCGACCCGAAGCATGTTCGGGTCCATGCCTGCGTCCAAAAGAAAGCGGTACAGTATCATAACGCGGGTAAAGGAAAGCTGCCACGAGCTGTCCATGGGCTTGTTGCGGTCTTCGACGTGATACTGTGCGCCTTCTTCATCGCGCAGGGACGAGGTGTGCCCGGCGAGGAGGATTGGGTAGCGCACAGCTAAAAGCACGGGCAGTGCTTCTTCCAGAATTTTTTGACCACGGGGCTTGAGGGTTGTCTTGCCCCGTTCAAAAAGCACGTCATCAGCAATGGACAAGACCTGAACAAACTCATTGGACTTGAAGCTCAGGTCTTCGTTTGCATCGTCCCAGACCATTTCCTTGAGAGGTTCAAGGTCGTTGGTCTCGGCTTCAATGGGACCGGGTTCCACAGCACTGTGCTTGTCGCGCTGCGAGAGCACTTCATAGCTGCGCTGTCCCTGCCCAAAGGTGCCAACAATGGAGCCTATGACGATGAGTTTTCGGCGCTCATCCATAACGCTCATGCTGACGAGCAAAACAAAGAACGTCAGCATGAGGGTCATCAAGTCAGAATAGGTGACCATCCATGCTGGAGCGCCAGAGTTTTTTTTCTCTTCCTGTTTCTTGCTTCGTGCCATGATATGCCTCTGAGCAGCTACTCTGCCTGTCTGCGTTCACGCGGGGGCAGGAAACTGTTCAGCTTTTCTTCGATGATTCGGGGGTTTTCGCCTTTGGAGATGGAGAGAATCCCGTTCAGAATCATTTCTTTGCGCAACACTTCTTCTTTGCTGCGGGTTTTGAGTTTGCCAGCCATTGGAATAAACACGAGGTTTGCCAGAACAGCACCGTAAAAGGTGGTGAGCAGGGCAACCGCCATGGCCGGGCCAATGGTGCTGGGGTCACTCATGGTCTGGAGCATCTGCACCAGGCCGATAACGGTACCGATCATTCCCATTGCCGGGGCAAAGGCGCCAAGCACGGAGCAGATTTCTGATCCGACTTCGTGGCGGCTTTCCAGGTAGGAAATTTCGGTTTCCATGATTTCTTCAATGGTCTGAGGCTCCAGTCCATCAACGGTGAGCTGAAGCCCCTTGCGCAAGAATGGGTCTTCAATTTCCCGGAGCAGAGGCTCCAGAGAGAGAATACCCTCGCGGCGAGCGCGGTTGGCGTAGTCCATGAATTTTTCAATGATCTCTGCCGGGCTTTCGAGAGTGGAGAAAAAGGTCTTTTTGATAACCCCCATCAGACCAAGAATATTGGCCAGAGGGTAGTTGACCATTGTTGCTCCAATCGTTCCGCCCAGAACAATGAGCATTGATGGAATGGAGATAAAGATAAGAGGGCTACCACCGGTCACAATGGCCGCCGCGACCAGACCGAAGGAGAGCACGATACCTATAAGCGTCGCTAAATCCATGTCCTTCGCCAGCTCCTAGAGTTTTGTGGGCCGTGGCCCAAAGATGCGCGTTCCGATCCGAACGATGCTTGCGCCTTCTGCGATTGCCTCATGAAAATCGTCGGTCATGCCCATTGAGAGCACGGGGAGTTTTTGCCCCAGACGGGTTTCCAGCATGTCGCGCAGTTCCCGCAGCCGGGAAAACAGCGGGCGTCGCTGCTCGGGTGTCAGTGTAAACGGTGGCAGGAGCATGAGACCACGGACGCGCAGGGAGTCGAGAGTCATAATCTCTTCAGCAAGCTGGGAAAGATCTGCTTCCTCAATGCCTGCCTTTTGCGTTTCGCGGCCAAGGTTCACTTCAATGAGAACATCCTGAACCGGGGCTTCTGCCGCTATGATACGTTTATGCAATGTGTGGGCCAGTTTCCCGGAGTCAATGGTGTGGACCATTGAGAAACGGCCGGGAATGAACTTGGCTTTGTTGCTCTGGAGTTTTCCAATAAAGTGCCATGTAATGGGCAGGTCAGAAAGCTGGTCCTGTTTGTCCAGGGCTTCCTGAATGTAGTTTTCTCCAAAGTGGCGCTGGCCAGCCGCATATGCTGCACCAAGTGCTTCTACTGGATGGAATTTTGATACGGCAATAAGGGTGACGTCTTTGGGGTCACGCCCTGCTTTTTTCGCTGCATTGGCAATGTCCTCGCGTGTTTCGACGAGGCGGGTCTGAATGCCGGAAATCTCCTGTTCAGAAAGCATGAAATTTTCCTTTTTCGATCACAGAAAAAATTGTTCGTGGGAGCGTCAGACTAACCACTTGGGGCGTGGTGCGTCAAAAGTCCGCCAGAGGTATCGGCAGGAATGGGCCGGAAGCTTTAGGGGGGAGGGAAAAAAGGGGGATTTTTTGTGCTTTGTTGGCCCAAAAAAAAGAGCGCAGACCCAGAGTTGGCGCCTGCGCTCTTGATTTATCCGAGCTACATGTCCATGCCGCCAGTCAAACCAATGGACTGGAGGAAAGGCACATCTTCGGTCCAGCCTCTGCGGGTACGGACCCACAGCTCCAGGTGCACCTTGGTGCCGAGCAGCTGTTTCAGGTCCAGTCGCGCATCGTGACCGATTTTTTTCAAATTCTGTCCACCCTTGCCAATCACCATTGCTTTGTGGTTATCACGGGCAACGTAGATGGCGGCAGAGATGGTGGTCATCTTTTCTGTCTCTTCCCAGTCCTCAATTTCTACTGCTGTGGTATAAGGAAGTTCGTTGCGAAGGCCGACAAAAAGCTTTTCGCGGACGATTTCCGCAGCCATGAAACGCAGCGGGACTGTAGACAGCTGATCTTCGGGGAACATGGCAGGGCATTCAGGAAGGTGCTGCTTGACGCTTTCGAGCAGGCGGTCTACCCCTTCACCCTTGGCAGCACTGATGGGAAGTATTTCTGCATTAGGCCATGTTTTAGTGAAGTACTGAATAAGTGGCAGGATGTTTTTCTTGTCTTTAATGACGTCAGTCTTGTTGAGTGCAATATACACCGGCAAGTCTGTGGTTGCCACTTTTTTGAGCAAGGGCTGAAGTTCCTTGTCCAAGAGGTGCGGCTTCTGGGTATACAGATACGCATCAACAAGCACGACCATGACATCTGCGGATTCTGCTGCATTCCATGCGGCCTGAAGCAGATAGCGGTTCATCTTGCCACGCAGGCGATGCACTCCGGGAGTGTCCAGAAACATAATCTGGGCGTCATCTTCGGTGAGGATGCCTGTAATCTGGTTACGGGTTGTCTGCGGTTTGGATGAGACAATTGCTACTTTTTGGCCAAGGACTTTGTTGAGCAGGGTAGATTTACCCGCATTAGGTGGTCCCAAAAGGACGACTGTTCCGAAACGGTGCGTCATGCGCTTGTGTTTCTCCTGTATGGAATTTGTTTGATATCGCCGCGTTGCGGACGAATTTACGGCCATGAGTTGACTCACAGAAAAGATAGTATACCCTATCTGCTTATGTTCTGGCCCCGGAAACGTCCACCAATTCAATCCGAATTGCAAGGCTTGTCTGCCTAAGTTGTTCGGTCACGGAATCTCATCGTATGAGTAAAAATCTTATTATCGTCGAGTCCCCGGCAAAGGTGAAAACCATTAAAAAGTTTCTCGGCAGAAAATTTGCCGTAGAAGCAAGTGTCGGGCACGTGCGCGACTTGCCAAGCAAAAAGCTCGGAGTGGATGATGAATCTTTTCAGCCTGAATATATCACAATTCCGGGCAAGGAAAAGGTCGTCAAAAAGCTTACCACTGCCGCTGCAAAAGCAGATACCATTTACCTCGCACCTGACCCGGACCGCGAGGGAGAGGCTATTGCATGGCATGTGGCCACGATCCTTAAAGATACCAATCGGAATGCGGATATTCACCGCATTCAGTTTAACGAAATTACTTCCCGCGCGGTCAAGGAAGCCCTTGAGCATCCTCGCGAGCTGGATGAAAACCTTTTTAACTCGCAGCAGGCGCGTCGCGTTTTGGACCGTCTTGTGGGCTACAAGGTTTCTCCTCTGCTCTGGAAAAAGGTCAAGCGCGGTATTTCTGCCGGACGCGTGCAGTCTGTAGCTCTGCGTTTGGTTGTTGATCGCGAAAAAGAACGCCGTGCCTTTGTGCCGGAAGAGTACTGGGTGCTCAAGGCGAAGTTCTTGGGGGAAAATCCGCCAGCATTTGATGCGGACCTCTGGAAGATTAAGGGCAAGACTGCAAAAGTTGGTTCTGGCGAAGAAGCCGCTGCAATCGAAAAGACCTGCAAAGAGAATCCCTTTGTGGTTGAGTCGGTTACCGAGAAGGAGCGCAAGCGTTCCCCTCTGCCGCCGTTTATTACCTCCACTCTCCAGCAGGAAGCGAACCGTCGTCTTGGCTACTCTGCCAAGCGTACGATGAGTATTGCCCAGCGTTTGTATGAAGGTGTCGATCTTGGCGAGCGGGGCACAACCGCGCTCATTACATATATGCGTACTGACTCTGTGCGTATTGCCAACGACGCCCGCGATGCAGCAAAGGACTTTGTGCTTGAGAACTTTGGTGAGGATTTTTATCCACCGAAGCCTCGATATTTCAAAACCAAGGCCTCTGCGCAGGATGCGCACGAAGCCATTCGTCCCGTTGACGTCACGATTACTCCCGAGAGCCTTCAGGCGCTTTTGCCGTCTGAGCAGTACCGTCTGTACAAGCTCATTTGGGAGCGTTTTCTTGCTTCGCAGATGGCTGTGGCCCGATTCTGGGACACCACGGTTATCACCCGCGTGCAGGATGTTCAGTGGCGTTCCAGAGGCGAACGTCTGCTCTTCCCCGGGTATCTGAAAGTCTACAGCATTGCCGGCGGACTTGGAGACAGTGAGTTGCCAAAGCTTGAGGAAGGCCAGGAGATCAAGCTGGAGAAATTCAGCAAAGAGCAGAAGTTTACTCAGCCTCCGGCGCGGTACACTGAAGCCTCTCTGGTCAAGGAGCTGGAAGAAAAGGGTATTGGTCGTCCGTCGACCTATGCCGCCATTATCTCCACGCTTCTCGCCCGTGAGTATGTGCAGCTGACCAACAAGCATTTCATTTGCACCGACCTTGGCGTTGTTGTCAGTGATCTGCTGTCGGAGCATTTTAAGACGCTTATGGATGTGAGCTTCACCGCGAACATGGAAGAGTCTCTTGATGCTGTGGCAATGGGTGACAAGGACTGGATTCGTCTGATGAAGGACTTCACGTCTGATTTTTATCCGACGCTTGAAGAAGCTCGCGAGAACATGAAGCGCGTCAAGACTGGTCTTGAGACGGACATCGTTTGCGAGCAGTGCGGCAAGCCAATGGTTATCAAGTTTGGCAAGGCTGGCACTTTCCTCGCCTGTTCCGGGTATCCCGCGTGCAGCAACACCAAGAATTTTGTCCGCAATGAGCAGGGCGAAATCGAAATCGTTGAGAAGGTCAAGACTGAAGCCGAGAAGATCGGGCGCAAGTGCCCAGAGTGCGGTGGCGAGCTTGTTCTCAAGCATGCCCGTACAGGCAGCCGTTTCATTGCCTGCGACAATTATCCCGACTGCACCTACACCGAACCGTTCTCAACAGGTATTCCCTGTCCCAAGTGCGGCGAAGGTGAGCTGGTCGAGAAGTCCTCGCGGCGCGGCAAGCTCTTTTTCTCGTGCAGCCGGTATCCTGACTGCGACTATGCGCAGTGGAATCCGCCCGTGGCTGAGAAGTGCCCAGAGTGCGGGTTCCCCATCCTTGAGCGCAAGAAAACCCGCGCCAAGGGCGAGCATCTCGCCTGCCCAAACAAGAAATGCAAGTACACTCGCTCTCTCGAAGAGGAAAGCGAGGAGTAGGGTATAGAGGAAGATTCAAGGCCTATCACAGTCTGTATGGGCTGGATGGGTGAGAGGGGGAAGTTGGGGGCCAGCCCCCAACCCCCCGCGTAAGGGAATGATTCCCTTACGTATCCTCATCGAGTTTGAATTCCCTCCACGCTTCGCGTGAATGAAATTCAAACTTGGGTGAGAA
>NZ_FUYA01000014.1 GCF_900167065.1 Desulfobaculum bizertense DSM 18034
GGGGCAGCGCCCCTTGCAGAGGTGCGGGGACAGAGTCCCCGCCCACCCAAGCGCCCTTTGCAGAGCACGAGACGGAGTCTCGTAACCTACGCACCCCTGTGCGCTTATATAAAATATCCAATGATGTATTTAAGCGAGGTAAAGAGGATAACGAGACAGAGGGCGGCTTTGATGACGCGAGCGGGGACATGTTTCTGACAGCGAGCGCCGAGCCACATACCGAGGGCGCCGCCGATACCGAAGAGGGTACCGAGGAGCCAGTCGGGTGCGAGGGCCTGATTAGGGTAGATAAACTGCAGAACCTGAAAAAAGAGGACGGCAGTGATGGAGGTCATGAAGGTGCCCATAAGTGCGGGGGCGGCGGCGACATAGACGGGGAGTCCGAGCATGCTGACGTAGAGAGGCATAAGGATAGCGCCGCCACCGATGCCATACATACCGCCGATGATGCCGACGATGAGGCTGGGGAAGAACAGTCCGGCCGTGCGGATGTGAAATTCTTCATCCTCAAAGATGAACCGGATAACGCCAGCGGAGGACTTGAGGGTTTGGATGGGGCGGGGGGCGGCGCTGCTGCGGACGTTTTTTTCAAAGCGCTGCTCGGCGGCGTTGTGTTTGAGCAGGCTGTGGACCATGCGATAGCCAATGTAGAGAAGGACAATGCCGACAAAGAGTTTGAAGTTGGACGCATCGGGGAGATAGCGAACGCGTAGCCAGACGCCGAGGAGCACACCGGGGACGGTGCCGAGGACGACGGCCGTGGCGAGAGGCCAAACCATGCGGCCTTCGCGAAGGTAGCGAAAGACGCCGCCGGGAATGGCGACGATGTTGTAAAACTGGTTGGTGGCACTCACCGAGGGCGCGGTGTAGCCGAGAAACATCTGAAATGGGAGAAGAAGAAACGCGCCGGAAATGCCACCCATTGAGGCAAAGAACGCTATAATAAAGGCAGTGACTGGGGGTATCCAGATGGGGACTGTAATGTCTGCAACAGGAAAGTACATCGGGGCCTCCTTTGATATCGCTTGGAGATATTCTATAAAAAGGAGCCTGCATTTGTCAGTCTTTTTTAGAGTAAAAGACTAGGTTTTTTGGGCCGGAATGATTTTTTTTGTGCGTGATGAAAAAAAGTGTTTGACCTGAACCCTAAATACTATTAATAATCATTATTAACAAAGCGACACAAATCGCAGCGTGCAAGATGGCAGATTCCTTTTGTAGCGAGGAATTGTGCCACCACAGATTTTAGGTAGAAGAGTAGGTATTTTCGTCTTTCCTCTCCTTCATCAAAGCAAAGCCTAAGCCCCTCGTGCCCATCCCGTTTGCCCAGCGGGATGGGCCTTTTTTTTGGGGTGCTAAGAGCAAAAAAAGAGGGATTGCCGGAAAGGGAGAAGGCGGGGTAAGATAAAGGATGGTAAAAAAGAAACGCAGCATTTCGGTCATTATTCCTGTTTTTCGTGAGGCTGATCGCATTGGTGAAACTCTGCGACATGTGCAAGAAGTCGCGGGATCAAATTCATATGAGATATGTATAATTGATGGCGCAATTGAACGGGATACTTTAGACTCAGCAGAAGGTTACGGGGCGGTACTGATTGGCAGTACGTCCGGGCGAGGGCACCAGATGAATGTCGGGGCCAAGTTCGCCGCTGGGGATATTCTTGTTTTTTTGCATGCAGACACACGGCTTCCAGAGGGCGCATTTGAAGAAATAGCGCGAATACTGGATGGGGATGCCTCAGCCGGAGCGTTTCGGCTTGGCTTCGATTCAGACAGTTTTGCAATGCGCTGGATTGCGTTTTGGGCCAATGTGCGTTCTGCACTGACGCGTGCGCCATACGGCGATCAGGTTCTTTTTTTTGAGCGAAAATTTTTCTTCAATATCGGGGGATACCGCGAGATTCCGCTGATGGAAGATTTGGAAATTATGACTCGAGTGCGACGACTGGGGCGGCGTATTCAGATTTCTCCCTTGCGAGTGACGAGTGCGGCCCGTCGCTGGGAGCAGGAGGGGAAACTTCGCTGTACCTTGCGCAACTGGGCAATCCGGCTGGCGTATCACGCCCGGGTTTCGCCCTATGTGCTGGCCCAGTGGTACAGTTTTGGAGGAGAGGGAGATGATGGGGACTGATGCCTGCGAGATACTTTTTTTTGTGAAACTTCCGCTGGCAGGGAAGGTGAAAACGCGGCTCGCGCGGGATCTTGGGGCTGGACGGGCAGCCAAGCTGTATGAAGCTTTTGCCGAAGACCAGCTTGCGACGCTGACGAGCACGGGGATTCCGGTTCGGGTGTGCTGTGTGCCTATGGGGACACTGGCAGATTACGAAATGTGGCTTGGGAACCAGTATAGCTTTGAATGGCAGCTTGGTTTTGATCTTGGGGCACGAATGCTTGCGGCGTTTGATGGTGCTTTTCGCCGGGGGCGCAAGCGAGTTGTACTGACGGGTAGCGATGCGCCGATGATGCAGCGGGAGACGGTGCTGGAGGCGTTTGATGCTCTGCAACACAGGGACGCTGTCTTTTCGCCGAGTCCAGATGGCGGGTATTCGCTTGCGGGCTACCGGGCCAGTGGACTGGTGCGGGATGTTTTTCTGGAAATGCCGTGGAGTACTTCGGGGGTTTTTGAAGAGACCTGCCGACGGCTTAACGAGCATGACGCAAGCTATGCCGTGCTTCAGGAGACGCCGGACGTGGATACCCTGCAAGAACTTGGGCGGCTGGTTCAGTCAGCTGTTTTTGGGAATTCACCGATGACGAGCCGGGATAATGCGCCGCGAAGTTTTTCGCTTTTGGAGCATTGGGGCTTTTAGCTGGCAGAAAAAGAAAAGCCCCTCTGCGTGGCAGAAGGGCTGCAAAATTGGAATGGCGGAAGTGCTATTCCCAGAAGCTGAGCACGTCTTGTGGCTGTTCGCGCCGCTTGAGGGAAACAAAGCCTGTTGAGGCCTGTTCGTCTTTGTATCCAAGAACACTGGGGATGGCCCGCGAGTTATAGCGGGACCACATGGAAAGCGTGTATGCGCCTGTGTCGTGGATGAGAATCCAGTCACCAGGTTCGATTTCCGGCAGGGCAATATCGCGGCCCGGCAGGTCTCCTGCAAAGCAGAGAGGGCCTGCAATGCGGTAGAGACGGGTCGGTCCGTCCTTGAGCGCTCCGTTTTTGTCGCAGACGCTAAATTCGTGATGCCAGTCGCCTGGGTTGTAGCATTTGCGCAGGAACATGTCGGCACCCAGATGGATAACGGCGGTTCGGATATCCCCCTGAGGCTTGATGTATTCCACACGGCTTGCGGCAAAGCCTGCATTGGCGTGCACGGCGCGGCCAAATTCCGTCATGAGGCGGAATTTCCCGGAGAAAAGCTCGGGGCAGCCTGTGCGCAGGGCAGCAACGTATTCGGTAAAGCTCGGTGCCTGAAATTCTTTCTGTCCGTAATCTGCGGGCAGTCCGCCACCAAGGTCAAATATGCGAATTTGACCGTCTGTGGCAGCATTCACTTCTTCCACAAAATCCAGAATGCTCCGTACGCCCAGCACGAGCTGGTCGAGGGGGCATCCCTGCGAGCCAACATGGACGTGGATACCTGTCATCCATGGATGGCTGCGATAGATCTCAAGAAGTTTTTTGCGGAAGGTCTTGAGCGGCACACCAAATTTGGAGTACTCGGCGGCAACTGAGGTTGCGCCGATGCTTCCCTGTCCTACCTGTGGGTTAACGCGAATGCCAAATGTGCTTTTGGCTTCGTGTCCCAAGTCTTTCAGAATCGTATCTACCCGTTCCACTTCCTGCATGTTGTCCATATTGAGATGGACGCCTTGCGTGATGGCAAAGCGCAGTTCGTGAAGGGTTTTTGCAGGTGAATCAAAAACCACATGACTGGGATCAAAGCCAGCGCCCAGAGCCAGATGCATTTCTGGTTCAGAGGCGGACTCAAGACCCAGCTGCGGTGCATTGTCCTGTTCACCAAGTGCGTGCAGCCACGCAAGCACCTTGCGAAGAGGATTAGCCTTGACAGCAACAGCGTGAAGCGTGTCCTTTGGGAACTGTTCGGCCAGTTCCTTCGTGCGCTCAGCAATGAGGGACAGGTCATAGAAGAGAACGCTTGAGTCCTCAGCCTGAACTGCACCCTCAGAAAGGGCATTTGTGAGTGCGCGAGACATCGCCTGTGCAGAGAGTCTTTTTCGCATGCGAAGGGTATACACTGGGCTTTTGCGGAAGGGAACCTTTGTGAGGGGTTTACCGTGGTGGGACAAGAGAGTAACACCGACTGGACGTGGAAACTATTCTTATGCAATTCGACAAGGTACTGGATGCACGATGAGTCATAAAGGAAGTAGCCTGTATGCAACCGGCGGGGGCTGTGTGGTCCTCATTGGTATGGCTGGAGCAGGAAAAACAACGATTGGCCGGGCACTAAGCTCTGTTTTGGGCTGGCCGTCCATGGATACTGACGCCCTGATTGAATCACATTATGCCCGTCCGCTTCAGGAGCTGGCAGACTGTTTTGGGCGCGACCGTTTTGTGGAAGTAGAAGATGATCTGGTCTCGAAAATTACGGTGCGCCGGACCATTATTTCCACGGGTGGAAGCGTGATTTATGGCGAGAAGTGCATGAAGCGTTTGCACGAGCTTGGTCCTGTGGTGTACCTGCGTGCAGAAAAAGACGTCATTTTGCAGCGGGTCAATGCCAAGCCTGACCGTGGCCTTGCCATTGCTCCGGGCCAGACAGTGGAAGACCTCTTTAATGAGCGTCTGCCTATGTATGAAAAAGAGGCAGATTTTTGCGTGGATTCGGACAAGCTGAATCCAGAACAGTGTGCAGAAGCCATCCGCGACTGGATGCTGGAAAAGGGGTTGAGCCTTGAAGCTGAATAGCGTTGGTGTTTTTCGTCGGCTTGGGGCGCTGTATGACCTGATGCAGAAGGAATATGACCAGACAGTCGAGGGCACAGGGTTTACCTGTGCGGACTGTCCGCAAAACTGCTGCACCAGCTACTTCCAGCATCATACCTATGTGGAATGGGCATATTTGTGGAAGGGCATGAAATCTTTGCCCGAAGCAAAGCAGAAGCTGTACCTTGAGCGCGCGCAGGCGTATGTTGCGCAGATGCAGGAACAGCTTGCAGCGGGCGAGCGCCCGGATGCCATGTGTCCGCTCAATGATGATGGCCTGTGTGGGCTGTATACGCATCGCCTGATGATCTGCCGTTTGCATGGCGTGGTGCATACGCTGGCTGTGCGGGGCAAGATGGGCGTTCCTGTAGAAGAAACTTTTCCGGGATGCTGGCGCTTTGGTGAGGCGACCGAAGGACGCACTGACCTGCGACCTCTGGACCGGACGCCGCTGTACTCCAAGCTGGCAGCCCTTGAGATGGAATTTTTGGGAAAACGGATTCAGACTCTTCCACGAGTAAACCTGACACTTGCTGAAATGCTGGTGCAGGGTGCTCCCAAGCTTCGTTAGCTTTTTCTGAGGGGGAAACCATGAAACGACATGCCGTTGCCTTGTGTACCGCTATGCTGTGTGCGGTGATTTTGTCTGGCTGCTCTCACCTGAGCGTCAAGCACCTCAACAAGGGGCCGTGGACGTTTTCTGAACCTCAGACCGTAGCGACAAAGTGCTGGCGCTTTGAATACCGAGTCGCGCCAGTTAGCAAATATTATCGCATTGACGGGACGGCATTTCCGCTCGCCGAGAGTGTGCCCGAATGGGCCACGTGGATAGATGACCTGTGGATTTCTGCGTATCTGACTGATGCGCGGGGCCGGATTTTGGCGCGTGACGTCAAGGTCTATGTGCCACAGCATTTATCGCGAGAGCAGGGCGTCCCGTTTGAGTTTTGGCTCAGACTGGATGGTCAGAAACTCCCGGAGCCGCTTTTTGTGAGTTTTGGATACCGGGTCAAGATGCTGGCTGCTGCGCAAAAAGCTTCGGCGGACAAAGATATGCCGCCTGTAGAAGATGTCTTTTTTGCCAGTGAAGGCGCGCTGGTCTGCCATTAACGCAGCCAAAAAGAAAAGAACGCAAAGCCCTGATGAAAGTCAGGGCTTTTTTTATGTGAAAAAAAGCATGCCTCAAAGTGCGCAATACAAAAAAAGAAAAATCTATTTATGACGGGAGAATGGAGCCTATGCTGTGTGAGCAAACAGTACAGTATTCGAGGAAATGCTGAGTTCTCAAGGCTCGACATGTTTCGTAAAATCGTACATAAGTACGGTCACTTCATAACAGAGCGTGGAGCACGTTTTCTCACGAATTTTTTTGGGGATGTGAGAGACGTGTGATATATACACGTTTTCTGTTGAACGAAGTGACGATGTCTCCAGAGTCTGTTGCGGGCGATGAACAGATTTTTTCTGGACAATTCCTCCGTATTGCAGCTCTGGCCTGAGAACTGGTGTCCCGGAGACGGGACTGTTTTGTTACCTCCAGAAAAGAGTGAAGGGGAACATGAAAAAACTTTTTGTTATGTTCTTTGCGCTGTTGTCTCTGGTTGCCCTTGCCGCGTGCAATGGTGACGGCGACAAGAAAGAGAGCGCCGAGAACAAAGTGGTCACGATTAAGCTGGCCACGCAGCACCCCCTTGAGCACATGGGGCACAAGGCCGCGCTGCGAATTAAAGAGCGTATTGAGAAAGGAACCGAGGGCCGCGTCCTGGTGAAGATTTTCCCGGCTAACCAGCTTGGTGATGCTTCCCAGATTTATGACGAAGTCATTCGTGGTTCCATTGATGCTGCACACATCACCATCCCTGATGCCCTTGACTCCCGTCTGGGTATTGGCTTCCTGCCTTACATTGCTGACGATTACGAGCAGATCAAAAAGATCTACAAGACTGGTGCATTCATCCCGACTGAGATGGCAAAAATGCACGAGAAGCTCGGCGTGAAATTCTTCTCCTACTTTGGCGAAGGTTTCATCGGCGTTGGTACTGTGAAGGAGCTTGAGAATTACAACAAGCCCGGCATGGAAAAGGGTGTTATGTGCCGTGTTCCCGGCCTGAACGTCTTTAAGTTCGGCGCTGAGGAACTCGGTTTCCGCACCACCTCCCTCCCATACACAGACGTGTATTCCGCACTCCAGACAGGTGTCGTCAAGGCATGGTCTGGTGGACCGCCGAATCTGAACTACACCGGATTCCGTGATGTCCTGAAGTACTACTACCAGTACAACGTGAACTTTGAGTCCACTCAGTACGTCATGAACATGAAAACCTTCATGGCCATTCCTGAGGCTGATCGCAAGGTTGTTGAAGCTGCATTTACTGACGAAGGTCAGGCTTCTTTTGGCCGCGCAGAAGAGGAAGATCAGAAATACCGCAAGATGCTGGAAGATGAAGGCGTCAAGGTTATTATGCTGACTCCTGAAGAGCTGAAAGAATGCGCAAGCTACGTCCGTGAGCATGCATGGCCGCGCCTCGAAGAGACGCTGACCAAAGAGCTGCTCGACGGTCTGAAAGCAACCTACTAGGCGACGAGAATCTCTCAGGTGCATCGTCTTTTGTCCGTGCGGCGGCGTGTATTGCCCGCCGCACGGTTTTCTTTTTCAGGACACACGTTTGTACAATAGGGGGTCCTCGATGCGTACGGCAAAAAGCAGTCTATGGCGCTATCTGTGGGCTGTGCTGGGCAAGTTTCAAAAAACCATGATGGCGGTGTCGAGTATCTGCATCGTTGTCATGATTTTTGTGGCAGTTGTTGCCCGCTATATTTTCAAATCCGA
Source organism: Desulfobaculum bizertense DSM 18034 (assembly GCF_900167065.1). Taxonomy (NCBI): domain Bacteria; kingdom Pseudomonadati; phylum Thermodesulfobacteriota; class Desulfovibrionia; order Desulfovibrionales; family Desulfovibrionaceae; genus Desulfobaculum; species Desulfobaculum bizertense. The sequence continues at coordinate 7,719 of NZ_FUYA01000014.1, forward strand.
TTTCTACGGTTCCGAAGAGCTGATCCAGATGTTTGCCTTTTGGCTCTACTTTATGGGTGCAGCTCAGGGCAGCCGCGAAAAAAGCCAGATTTCCGCTGACATCCTCACCTGCTATATCACCAACAAAAAGTGGAACATCTCTGTTCAGTTTGTGCGCGAACTCATCACCGTTGCCATTAGCCTTCTCGTGAGCTGGTGGGGCATTCAGTTTGTGGCGTGGAGCTTTCACATGCTTCCGAAGTCCACAGTCTTCCGCCTGCCTATGCTCATCCCGCACAGCGCGGTTGGACTGGGCTTTGTGCTCATGAGCTTTTACCACACGGTGTATCTCATTCAGAATTTCAAAGATCTTGTCCGTGTTTTTCGTGGGCAGGATGTGTCTGCGGCCCAGGCGTTTGAAGGGGAGGCATAAATGTCAGTTCTGTTAGCTATTCTTGCTCTCCTCGTAACGCTGTTTATTGGGGTGCCAATTCCGTTTGCCTTTTTTGCCTCGGCAGCCTGCCTGATTTTTCTGGGCGGCTATCAGCCGGGCTTTTTGCTGCCTTACGGCTTCGCAAAAATGAACTCAGTTGTCCTGCTGACCATCCCGCTGTTTATTATGGCTGGTGGCATCATGGACAAGGGCGGCATTGGCGATAAGCTTGTTGATGTGGTGGACATTATTGCTGGTCGCATCAAGGGCGGTCTCGGCGTGGTCTGCGTTGTGACCTGTGCCATCTTTGGTGCTGTTTCCGGCTCGTCCTCTGCCACGGTTTCCTGCATTGGTTCCATCATCATGCCCAAGCTCCAGCGCGCAGGCTATCCCGTGGGGCATACAGCCGCACTGCTCGCCAGCTCTGGTGTTCTGGGTATTCTGATTCCGCCGTCCATGCTGATGATCGTTTACGCGTGGCTCGGAAACCAGTCGGTTCTGGCCTGCTTCCTCGCAGCCTTTGTGCCGGGCATTATCCTGACGATTCTGCTGAGTCTGGTGAACCTGTTCCTGCTTCGGAACAACAAGGACATTGAAGTCCGCCCTGCAGATTCCTTTGCCGTGACAGGCAAAAAACTGATTTCCAGTGGTGCTTCTGCTTCTCCTGCCCTGATGATGCCCGTCATCATTCTTGGCGGTATTTATGGCGGCATCATGACCCCGACAGAAGCTGCTGCCGTGGCTGTGCTCTATGCTATCCCGGTTGCCATGTTCTTCTACAAGGGCCTGAAATTCAGGAACCTTGGGGCAACGCTGATTGAGTCGGCCACCACAACAGGCGTTATTATGGCCATGACTTTTGCGGTTATGATTCTGTCCCGTCTGTACATCATGGAAAATCTGCCAGAGCAGATTATGGGCTTTTTGACCACCATTTCGGATAACAAGATGGTGATTCTGCTCATGATTAACGTCGTGCTGCTGGGCATGGGTATGCTCATGGATGACGTGTCTGGCTTCCTTTTGGGAACGCCTATCCTCCTGCCTCTGGTTCAGCAGATTGGCGTTGACCCGCTGCACTTTGCTGCAATCATGGGCGTGAACCTCGGCATGGGAAATGTCACGCCACCAACGGCGCCGCTTTTGTATCTTTCGGGACGCATATCCGGGGCATCGGTGACGAGTATGCTCAAGCCAACCATGTATCTGATTCTTTTTGCATGGTTGCCGACGCTGCTTCTGACGACCTATGTCCCAGACATCTCGCTTTTCCTCGTGCGCCTGCTTTTGAAGTAGTCACGGTATGAAAACACTGAGGGCAGTCTTTTGGCTGCCCCTTTTTTATGCTTTCGCGCACGAATCCCCTGTACTTTTTTCTGTCAAAAGAGAAAAAATTTGTTATGCGAAAAAAAGTTCTCACGTCTTCTCGCCAGAAAAAGGCAAAGAAAAGTATGCGTCTTGTGACTGCATGACGTGGAATCATTTTGTGTGGAGTCTTTGGAGAGGCGCTTGCGCTTGTGCTGTTGCGAGAAGTCCTTTCTCGCGTATACTGCTTTGTACTGAGGTGTCTGAAAAAGAGCCAGGGCAAGGCATGTGTTTCTTCTTGGGAACACATGCTTTTGGCTTGGGAGAACGCTGGAATGGTCAGTGGGGACAGATCATTGTGGCAAGTGAGGATTGAATATGGCGAGTCGCATGTCTGAGCCGTCTTTTACGGCTCCAGAAGTACGTTTCTATAAGCTCGTGAGTGGCGTGTCTGCGGTACTGGACCTGATGAGTCCCGTGATTGCCGGGCATCATAACCGGACCGCGTATTTTGCCGGGCGTCTGGCGGACGTCATGGGCCTTGGCGAAAAGGAGCAGGCAGATCTTGTGCTGGCTGCGCTTTTGCACGATGTCGGGGCTTTTACGCTCGACACCAGACTCAATACCCTTGCGTTTGATTCTGATGACGTTGAGCACATGGAAACGGGCTATCAGCTTTTGCAAATCTACGATTCGTTTTGGAATATTGCCGAGATTATTCACTATCACCACGTCAAATATTCAGATTTTGGGCACGTTGCCGCACATCCGCGCCACCTGTGGCTTGCGAATCTGCTCCAGCTTGCCGACCGCATTGATGTGCTGGTTCCTCGGAGCGAGTCCGGTGACTTTGACCGCAAGGCTGCCCGTGAGATTGTGCTGGCAGAAAAAAGCACACGCTTTGCGGCAGAGTTTTGTGATGCCTTTGAAAAAGTCTGGAAAGACGACGCGTTTTGGGACGGTGTTTTCCGGGAGGACAGATTCGAAGAGCTGACGCAGCGCATCTCTGCCCGCGACCACATGATGGAGTTCCACGAGCTGATGGATTCGTCACGGCTTATTGCGCATCTGGTCGACTTCCGGAGTCCCTTTACCGCGACTCATTCGTGGGGCGTTGCTGCGGTGTCCGAGGCGCTTGGCAGGGCCTGTGGCATGAGTCGAAAGACAAGCGAATGTCTGCGGCTTGCTGGTTATCTTCATGATGTCGGCAAGCTGGGTATTCCTTCGGAACTTTTGGAGAAGCCCGGAAAGCTTACGGACAAGGAATTCGTGACCATGAAAGGGCACGCCTATTACAGCAATTCCGTGCTGACCGGAGTTCCGGGGCTGGCGGAAATTGCGCGGTGGGGCGCGCAGCACCATGAGCGGCTTGATGGCTCTGGCTATCCGTTCCAGCTGGACAGCAGAAATCTCGATCAAGGCTCACGCATTGTTGCCGTGGCGGACGTGTTTACCGCGATTACGGAAGACAGACCGTACCGGGAAGGCATGGACCGCTATCAGGCCATGGACGTTCTCACCGATCTGGGCACAACAGGAGCCTTGGACAGCTCTGTGGTCAAGAGTCTTGGAGATCGTTTTGAGGAGCTGAATCACCATCGCCAGCTCGCCCAGCGGGCCGCACGCGACGAGTTTGACCGTTTCTCCAAAAGGGTGGCAGAGGCGCGAGAATCCCGTCACGATAACTGAGGCTTGAACGCAGCGCCAATGGGTTCTATAGTCATGCGGCTCCCACACTTTCAGGAAGGCGGTATGCTATGGAACTCTTTCGGGCTGACTTACACATTCATTCGCGGTTTTCGCGGGCAACCAGCAAAAAACTGACGCTGCGGCTCCTTGCTGCCTGGGCACAGGCCAAGGGACTGGACGTCATTGCGACAGGTGACTTCACGCATCCAGAGTGGATGGCTGAAATCGAAGAATATCTTGAGCCAGATGGCTCTGGTCTCTATGTGCTCAAGGACCAGAATGGTCTTGGGGAACAGCTTCCGTTTTTGGACGGGGCGCCCCTCGCGGGCAATACCCGCTTTATGCTCTGCACAGAAATTAGCAGCATTTATAAAAAGGCTGGCAAGGTTCGCAAAAACCACAATCTCGTGTTCATGCCGAGCATTGAGATGGCGAAAAACTTTTCTGCCCGCCTTGCGCAGGTGGGGAATCTGGAGTCCGATGGCCGCCCGATCCTTGGACTCGATGCAAAAAATCTTCTTGAGATGGTTCTGGAAACAGGACCAAACGCCTTCCTTGTCCCGGCGCATATCTGGACGCCGTGGTTTTCCCTCTTTGGTTCAAAGTCTGGTTTCGACAGCATGGAAGAATGCTTTGGCGATCTTTCGTCAGAGATTTTTGCGCTGGAAACTGGTCTCTCCTCTGACCCGGACATGAACTGGCTGTGGTCTGCTCTGGACCGCTATACCCTGATTTCCAATTCGGACGCGCACTCTGGCGAAAAGCTGGGGCGTGAATCCAACCTGTTCCAGGGCGAAAAGTCGTATGACGGCATTTATCACGCCCTGCGTGGTGAGGCTCTTGGGCATCGCTTCCTTGGAACGGTGGAGTTCTTCCCGGAAGAGGGCAAGTACCATCTGGACGGGCATCGCAAGTGTGGGATTGTCATGGATCCGGCCGAGACCCGGGCGCATGGTGGCATTTGTCCTGTCTGCGGAAAGCCGCTGACTGTTGGTGTGCTGAACCGTGTGCAGGAGCTTGCTGACCGTGAGCTTCCGGAGCAGCCCGCTGGGCACCCCGGTTTCCAGTCTTTGTTCCCGCTTCCTGAGCTGGTCTCGGAAGTGCTGGGTGTTGGACCCACCAGCAAAAAGGTGAAAGCGTTTCATGGTCGGCTCTTGGCGCGTCTTGGTTCCGAGATGGATATTTTGCAGCATGTGCCGTTTGAGGATATCGCCAAAATTTCCCGACCTCTTGCCGAGGGCGTGCGCCGCATGCGTCAGGGGCATGTGCTCCGTCAGTCTGGGTTTGATGGACAGTATGGTGTCATTTCTGCTTTTTCGCCTCTGGAGCGGGAAGAAATGCAGCGTGGTGCGTCCCTGATTGCCATGCCGGCAAAGAAAGCACCGCTGGTGCATCCTGTGCCCCAGAGTGAGCCTGCGGCTCCAGCCCCTGCGGAGGCAGAGGCAAAGCCTGTTGCGGCCCAGCCAGAAAAAGAGAAAACGCCGTGTATTGCGGCTCAGTCGAAGGTGCAGGAGGCTCCGCGTTCTCGCTACAATGTCGCCCAGCAGAGTGCCATTGATGCCGGGCCTGAACCGGTGCTGGTTATTGCTGGTCCGGGTACAGGCAAGACGCATACCCTGATGGGGCGCCTGAACCGTTTGCTTAGTGACGGGGTCAAGCCACGGCAGATTTTGACGCTGACCTTTACGCGCCGGGCCGCTGATGAACTTCAGCAGCGCCTTGTGGAAATGCGTGGAGAGAATGAAGTGCTGCCGCGCGCGGATACCCTGCACGCCATTGCCTTTGAGTGCTGGGAAGAGCTGAACGGTGAGGCTCCTGTGATTTTGTCCGAAGAAAATGCACTGCGCGTTTTTGCCGAGGCAAATCCAGACTTTTCTGGACGCGAGCTGCGGTCCCTGTGGCAGCGGCTTGGGCTTGCACGTGAGCGCATGGAGCTTGGTCCTGAGCTGCTTGATGCCTCGCAGAACTATTCGCGGGTGAAAGATTCGTGGAATCTGGTGGATTACACAGACCTGCTTGAATTTTGGCTCCAGCAGATGGAGTCCGGAAGCTGGGCGAATCCGTACCTGCATGTGCTGGTTGATGAGGTGCAGGACCTTTCCGCTTTGCAGCTCCGGCTGGTCACTGCGCTCGCCAAGCAGGAAGGCGAGGGCTTTTTCGCCATTGGTGACCCTGACCAGTCCATTTATTCTTTCCGTGGTGCGCAGGGCAGAGTGCGTTCGCAGCTGAAAGAGCTGTGGCCCAGCCTGCGAGTTATCACGCTTGAAGACAACTACCGCTCGGCACAGAGCATTCTGGACCTTGCCCATCCGGCCTTGCCCGGAAGCCCGGCTTTGCATGCCCGCGTGCCCAAAGACGGTGAAGTCCGGCTTTTTTCTGCCCCAACAGCAGGGCGGGAAGCCCAGTGGATTGGGGAACGGGTGCGAGAGCTTGTCGGCAGCACCAGTCACACCATTTCCGACGCTGGCGAGGGCGCGTGCATGTCGCCCGGAGATATTGCGATTCTGGTGCGCTTCAAGGCGCTGATTGAACCGCTTCGCCGCTTGCTGGACCGCTTTGGTTTGCCGTGCGCCGTGCCAGAGGCCGAGGCCTTTTGGACAGAGCCGCGTGTGGATGTGATTCTGGCAACTGCGGGCCGCAGCCTTGGGATTAATCCGGCCATGCCGGGCGAGGAGCGAGAATTCATTGATGTCCCGGACAAGGTGCTTATGGACGGGCCTGTTGCGCTTGAAGCCTACTTGCAGGATTCACAGCCCTTTGATCGTTTGTTCTGGGAAAGCTCGGCGTTCCGCAAACTAAAAAAAGCCTACGACGAGCAGGGCGGCTGGCTGGGGCTGGTGAACTGGGTCAATATGCAGACTGAACTTGATTTGGTGCGCTCCCGTGCCCAGAAAATTCAGATCATGACCTTGCACGCCGCAAAGGGCCTTGAGTTTGAAGCCGTGTTTTTGCCTGCGCTGGAGCAGGGTATTTTGCCTTTTGCTGGGGTGGGAACACTTACGGGCAATGCAAACTCGCGTGAGATGCCAACGGACGAAGATGAAGAGCGCCGCCTCTTTTACGTGGGCCTGACTCGCGCCAAGTCGCGCCTGTATTTGAGCCACAGCGCAAGCCGTATGGTCTATGGCCATGAGCTGCGGCTGAAACCCACGGCTTTTTTGAAACCGCTTCCAGAGCATTTGCTCAAGCGCTCCCATGTGGTCAGCAAAACTGTCCGCCAGACCAAGCAGCTCAATCTTTTGGGCTAAAGACGAGAACGAATGATTTCACGAACAGTTTTTGAACAGGAGCACAACTGCTCTCTGGAGTCGTCCCCGGAACGCCTGAATCAGCTCAAAGAAGAGCTTACCGCCATACCGTGGCGCGTTGCGGCCCCGTCGTGGGTTATTCCTGCCGGACTCGTGGAAAACTGCATTGCCCTTGAGAATGTGTTTCCAGAAGTGGCTTTGCTCTTTTTTGAAACGCAGTCCTGCCTTGCGTATACCGAGGATGAACTGCCGGGCTGGCTTGCTGAGCTGCATCTGGATTATCATGTGCACCTGCCTCTTGATCTGGAGAAATACAGCGAAGAGGAGCGGGTGCAGGCTGTGCTGGGACTGGCGCGCAAGTCTGCGTTTTTGTCCCCCCGGCGTTTTGTGCTGCATCCACCCGGAAGTCCGGAGTGCCTGAAAGCCTGTCTTGAGGCTTGGGCCGGGGCTGGGCTGGACCCGCGTCTGCTCGTTTTGGAAAATGTGCATGGGCATAATCTCATGGACTACGCCGAGCTGTGCATGGCGTGGGACGTGGGCTTCTGCCTAGACTTGGGACATATGTTGGCGTACAATCAGGAATTCCTGCTTGAGGAACTTGATGAACATTCTATACGTATGCTGCACCTCAATGCTCCGGGTCCAAAGGGGCGTCATTTGCCTTTGACGGCCTTGTCTGCACAGGGGAAAGACCTGCTCGGCAAGCTGCTTGAAAAGGCTCAGCCTGACACGCTTGTGACGCTGGAAGTCTTTGAGGAGCAGGGCCTGCTGGACTCTGTGACTGTGCTCCACGATATTGTGTAGCTTCATCTGGGCCTAAACAGGCTGTACTGGAGAGAATAATGGCATATTTCCGTTCTGTGCCTCGACTCGAAGACCTGCTGTCTCTGTTTACGCGGGAAGAATCCTGGCTCATTCTCATGAATGCTGACCCTGACGCTCTGGCTTCTGCTATGGCCCTCAAGAGGATTATGTCACGCAGGGTGCAGAGTGTGGGCATTGCCCATGTGAATGAGATTTCACGCCCGGATAATCTGGAAATGCTCCATTGCCTGCGTATTCCTACCGTTCGTTTCCGCAAGAGTATGCTCAAAAAGTATGACCGCTTTGCCCTTGTGGATTCCCAGCCTCATCACCATGAATCTTTTTCCGGTGTGCCGTTTTCTGTGGTCATTGACCACCATCCCCTGTCTGATGAACATCCTGTCAACGCGGAGTATGTGGACATTCAGACAGAATATGGCGCGAATGCCAGCCGTCTGACAGAGTATCTCTACAACCTCAAGGTTCGTCCCGGAAAGCTTTTGGCTACGGCGCTGTCCTATGGCATCAAGACCGATACCATGAATTTTGAGCGGGCCTTTAGCGAGACTGACCTGCGCGCATTTCAGTATCTGCACAAGTTTACAGACACGCTGCTGCTGCGCAAAATTTATCGCAGCGAGTTCCATTTCGACTGGCTCCGGTATTTTTGTCAGGCGTACTTTAAGCTGCGAATGACAGGGCCGGGGCTGTTTGCCTATCTTGAAGACGTCGAAAGTCCTGATATTCTGGTTATTCTTGCAGACCTGTTCCTGCGGGTGCAGGGTGCTGACTGGACCGTGATTTCTGGAACGGTTGACGGCCGGGTGGTCGCCATTTTCCGTGGTGATGGCCTGCGCCGGGATATGGGCAAATTTGCTGCGCGCTGCTTTGGCGATGTTGGCTCTGCTGGCGGGCACCGCAACGCTGCCCGGGCCGAAATTCCGCTTGATGCCACGGGGGAGGGACCTGTAGAAGTCTTCCTGTGGAATCGCATCAAACCTAAAACTTCTCGCTCCCACACTGGCTCCTGATTTGGGCCGCCTGCTGGGTGAGCGTGTCGCCCATGTGGCGCATACGGAGAGCACATGTCCCTGAAAGAACGTCTTGGGCTGGAAAGTTCCCCAGTCTTTCTCGTTGATGGTCACGCCTTTATTTACCGCTTTTATTACGCCTTTCGCGACATGCAGCGCTCGGACGGCTTTCCTACCAACGCCGTCTTTATGTTTTTGCGCATGCTCCTGAACATTCTCAAAAACGAAAAGCCCGAGTACATGGGCGTGTTTTTTGACGGAAAAGGCCCCACCTTCCGCCATGAACTTTTTGAGCCATACAAGGCCCAGCGTCCCAAGATGCCAGAAGACCTTGCCATGCAGCTTGATCCTGCCCATGAGGTGGTCAAGCTTCTTGGTATGCACATGACTATTTCTGATGGTGTGGAAGCTGATGATTGCATGGCCGCTGTTGCCGATCACCTCAAGGGACAGCATCCCGTCGTGATTGTCGGCGCAGACAAAGACCTGAAACAGTGCCTTGATGAGCGTGTGTATCTTTGGGACCCCGGTTCCAGAAAGGAAAAGCTCACCAGCCTCGAAGACTTCCGCAAGGAAACAGGTCTTGAGCCAGATCAGTGGGCTGACTTTCAGGCTCTTATTGGCGACTCTGCGGATAATATCCCCGGTGTCCCCGGCGTTGGACCAAAGACTGCGGTCAAGATCATGGCTCAGTATCCCACGCTGGAAGAGCTTCGTGATGCGGTGAACGCTGGCGAGGGTGATTTCAAGCCCGCCATGCGCAAAAAGCTCGACGCCAACATGGAAGACGCGTTCCTGTTCAGGAAGCTGACCCGCCTGTCCACAGATGTCTGTCAGGAAATTACTCTGGACAGCATGGCTGTGACCCCGCCAAACTTTCATGACGTCGCGGCATTCCTCAAAGAATATGAGTTCCGCACTCTGCTGCGGGACCTTGAGCATTTTATTCCCCGGCCCGCAGAACCTGCTCCGGCCGAGGCGCCTGCTGCCAGTGCTCAGGGCGCAGCTGGCACAGAAGCGCCAGCCAAGGCGACAGCAGGGAAATCCGCCAAAAAATCAGGGGCAGAGCAGCTTTCCCTTTTTGGTATGGGTGGCATCAGTGCGCCCGCCGCTCCCGCAGAAGAGATTGTGCGCAGTGCTGCAACGCCTCGTGCCTTGCCTGACTGCGCCGGGACGCCTGTTGGCCTGCTTCCTCTGGAAGAAGGCTGGCAGCTTGGCATTAATGGGCAGGAGTGGAAAAGCTCTGGTTCGCTTGACGAGTTGCTGGAGAAGCTGAGTGTGGCCTCAGAAATTGTGACGCCGTCGGTCAAGGCACTGCTTCGTGCGGATTCCCGCTGGAGCACGGTGCCTTTGGAGCGCTGGTGTGATCTGGGGCTGGCCGCATATCTCCTGTCGCCAGAAGACCGCGATTATTCGTGGGATCGCCTGAATCAGCGTCTTGCTCCCGAAGTGCTGGAAGCTGAGGTCGTGGGTGAAGCCTGCCGTGCTGCTGCCTTGGGGCAGGGACTGAAAAAGCGTCTTGAGGCTGCGCATCTGACCGCACTTCTTCGTGATCTGGAAATGCCGCTGATTCCGGTGCTTGCGGACATGGAAAAGCAGGGGATCTGCATTGACGCCAAGACCTTGGCTGAATTCCTGAGCGAAGTGAGCACCGAACTTGAGGGCTACACCACCCGCATTCGCGAGCAGGCCGGAAAGGATTTTAATTTGCGCTCCAGCCAGCAGATGGCAGAAGTGCTGTTCACGGATTTGGGGCTGAAACCTCGTGGCAAAACGCCCGGCGGTTCTCCCTCGACGTCTTTTGATGTGCTGGAAAAAATCCGCAAGGAGCACCCCATCATTGAAGACATTCAGAGCTGGAGAAAGCTGGAAAAGATGCGTTCGACCTATCTTGAGCCGCTGCCCCGTGCTGCGGATGCCAATGGGCGGGTGCATACGAGCTTTAACCAGCTCGCAACGGCAACTGGGCGTCTGTCCAGCTCCGGCCCGAATCTCCAGAATATTCCTATTCGTGGGGACATGGGCAAGCGGATGCGTGGCTGCTTTACTGCTGGAGAAGGCAAGTCGCTTGTAGCGGCTGACTACTCGCAGATTGAGCTACGCGTGCTCGCACATTTTTCTCAGGAACCAGCCTTGGTGGATGCCTTCCGCAAGGGTGAGGACATTCACTCCCGCACTGCTGCGCTGCTTTTTGACGTGGCTCCAGACCAGATTGAGCCTGACCAGCGCCGTAATGCAAAGACCATTAACTTTGGGCTGATTTACGGCATGGGACCGCAGAAGCTCGGTCGTGAGCTTGGCATCACAGTCAAGGAAGCCAAGGCCTTTATTGAGCGCTATTTTGAGCGCCTTTCCGGGCTGGCAGATTTTTATGATTCCGTGGAGCAGGACGCTCGACGCGACGGCCACGTGCTGACCTTGGCCGGGCGTCGCCGCATGTTGCCAGACATCAACTCTCGCAACTCGCATCACCAGTCCACTGCACGGCGTCAGGCAATTAATACAAGAATTCAGGGCAGTGCCGCGGACATCATCAAGATGGCCATGCTTTCTGTTCATCGCGATGAACTTTTGCAGGAACTGGATGCCCGAATGATACTTCAGGTACATGACGAACTGCTGCTCGAAGCAGCTCCAGAAAATGCAGCGCAGGCTGGTCAAAGACTTGAAGAAATAATGACAGGGATTTATGACCTCTCTGTTCCACTTGTTGTGGATTGGGGTATCGGTGAAAACTGGGGAGAAGCACACTAAAGTGCCCAGCGCTCCTTTTGCCCTGGCTGTGCAGTCCCGCTGCACGCCATTACATTGATTCACAGGGTGCGTTTACCCCTGATGACGTTTCACCATGAGGAAGGGTAGGAATTACAATGGATAAAATGCGTTTGCTGACTCCGGGACCAACGCCGCTTCCGGAAGAAGTTCGTCTGACCTTGGCAATGGACATGGTTCACCACCGGAAGCCCGGCTTTACCGCGCTTCTTGGCGAAATCCAGAAAGATCTCCAGTGGCTTTTTGAGACTTCTCAGCCTGTTATTTCTCTGGCCAGCTCTGGTTCTGGAGCCATGACCGCAGCCGTGACCAATCTCTTTAAGAAAGGCGATCAGGTCTTGATTATCGAAGGCGGCAAGTTTGGCGAACGCTGGGGAAATATTGCCTCTACCTATGGCATTGATACGGGCATTATTTCCGTGCCGTGGGGCAAGCCCATCACCATTGGGCACATTGAGACCGCTCTGCGTCAGTACCCCAAGGTCAAAGGTATTTTGGTTCAGGCTTCTGAGACTTCGACAGGCGTTTTGCATCCCATCAAGGAAATTGCCGAGTACCTTCGCGAAAAGGACATCCTGCTCGTGGTTGACGGCATTTCCGCTGTGGGCATCTCTCCCCTGCCAATGGACAAATGGGGCATTGACTGTCTGCTGACTGGTTCGCAAAAAGGCTTGATGCTTCCTCCCGGCCTGAGCTTCATTTCGCTGTCTGAGCGTGCATGGAAGCGGGTTGAGGAAAACCGTCCGCGCGAGTTCTATTTCAACCTTCTTGGTGAGCGCGACAAGATTCTCAAGAATTCTCAGACGCTGTTTACGCCCCCCATTAATCTGCTTATGGGGCTGCACACCTGCCTCGGCCTTTTCCGTCAGCAGGGCATGGAAAACGTCTTCCGTCGCCAGTGGGCTTTGACGCAGATGGTGCGCACCGCCGCCACAGCAATGGGCCTCACTCTTCTTGCTGAGGATCATTACACGTGGGGACTGACCAGCATCAAGCTGCCCGAGGGCGTTGATGGTCAGGCCGTCTTGTCCTGCTGTGCTGAGCGCTATGGCATCATTTTGGCCGGAGGTCAGGATTCCCTCAAGGGACGCATTGTTCGGTTTGGCCACATGGGGCACGTTGACTATGGTGATGTTTTGGCCGGTATCATGGCCCTGATGCATTCCATTGCAGCCTGTGACGGCGAAGTCAAAACTGACAACGTCCTTGAACAGGCTATGGCTGCGTATGAAAAAGCTTCTGACGAAGGCTATCCTGAGGATTTTGCCTAAGACTCACAGAGGAGAGTAATCATGTCTGAAGAAAAGACTGCCCAGAATTCGTGTGGTGCTTCTGGCTCATCCATGCCCGAAGTCACGTTCTCAACGTTTATTATGTCTCTTGCTTCATCCGCTCTGGTTCAGCTCGGCGAAGTCCCGGAACCCAGCACCGGAAAGACAGAAATGGATCTCGTGCTTGCCAAGCATTCGATTGATGTTCTCTCCATGTTGCAGGAAAAAACTTCGGGTTGCCTGACAGAAGAAGAAAAGCAGATGCTTGACGGACTTCTTTATGAGGTTCGCATGAAATACATTTTGAAATCCAAATAGGGGATTTTCGTGTCACATCGTATTCCTGTTGGACTCGTTGGGGTCACTGGCTACACAGGTATGGAGCTGGCCCGGCTTTTGGCCCGGCACCCCGGCCTTGAGCTTGTGCGGGCGACCTCCCGTTCCGAAGCTGGAAAGACTCTTGGCGATCTCTATCCCGGGCTTGGCGGTTTCCCCATTGCGGATTGTCCTGTTTCTCAGCCCGATGTTGATGACCTTGCCGAGGCCTGTGCCCTCGTGTTTTTGGCCGTTCCCCACGGGACTGCAATGGACATGGCTGCTGCCCTTGTCGCAAAGGGCGTCAAGGTCGTCGACCTGTCTGCTGATTTTCGCATCAATTCTGCGGAAACCTATGCCCAGTGGTACGGCCTTGAGCATCGCCATCCAGAGTTGCTTCCCGATGCCGTGTTTGGTCTGCCAGAGTTCAACGCAAAGGACATTGTCGGAGCGCAGCTTGTGGCAAATCCCGGATGCTATCCGACCTCGGCTATTTTAGGCCTGGCCCCGGCATTGCGTGAGTCACTTGTCCTGACGCAGGGCATTGTCATAGACTCCAAGTCCGGAACGACAGGTTCCGGCAGAAAACCCAGTGTGGGCGCGCTGTATTGTGAGGTCGCAGACTCTTTTCGAGCCTACAACCTTGGACGGCATCGCCACACCCCAGAAATCGAGCAGGAGCTTGGGCGTGTTGCTGGAACTGAACTGACAGTTTCATTCAACACTCATCTTTTGCCCATTAATCGTGGAATTTTGAGCACATCCTATTGCCAGCTTGCCGATGGGGTAGGGGCTGAGGATGTTCGCAGAGCCTACACCGATGCCTATGCAAACTGCCCGTGGGTTCGCGTCCTCCCAGAAGGAAAACTTCCGGAAGTGCGCCACGTCCGTGGCACCATGTTTTGTGACATTGGTCTCGTCGTTGACCCCAGAACAGGTCGTCTGATTGTGGTCTCTGTGATCGATAATCTTTGTCGTGGTGCTTCCGGTCAGGCCCTTGCCAATGCCAACCTTATGCTTGAGCAGCCGCTTGATGCTGGTCTCGACCTCGCACCGCTTGTTCCCTAGCGTCTGTTAGGGAGTGGGGAGATTTTATGGATCATTCGCATTCCGGGAATCCTATTTCCTGCATTGCGGAATCTGTTTGCGTGGCCCGGCAACCTATCTTTGATACAGACAGGAAAGTCTTTGGCTACGAGCTCCTTTTTCGTGAGTCCCGCGGCGATTCCTGCGCCGCGGTGACTGACGGGAATAGCGCAACAGCAAAAGTCATTAGCGACGGCTTTGTCCTTGCCAAAGAGGCAATGGGAAAAGGCCAGCGCGCACTTATTAACTTCACCTCAAAGCTTTTGCTGGATGGCGTCGCCTATGCCTTGCCAGCAGATACAGCCGTAATTGAAATTCTTGAGGATGTTCAGCCAACACCAGAAATTCTGGATGCGCTTAAGGCCCTCAAGGATGGCGGTTACACCTTGGCCTTGGATGACTACATGGGAGAGCAGGCGCTTGCCCCGTTTCTCCCACTTGTCGACATCGTCAAAGTCGATTTCCTCGGTCTGAATCAGGACCCTGATTCCATCCGCTCCGTTGTTGAACCTTTGCGCAGTTTCGGCTGCACTCTGCTTGCTGAAAAAATCGAGGACACAAAAGATTTCACTCTTGCCTGTGAACTCGGGTTTACCCTCTTTCAAGGGTATTACTTTTCTCGGCCAGAAATATTGCCGGGGCGAAAGCTTTCCTCCAGTAAGCTTGCGCGTATGCAGCTCGTGCAGGAGTTGAGCGATCCCAACTGTGAAATTCAGCAGCTTGCCAAGATTGTTCAGTCCGACCTCTCTTTGAGTTTGCGCCTGTTACAGTACATCAACTCCATTGGCTTTGGCGTTCGCTACAAAGTCGACTCTGTCGCCAGAGCTTTGACCCTGCTCGGCCAGAAGCAGCTGCGTCAGTGGCTTCGCGTCGCCGTTATGGCCGATCTCTCCATGACAGAGCAGTCTCACGAGGTCGCCTTTCTCTCTGTTCAGCGTGGGCGCTTTCTTGAAAGCATGGGCGAAGAATTACGCGGTGTCGATGTCTCCCCAGATGCGCTCTTTTTACTCGGCCTTTTTTCCTTTGTGGATTGCCTTCTCGGCATCCCCATGCAGGATGTCTTGAGTGGCCTTTCACTCGACAGTGAACTCAAGCAGGCCTTGCTCGAACGCGAAGGCCGTTTCGCGCCCTTCCTTAACCTTTCTCAGGCCTACGAGGCTGGCGAAGAGGCCTCTATCCTCCAGAACGCCAGCCAGCTCGGCGTCCCTCTCGCTACCGCCGACAACTGCTACTCCCGCTCCTTCCTCTGGACTCAGCAAGTCCTCGGCGTTCATGACAAGTAATTGTAGGAAGATTGGGGGCCAGCCCCCAAACCCCCGCGTAAGGGAATGATTCCCTTACGTATCCTCATCGAGTTTAAAAGCCGTTCAAGCTTCGCTTGAACGGCTTTTAAACTTGTTGGGCATAGCGTCGAGAGCTTCTTTCTCTTCTGCGAGTTCACCACCATTTTCTTTTTGAACGCTTGCGTTCAAAAAGAAAGGGTTGGAGCGCAAAGAAAAAGAACACACGCGCAGTTAACTAGGCCGAAAAAAAGGGAACCGAAATGGAGAGGAGAGCGTAGCTCTCATCACATTTCGGTCCCCTTTTATTTCGGGCGAAAGCGGGATTCCCAAGGGCCTCGTCCTTGGGCGGGGTCAAGGGGCAGCGCCCCTTGCAGGGTTTGGGGCAGCGCCCCAATAAAACTGCGCCCCTAGCAGAGTATGCCGCCTTATGCGTCGCAATATAATTCGTCGAGGATTTCCTTAGCACCAGCATCGAGGACCTGCTGAGCGAGGTCGAGACCGAGCTGGAAAGCCTTGTCGGCGGGACCGGAGATTTCTTTCCGAATGGTGATGGTTCCTTCGACGTTCCAGACACAGCCGGTGAGGGCCACGGTGTCGCCGTCGAGGACGGCGTGAGAGCCGATGGGCACCTGACAGCCGCCGTTGAGACCGGTGAGGAAACCGCGCTCAGCCTGAACCGTAACGCGAGAGTTGCGACAGTTCAGAAATTCGAGAAATTCAGCCATGGGACCATCTTCGGCATACTCAATACCGAGGGCGCCCTGCGCGACGGCGGGGATGAAGGTCGGCGGAGCGAGCGGGGAGACCTTGGGGGCGGAGAGTCCGAGACGCTTCACGCCAGCGGTCGCCATAACGATAGCGTCATACTGGCCTTCCATGAGTTTCCGCAGACGGGTGTCGACGTTTCCGCGCAGGTCGAGGACGTTGAGGTCGGGGCGCAGAGCGAGAAGCTGAGCGCGGCGACGGAGGGAAGAGGTACCGATTTTTGCGCCTTCTGGAAGCTCGTCAACGCTACCATACTCCACAGAGAGGAGTGAGTCGGTGTTGTCCTCACGGGTGGGGTTAACGCCGACGACGAGGCCTTCTGGAAGCTCGACCGGGACATCTTTCATGCTGTGGACGGCGAGGTCAGCGCGGCCGTTGAGCATGGCTTCTTCAATTTCTTTAACGAAGAGACCTTTGCCGCCAACCTTGGCGAGAGGGACGTCGAGAATCTTGTCGCCAGTGGTCTTGATGATGAGCAGCTCGACGTCGAGGCCCTCATACTGAGCCTGAAGGCAGTCCTTGATGTGGTTGGCCTGCCAAAGGGCGAGCTTGCTTCCGCGAGTGGCGATGGTAATTTTTTTCATAGTGGGCATCTTGGGGGGCTAAAAGTATAAAAATCGGAGATGCTCTTGAGACGGGCATCTCCGAAAGATGGAAAAGATTTCTGTGTAAATTAATGTCCGCAGGAGGAACAGTTTCCGCCGGAGCACCCAGCGCAGCCGCCACTGGAGGAGGAGCTGCTGGACGCGGAGCCAACGGGAGAGGGGCTGCCGTTCGTGGAGAATCGGCAACAGCTCATGAGCTGCTCGGTCTTGTCTGACCCGCAAGAGGGGCATTTTACAGAAGTACTGGAACCGATGACGAGTTCCTCGAATTCTTCACCGCACTTTTTGCATCTAAATTCATGAATAGGCATGATATTTCCTCCCCTGTAATGTCAACAGGTGCTTAATCTTCCTCAAGATATGGAGTGAGTTCCACCACAGCTTCAAACAGATAGTAATCCACGAGCTGGCAAAGCAGATGCCCTGCGGCGATGTGGATTTCCTGAATCAGAGGTGTGTGCTCATGGGGGACCAAGATCTTGTGCTCGCAGAGGGGGGCCATTTCGCCACCGGTTTTGCCAGAGAGGCAAATGCTGGTGAGGCCTTTTTCCTGAGCGGCGCGCAGGGCGCGAACAAGGTTGGTGCTGTTCCCAGAGGTTGAGATGGCAAGGAAGACGTCTCCGGGGTTACCGAGGGCGAGGACCTGCTTTTCGAACACCTGATCGAATCCATAATCATTTCCGACGGCGGTCAAAATAGAGCTGTCGGTTGTCAGAGCAATTGCTGGGAGCGGCGGGCGTTCCATCAGGAATCTATTGACGAATTCCGCAGCGAGGTGCTGCGCGTCCGCGGCAGAGCCACCATTACCTGCGAGGAGAATTTTTCCTCCGCGAGCGAGGCAAACGGCCATGAGCCGAGCAATTTCCACAATCTGATCGGCAGCGTCGCGAAAGAATTCTTCGCGAAGTCGAGCGCCTTCTGTGGCGTGCTCCAAAACGATATTTCGTGCGCTGTTTGGCATAATGGTCATCCTTTTTAGGGCCGCGAAAACGCGACATGACGGATTTTGAGCTACCCCATTTCCGTGATCAAGACAATAACGCCCAATTGACCAAAAGCAAGCCCTGGGTTTTGCGGGAGGCGCTCCCCGGCTCAGGTTTATTTTTTTGGTACAAAAAAGTCGTTGAAATATCCAAATGAAAAAAATGCGCCTGTGAAAGTGACAGAATGGATATTTTGTTGATTTATAAGGCAATTGAGAATGAAAAATGCGATGCAGTTCTTGCAATCGTTCCAATTTTTGCCATTATAGAGTAAAGAGGAGTCTGCGTAGAAAAGTGAAATGTAGGGATACTGTTACAGATGGAGGGACGTATGAAACGGGTATTGCTCATTGCTCTTGTACTACTTTTTGCCACTGCTGGGATGGCGCGGGCAGCTGAGAGCATTCGCATAGGCTTTAATATTCCTCTGACGGGCGACATTCCAAAAGTTGGGGAGTCCTCCCGTAATGCTGCGGAAATGCTGAAAGAAGACATTAACTCAAAAGGTGGTCTTCTGGTTGGAGACAAGAGTTATCCTCTGGAGTTCATCTATGAAGATAATGAATCCAAGGCAGAGTCCGCAGTGAACGTTGCGCTTAAGATGATCGAGCGCGATGAAGTTTTGGCAATCATTGGCCCGAATTCTTCAAAGCAGGCTGTTCCTGCTGGTGGTACCTGTGATGACAATCGTACACCAATGATTTCACCATGGTCTACCAACCCCGACACAACGCTGGATCGCCCGTGGGTCTTCCGGGCCGCATTCCTTGACCCGTTCCAGGGTCCCGTGGCCGCCAACTTTGCCGCAAAGAAATTTGGCGCAAAGACTGCTGGCGTGCTCTTCGACATCTCCAATGACTACTCAAAAGGCCTTGCCGAAATTTTCCGGCAGGTCTGGGAAGAAAAGATGGGCAAGGATACCGTGCTGGCCTTTGAGTCGCATGGCACCAAAGATCAGGACTTCTCTGCACAGCTCACCAAAATTATTTCCGCCAAGCCTGACTTTATTTTTGTCCCGGACAACTACAATCAGGTCGCCCTTATTGTGAAGCAGGCCCACGACCTTGGCTGGAAAGGTCCCTTTATGGGGTCAGATGCCTGGGGTTCTGCCGAACTGCTGGACCTTTGCGGCAAGGACTGCGTGGGGCAGTACTTCTCAACCCACTATGCCGCTGCTGGCGCCAAGGGCGCAACAAAGGAATTCATTGATCGCTTTGCCAAAAAGTATGGCTACGTGCCGGATGATGTTGCCGCTCTGACGTGGGATGCTACCCGCATGGTCTTGCAGGCCATTCAGGACACTGGCGAAGTGAAATCTTCGGTGCGCAAAATGCGCCGCTCCATTCGCGACGCGCTGTCTGACATTGAAAAGTTCGACGGTGTAACGGGCGCCATGCACTTTGATGAGCAGGGTGATCCGGTCAAATGCGCTGTTGTGGTGCGCATTAGCGAAGATAATGAGTTCGTTTTCACTGAGCAGGTTTGCCCAGACGAGTAAAAGCACAGCGCGCAGCAGGGGAGCCTGTTGCGCGCTTTTTCGCTGGTGAAAGGATGCTGTTGCATGGCGCAGGCAGGCTGGCCTGCGTCGAGTTGAGAACAGGAGGGGCGCGTGGATTTCTTTATTCAGAATCTGCTGAACGCGTTGCAGTGGGGCAGTTTCTATGCCCTCATTGCGCTGGGATACACGCTTGTTTACGGCGTGCTGCTGCTTATTAATTTTGCCCACGGTGACGTGTTTATGGTCGGGGCGTACATTGCGTTTTTTGTCGCGGTGGCGCTTCTTGGCGGTGACGGCGGCGCTGCGTGGGCTGGCCTGCCGGGGTGGTTCGCGCTGGCCCTGACGATTCCGCTGACCATGGTTCTGACTTCGTGTGTTGGCGTCACACTGGAGCGGGTGGCGTATCGCCCTCTGCGACGAAAGGGCGCGCATCGACTTTACGTTGTCATTACCGCCCTGATGTGTGGGCTGGTTTTGGAAAATGGCAATTTGGCCCTGCTTGGGGCGAGCCGAAAGAAATTTCCGGAACTCGTGCAAAAGACTGTCTGGTCCTTTGGCGATGTCTCCATTACCAACCTCAAGCTTTCCGTCATCCTTGCGGCGGTGCTGGTCTTCTTCATTCTCCAGACCATCATTACAAAGACGCGTATCGGCATGGCCATGCGTGCTGTCTCCTACGACAAGTTTGCTGTGCCGCTTATGGGCATCCCCATTGATACCGTGATTGTGTTCACGTTTATTCTTGGCTCTGGCTTTGCCGGGCTGGCCGGTGTGCTTTTTGCCATGAGCTATCCCATCCTTGAACCGTACATGGGCGCAATCATTGGCTGGAAAGCCTTCATTGCGGCGGTTGTCGGTGGCATTGGTGACATACGTGGGGCTTTTCTGGGGGGCTTTTTGCTCGGATTCATTGAGATCGGCGTTGCTGCGGTCTTTCCCTCGACCTTCCGCGATCTCCTCGCGTTTTCCATTCTGCTCGGTATCCTGTGGCTCAAGCCCACTGGACTCTTTGGCATTGCCCGCACCACCAAGATTTGACCTGCCGGAGGCTCGCCGTGAAAAAATATTCTCTGAACGCGCTTTTGATTCTTGGCGGTTTTTTTGTGGTTGCCATTGCCCACTATGAGCTGATCGACCTCTACATTCAGACCGTTATTATGCTCATGGGTATCAACATTATTTTGTCCACGAGTCTGAACCTTGTGAACGGCTACATGGGGGAGTTCTCCTGTGGGCATGCGGGCTTCATGTGTGTGGGAGCCTATGTCTCTTCGGTAATTTCCGTGCTCTTTTTTGCCAAGGATCGTGTTTTTGGTGCGCCGCTTCTGGACCCGGCGCTGAGTGTCTGGCTTTTTCCCGTTGTGATTGGCATTGGCGGTCTGGCCGCAGCCTTTGCCGGACTGCTTGTCGCACTCCCGTCTTTTCGGACCAGAGGCGACTATCTCGCCATTATCACCATTGCCGCGAACTACATGATTATTTCTGCCATTGAGAACATGGACAGCATTGGTGGTCCGCGCGGTTTTCAGGGGATGAAGCGCGTCATTAACAATATGTATGATGTTTCCGAAATTCCGTGGATGATGATCTGGATTATGCTCGGCACGTTCTTTTCGGTTTGGCTCCTGCGGCGGTTTGTGAGTTCCACTTACGGCAAAGGCGTCATTGCCGTGTGTCAGGATGAAGTGGCGGCGGAAATTATGAGTGTGAACACCAACCGCATGAAGCTTGCGGCCTTTATGGTGTCCTCTGGTTTGGCCGGGGTTGCCGGAGGGCTTTTTGCCCATGTCTATGGCTATGTGAATCCCCAGTCTTTCAATATTTTGAAATCCACAGAATGTTTGGTCATGGTCTATCTTGGGGGCATGGGGTCTCTTTCCGGTTCCGTCCTTTCCGCCATTCTTTTTACCCTTTTGATTGAAGCTCTCCGTTTTATCATTCCAGAGATAAACATGTTTGCTCATTACGTCGGCATTGTTCCGGACAGCTACGAAATCGGGCAGGTCTGGAAGTGGGTTATCATTCCGATGGTTTTGATTTTACTCATGCAGTTCAGGCCCGAAGGCATCTTGGGCAACCGCGAGCTTTCGGATGTGTTCCCCCGTCTTCGCAAGCTCTACACGTTCAGGTAGGTGGATCATGTCGCTTTTGAAAATTCAGGGACTCACGCAGAAGTTTGGCGGCTTGCAGGCTGTTTCGGATTTTAATCTGGAGCTGTCTCAGGGGGCTTTGGCCGGGCTTATTGGGCCGAATGGTGCCGGAAAAACAACCCTCTTTAATCTCACCTCCGGTTTTTATCAGCCAACTGAGGGGCAGATTCTTTTTAATGATCGGAATACCCGGGGACTCAAACCACATCAGGTCACGGGGCTTGGTATTGCCCGGACGTTTCAGAATATTCGTCTTTGGAACGATATGACCGTCTTCGACAACGTCCGCGTGGCGCAGCATCACGCCCTTGGGTACAACCTCGTTGATGCGCTCTTTCGTTCTCGTCGCTACCGCCGCTCCGAGCAGCGCATTTCCCTTCGGGCGCACGACATTCTCGATGCAATGTCTCTTTCTGACTATGCTCTCGAATTACCCAAGAATCTTCCCTATGGCTTGCAGCGGCGTGTTGAGATTGCCCGCGCTATGGCTCTCGATCCCAAGCTCCTCCTTTTGGACGAGCCTGCCGCTGGTCTTAATTCTTCGGATGTTGAGGATCTTATTCAGCTCATTCGCTGGATTCACGATGAGTTCAAGGTCACCATCTGGATGATTGAGCATCAGATGAAGGTCGTGATGAGTCTTTGCACAGAAATTCAGGTCATTGATTTTGGCGCAACCATTGCCGAGGGAACTCCAGAGCAGATTCGCTCTGATCCCGCCGTCATTAAAGCGTATTTGGGAGATGAGAATATCTGATGTTACTTTCTGTAGAAAATCTTCACGTTCGGTATGGGCGAATTGAGGCACTTCACGGTGTTTCCCTTTCCGTCGACCAAGGCGAAATTGTGACGCTTATCGGTTCCAATGGAGCGGGGAAATCTACCACGCTTCACTCCATTATGCGTCTCCCCCCGCCAGAAGGACCAACTGTGATTTCTGGAGACATTCGTTTCAATGGCAAGTCTCTTCTCAGTACGCCACCGCATCTTGTCGTCTCTTCTCTTCACATGGCGCTCGTTCCCGAAGGGCGTCATATTTTCGGGAACTTGACCGTGATGGAGAATCTCAGTCTCGCGACCTATGCGCGGAAGGATGACAAGGCCGCAAGTCGTGATCTCGATCGTGTCTTTGACCTTTTTCCCCGTCTTGCCGAGCGACGGAAGCAGCGTTCAGAGTCGCTTTCCGGCGGTGAGCAGCAGATGCTCGCGGTCGGCCGCGCCCTCATGTCAGGCTGTGAGGTCCTCCTTCTTGATGAGCCTTCCATGGGCCTTGCTCCGCTACTCATGTATGACATGTTTCGCGCCCTCAAAAAGCTGAATCAGGACGGTATGACAATTTTACTCATTGAGCAGAACGCCCGCCTTGCCCTTGATTTCGCGCATCGTGGCTATGTTCTCGACACCGGCGAAATCGTCGCCGGTGGCAGCAGCTCCGAGCTTCGCAGTGACTCCTCTGTGCGTGAAGCCTATTTAGGCGGCGTATAGGAAAATTGGGGGCCAGCCCCAGCACGTGAGTGCTGGATGGGAGGGTGGGGAAGATTGGGGGCCAGCCCCCAAACCCCCGCGTAAGGGAATGATTCCCTTACGTATCCTCATCGAGTTTGAATTCC
>NZ_FUYA01000015.1 GCF_900167065.1 Desulfobaculum bizertense DSM 18034
GCTCAAAAAATACGGCTGAATGGGATGAAAGCTTCGCTTTCCTCTCCATCAGCCGTATTTTTTGAGCTAGGGGAATTTCCCGAACGCGTGTTCTTTTGCCCTGTTCACCCGTTTTTCTTTTTGAACGCGAGCGTTCAAAAAGAAAATGGTGGCAACTCGCAGAAGAGAAAGACTTTCTTATCGCATTCTCACCCAAGTTTGAATTTCATTCACGCGAAGCGTGGAGGGAATTCAAACTCGATGAGGATACGTAAGGGAATCATTCCCTTACGCGGGGTCCGGGGCTGGCCCCGGTTTTCTCCCCTCCACCCATCCAAATTGTTCGACATAGAGACAGAGGGGTGAGAATAATTTATAAGAAAAGGAAGGAGGAAAGCTTATGCTTGAGAGATGCTTAGAGTTGCTTCGAAGTGGGACAATGGGAGTGCTGGCGACGAGTGACGGTGAGCAGCCGCATACGTCGCTCATGGGTTTCATTGCTGACGAGGACGGCCGACGGCTGTGGATGGTCAGCAGCAAGGATTCTCAGAAGTGGCTCAACATAGCGCAACGGCCAAGGGTAAGCTTCCTTGTGGACACGCGCGAGGAATGCCGTACCCGCGAGCGCTCAGGGCTAGAGGCGCTGACCGTTGAAGGGCACGTCACGCTCGTCGATGTCAGCAGCGATGAGGGACAAAGCGCAAAAGCTCGGCTCCTCAAACTCAACCCGTATCTCGAAGAATTTTTCAGCGAACCCGACTGCGTCCTCTTCTACCTCAAAATCCACACACTGCTCCTCCTCACTGGTATTAACACCCCATTTCACTTCGAATTTCAAAGCTAGAGGAGAAGCGCGGGGTGGGTGAGAATTACGAGACTCTGTCTCGTACTCTGCAAGGGGCGCAGTTTTATTGGGGCGCTGCCCCAAACCCTGCAAGGGGCGCTAGGGTGGGCGGGGACTCTGTCCCCGCACCTCTGCAAGGGGCGCTGCCCCTTGACCCCGCCCAAGGACGAGGCCCTTGGGAATCCCGATATCGCTCAAAAAATACGGCTGAATGGGATGAAAGCTTCGCTTTCCTCTCCATCAGCCGTATTTTTTGAGCTAGGGGAATTTCCCGAACGCGTGTTCTTCTGCCTTTTTCTGCCGCACTTATTCTCTTTGAACGCCAAAAGGCGTTCAAAGAGAATGGTGGCAACTCGCAGAAGAGAAAGACTTTCTTATCGCATTCTCACCCAAGTTTAAATTTCATTCACGCGAAGCGTGAAGGGAATTCAAACTCGATGAGGATACGTAAGGGAATCATTCCCTTACGCGGGGGTTTGGGGGCTGGCCCCCAACTTCCCCACCCACCCATCCAGCACTAACGTGCTGGGGCTGGCCCCGGTTCTCTCCCCTCCCGCCCATCCAGCACTACCGTGCTGGAGCAGGCCCCCAATCTTCTCCCACCACCTCACTATGCCCATCGCTCGACGGGCAAATCCTGATACGCGGCGAGGGCAAGCTTAAGACGCTCATGAGACACGGCGGCAGTGCCGATTTCGCCAACGACAATACCGGCGGCATAGTTGGCGAGGGCACAGGCAGTGAGGAGTTCCATACCTGAAGCGAGGGCGAGACCGAGGGTCGCAATGACGGTGTCACCGGCACCAGTCACATCAAAAACTTTCTTTGCAGCGGTGGGAATGCGCCGCACGCAATCCTGCCCCTCGAAAAGGGCCATACCGCCAGCACCGAGGGTAATGAGAAGATTCTTGTTGCTGAGCCGCTCAAAAATCGTGCGCCCAGCGCGGAGAATATCAGCCTGCGCAGTGGTAGCGGGAAAACCAGCACCTTCGCCAGCTTCCTTGGTGTTTGGTGTGAGAATGTCCACATTCCGATAGAGATGAAAATTCCGCACCTTGGGATCAACGAGAACCTTTGGCCGCTGATCGAGGGCGCTCAAACACCGCTCAAGCTCTGCCATAAAATGCTCTGTGATAAGGCCCTTGCCGTAGTCAGAGAGAATAATGACGGGCGAAGAGTCGGCCTCGACACGAAGAAACTCCATAACCTGAGAAAGGATTGCGGAAGAAATTTCATCGGGATTCTCCCAGTCGACACGAACAACCTGCTGATTCTGAGCAATGATGCGAGTTTTCTTGGTTGTTGGGCGAGAGGAGTCACAAATAAGATGCGACTCAATACCGTCAGAAGCGAGAAGATTCTGAAGCGTGTGCCCATCCTGATCGTTGCCACAGACACTAATAATGACGGGTTCACCGCCAAGGGTCTTAATGTTCCGGGCAACGTTACCTGCTCCACCGAGAACAAGACGCTCACTGTCCACGGCGACGACGGGGACGGGAGCTTCTGGGGAAATACGGTCAACGCCTCCGACGACATAATGGTCGAGAACGAGGTCGCCAACGATGAGAACTTTTTTTCCAATCATCTTGTCCAGGGCGTGAACGAGATCATTGGCATACAAGGTGGAACATGTATTCATGAGCGATAAAAATCCTGTAAAAAGTGAAAACTACGCTTCGAGAGAGACGTCGAGACCGAGGCGTTTCATGAGGGCGAGAAATTCCTCGCGGTCGCGATAACTCACAGTGAGACGACCCTGCTCCGTGTCGCCAGAGAGCTTAACCTTGAGACTCAGCGATTCCTGCAAACGAGAGTTGAGCTGCTTGATAACGGGCAGCGGCTCACAGCTTCTTTTCTTGGCAGCGCGAGGGTTTGCCTGCTCTGGCAGATGGCCAGTACGCTTAAAGTAGGCAGCAAGGGCTTCACACTCGCGAACGGAAAGAGCTTCATCAAGAATGCGCTGACGCAAAGCCTGCTGCGCAACGGGGTCTCCAATAGAGAGAAGCGAGCGACCATGCCCGGCACTGATGCGACAGGCGCGGATATCGTCCTGAATAGCCTGCGGAAGCTGAGTCAGGCGCAAAAGGTTTGCAATTGCGGGGCGGCTTTTCCCCATGCGATGGGCGATTTCTTCCTGCGTGAGGTCGAATTCTTCCTGCAGGCGCTTGAGACCAAGGGCCTGCTCCATCGGATTAAGGTCCTCACGCTGCAAATTTTCGATAAGCGCAATGGCAAGGCTTTCTTCATCAGAGAGAGGCTTAATAATAGCGGGGAGTTCGCTGAGTCCTGCAATCTGCGAAGCGCGCCAGCGCCGTTCACCGGCGACGAGTTCGTAAAGTTGCTCCGCACTGTGCAGAGGGCGGATAAGAACAGGCTGAAGCACGCCATTTTCTTTAATAGAACTTGCGAGTTCCTGGAGAGCATCCTGTTCAAAAGTTCTGCGTGGCTGGTGGACGTTGGCAGAAATTTTCGTAATAGGGACGAGCACGACTTCTGGAGTGCCCGGGTTTTCCTGAAATCCTGAGAGCAGGGCATCGAGTCCACGACCGAGGCCTCTTTGATGAGCCGCCATTTTGCTACTCCTTGACATTGCTGTTATTTCCAATTCTTCTTTGAAGCAGTCGGTACAGTACCGGTCTGCACACCAATGGAGGAACAATGTCCCGTCTGAAAAAGAATCTCAAATTTTTATTCGACGCCGAGGGCGAGAGCCAGGGCGTCTGGATGAGTGCGGAGCTTTGGAACAAGCTTGATGAAATTATTTCTCCGGAGCTCGACAAGATATTCCCTGAGGAAGCCAAGGAGCCGGAGCAGCTTCCTGAGCCACTCAAAGACTGGGAAGCTCTCAAGACGACCTGGGATCTAAGTTACCCAATAGACGGCACAGTTCACTGTGATCACTGTGGATCTTCTACCGAAGACTGGGAGCAGGACGAGCCGCGCAAGTTTCGTCTGAAAGCGGCGAATCTTGGTGGTCTTGTTCGTTTTGAGTGCCAGAGCTGCCACGCGCTTGTATCCAAAAAGCACTTTAAGGATAAAGTTGTTTTTGAATGCACGCCACCGAAAAACGCATAAACCGGGAGCCGAAGAGGCTCGTCGTCAAAAGACTGAAAAGCTCCTCGCAACAGCGGGGAGCTTTTTTTATGCCTGAGCGTGTCGAGAGACGATTTCCCGTGCGAGTTGCAAATATGCTTCGGCACCTTTGGAATGTATGTCATACCCGAGCACGGGTTTTCCAAAGCTCGGTGCTTCTGAGAGTCGAATATTTCGCGGAATAATTGTTTCGAGCAGGTGCTGGGGAAAAGTTTTTCTAATGTCGTTTTTAACCTGTCTCGAGAGTCTGTTCCGACCGTCATACATAGTGAGGAGAACGCCAAGGAGTCGGATATCAGGATTGAGCCGACGGCGGACGAGTCCATAGGTCTGGAGCAGGCGGGCAATGCCTTCGAGGGCGAAATATTCACATTGGAGAGGCACAAGGACTTCTTCGCCAAGGCACATTGCGTTGAGCGTGAGGAGTCCGAGTGACGGGGGGCAGTCGACGACGACGAAATCGTAGTCATCGCGTAAGGGCATGATAGCGTCACGCAGGAAGTATTCCCGAGCGGGCTTGCTGACGAGTTCGAGTTCTGCGGCAACGAGGTCCTGAGACGAAGGGATAATGCTCAGGAACGACATTGATGTCGAATGTACAGCTTCGGCAGAGCAGGAAGGGTCAGAGAGAACGTGATACGAACTGAGTCGGGTATCTTCGGGATAGACACCGAGTCCGCTGGAAGCGTTGGCCTGAGGGTCGAGGTCCACGACAAGGACCTTTTTTTCCATCACGGCAAGGCTTGCAGCAAGGTTTATAGACGTCGTGGTCTTGCCGACACCACCCTTCTGGTTGGCGACGATAATTATGCGCGACACGTGAAAGCGTACCTCCCCCGATGTTTCACGGGAAACGTCCCCCAAAGGGACTTACAGGCTGAACATGCGGTGACAGTAGTCTTTTGCTGCATCCAGAGATTCAACGATGACAATAGATTCCTGGAGATCGTCTTCTTTGAGGACCTGCAGGAATTTTTCCGCAAGGTGGGCAAAATCTTCTGCCTCTGCTGCCCACTCCTCAGAAGCCTGCATGTGCAGCAGGCGGCACAGGCGTACGAATTCCTGCGCGTCTTTGAGTTCAGGCTGTTCTCCGTGATTCGTCTTGTCGAGAATTCTCTCGAACACTTCGTCCATGTTCCCTTTAAGAGTCTGGAAATCCATTTTTTTGAGCCTCAAAATAAAGCTTGGTGATTACAAACGGGGTCCTCCCATAGTGTTACGGGAGGACCCACTTGTGTGTCAATTCAGATTAGGCCTTGTAATAGTCTCTGTACCACTTCACAAAGTTTGCGATGCCATCTTCAATTGAAGTGTTAGGACGAAAATCAACATCTTCAATCAAGTCATCGACATTTGCGAAGGTCGCAGGAACATCACCCGGCTGCATGTCCATGTAGTTCTTTTCTGCCTTTTTGCCAAGGCAATCTTCAAGTACTTCAATGTACTTGCTCAGCTCAACAACATTGTTGTTACCAATGTTGTAGACCTTGAATGGTGCGCAGGAGCTGCCCGGATCGGGTGCGGCGCCTGTCCAGTCTGGGTTCGGAGCTGCGGTGTGCTTGGTCACGCGGACAACACCCTCGACAATGTCGTCGATGTAGGTGAAGTCACGACGCATCTTGCCGTGGTTAAAGACATTGATCGGCTTGCCCTCAAGAATAGCCTTGGTGAAGAGGAACAGCGCCATGTCCGGACGGCCCCATGGTCCATACACTGTGAAGAACCGAAGTCCTGTGCACGGCAGACCGTAAAGGTAAGAATACGTATGAGCCATCAGCTCGTTGGACTTTTTGGTCGCAGCGTAAAGGCTGATGGGATGGTCAACGTTGTCATGCACGCTGAACGGCATCGTGGTATTCAGACCGTACACGGAACTGGAGGACGCAAAGGTAAAGTGCTTCACATCATTGTGGCGGCAGCCTTCCAGCAGGTGAAGAAAACCAACAACGTTGGAATCAACGTATGCCTTGGGATTCTCAATGGAATAGCGAACGCCAGCCTGAGCTGCGAGGTTGATGACGTGAGTGAACTTCTCACGTGCAAAAAGCTCTGCAATACCCTTCTCGTCCTCGAGGTCCATCTTCACAAACGTGAAGTTCGGGTCATCCTGAAAACGTGCAAGACGTGCTTTTTTCAGGTCCACGGAGTAGTAGTCGTTCAGGTTATCAAGGCCGACAACGGTATGCCCTTCACTCAGGAAGCGCATGCTCAGGTGCGAACCGATAAACCCGGCGGCACCAGTCACAAGAATTTTCATAAACTGTTTCTCGCCTGTTTTTCGATAATTATATGCCGAGTGTGGGCAAAATGCCCAGCCCCATTATTCACCGCTTCCGGTTTCACGGGAAACACTCTCTGCTCGGCTCTATGCATCGCCAGAGCGCTTGGGAGACTTCCAGTTCTGTGCGAAAAAATCAAGTGGGATTGGAAGCACCGTTGCGTTTGAACTTTCTGAGGCCATCTCGCGCATCGTCTGCAAATAGCGAAGCTGCATCGCTTCCGGATGCTGACCAATAATCGCAGCCGCCTCAGCAAGCTTCGTCGATGCCTGGAACTCACCCTCTGCATTGATGATCTTTGCGCGACGCTCACGCTCTGCCTCGGCCTGCTTCGCCATTGCCCGCTGCATCTCCTGCGGCAAATCAATGTATTTCAGCTCAACCGTGCCAACCTTGATGCCCCACGGGTCCGTGTGTTCATCAAGTATCGACTGAATCTCACTGTTCACCTTCTCTCGGTGCGTCAGCAACTCGTCCAGCTCTACACCACCGCACACACTTCGCAGTGTCGTCTGTGCAAGCTGTGACGTCGCAAACAAATAATCCTCAACATCGATGATAGCCTTCACCGGATCTGTGACCCTCAGGTACACAACCGCGTTTACCTTCACGCTCACGTTATCACGCGTGATGACATCCTGATTCGGAACGTCCAGCGTCAGCGTCCGAAGTCCAACCTTCACCATCTTATCAATCACCGGGAACAACAAAATAAGTCCCGGTCCCTTGGCTCCTATCACTCGGCCAAGTCGGAAAACAACTCCTCGCTCGTACTCGTTGAGCACGCGCACAGACATTGCCAACAAAATAAATATCAAAACAAGTATTGGGGCAAAACCTAACATCTTATTCTCCTTTTCTCTCGGATTCCTCTTCCGATTCGTCTTCTGTCCGTTTTACTGTGAGGGTCAGGCCGTCCACCTGCACAACCTCAATCTTCTCTCCAACTTCAAGCTTCGTTCCGTCCTCAGACCGGACCTTCCACAGCTCACCGTAAATAAACGCCTGCCCGTATTCTCCTTCAAAGCGCCGTACTGTCCCCCGGCGACCCAGCAGAGAATTTTCCCCCTGCTTCGGACGTCGTATCTGGGAACGCGCAACAAGGTACACGCCGCAGAATGCAAGCACGCCTACACCGATCACCGTCGGAAGTATCGTCCCGTAACCAAGACCCTGAAAACCAAACTCTTGCTGGAAAAGTATCGTCGAACCAAAGAATATGCTGACCAGTGCAGCCACCGTCAGCAATCCAAAGCTCGTTACAAAAATTTCGAGTATGAACAGCACCAGCGCCAGCAGTATCAGCGCCACGCCCGCAACATTGGTCGGCAGTATCGACAGCGCATACAGCGCCAGCACAAGGCATATTCCACCAAAAACGCCCGGGAATATCGCCCCCGGTGTCGTCATCTCAAAGAATATCCCCGCAATCCCCGCAAGCAGCAGCAAATAGGCAACCTGTGGATCAAGCAGCCACGACAGCAGTGCGTGACGAAGGCTTGCCTTATATTCCAAAATCTCCACCTGCTTTGGGTCAAAGCGGATTGTCCCGCCTTCAAAAGCAATCCCCTTCTCTCCGACCTCTTGCAGAAACGCCTCTTCCGTCGGCGAAACGTATTCCACAACCCGCTGCTTTTGCGCCTCGACTCCAGAGATGCTCACCGCATCCGTTACCGCGCTCTCGTACCATTTCGCGTTTCTTCCACGCTCCTTACTCACTCCGCGAACAAGACTCAGCATGTCGTTTTGAACCTTTTTCGCCATCGTCTTATCGACATCACCACCGCTAACATTAACCGGACTTGCAGCGCCTATCGTCGCTGTCGCCGACATGCCCGCCGCGTGCGACGCCGCAACAATAAAAACTCCCGCGGAAGCTGCACGCGCTCCCGCAGGGCCAACCCACACCAGCACAGGTACGTCCGCGTTCAGTATCGTCTGCGTCATCTCACGCATGCTTTGGCCAAGCCCCCCCGGTGTATTCAGCCGTATCAGCAGCGCATCAGCACGCTTCTCTCCCGCCTTCGTCAGCGCCTCCTTCAGCAGATCACGCTGCGCAGGATTTATCGTCCCCTCTACCTCCACCCGGAGCACGCGGAACGGTCCCTCACGTTGTACGTCCGCTCTCGACACTCCCGGAAGCAGCAGCATCAGGATTCCTAGCAATACCAGTACTCGCTTCATCTCAGCCTCCACAATGTCTTATTCTATCACAGCTTCTGGATCTTTTCATGACTCTATCAGCTCATCCCCCGTTTAGCGAGATATGATGGGCTTCATCGCTGGCCAAGGGCAAAGATTGGGTGGTGGGGGCGCGGGGCGGGTGGGTGTTGTTTTGTGTTGTTTTATTGGGACTCCGTCCCAAGCCCTGCAAGGGGCGCTGCCCCTTGACCCCGCCCAAGGACGAGGCCCTTGGGAATCCCGCTTTCGCCCGAAATAAAAGGGGACCGAAATGTGATGAGAGCTACGCTCTCCTCTCCATTTCGGTCCCCTTTTTTTCGGCCTAATTAACTGGGCGCGTGTTCTTTTTCTTTGCGCCTCAACCCTTTCTTTTTGAACGCTCGCGTTCAAAAAGAAAATGGTGGCAACTCAGGGGAAAGAGAAAGAGGCTCTCGACGCTAGCCCCATTAAGTTTAAAAGCCGTGCAAGCGAAGCTTGCACGGCTTTTAAACTCGATGAGGATACGTAAGGGAATCATTCCCTTACGCGGGGTCCGGGGCCTGGCCCCGGTTCTCTCCCCTCCCGCCCATCCAGCACTAACGTGCTGGGCAGGCCCCGGTTCTTCCACCCATAATATTGCTATGAATGGGCATATTGAGAGAGGGCGTTCCAGACGATGCACTTGTCGGCCTTGTTCCCGGCGAGCATGGTGCCGGGGCCGGGGAGCACAAAGATTTCGACACCGCCCTTCATGCGGCGAGAGACGGAGAACTCGTGACCGGGGAAGAGAGCCTGAAAGGCTTTGTTCCCAAAACAGAAGACCGTCCGAGCCTGAGCTTCGCGCACGCCTTTCCAAAAGTTCCCGGGATGCGGGAGGAGGAAACCGTTGTGCTGCGCGGAGAGGGGCCAAAAGGTAATCGTGCCAGCGGGCCACTTGAGATGGTGAATAATATTGGAAAAAAGCTGCCGTCGTTCTGCGCTGGGAGTTGGGCCGAAGTCGTCGCCAAGCTCCCAGTATGTCCAAACGGTGCGCGAGGGAACGTGCAGACGCTTCCGAAACTCATCCCATGGGAAGAGCGGCCCACCGTCCTGAGGGGGAGCGGGCCGTGGTGCGGGCTTGCGAGGTTCCTTGTTCTTGAGAAACTGCGGAACCTGCCCGGGCTTGAGCTGCGAATTGTCGTGATGCGCGCGCTGAACCTTTGGGGGCCGATGAAAGGATTTCTTTGCAGTTTCACGGGAAACATGAGGCGCGGGCTGAGCCGCAGGAGCGGGCGCAACCGAAGACGCGGGGGCCTCTGCTGCACACTGCGCAGCCGGAAAGGCATCGCGAAAAACGAGACGAAGCCCGGCGTCATGCCACGGGCGAAATTTCTCAGAAATTCCTAGAGATCGAGCATCCAATCCCAAATCCTCCATGCAATGTCTGGCTTGGGCTGAGCGTCATGCCGCTCAACTTTGCCAGAGGCACCACACATGACAACAGCGTTTGTAGCAGAGCCAAACCCGGAGTCGGCGCGAGAAATATCGTTACCAACAATCAGATCAAGATTCTTGCGCTTGAGCTTACCCTCTGCATACTGCTGCACATCGGCAGTCTCGGCGGCAAAACCGATAAGCCGCTGATGCGAAGCCTTGGCTTCACCAAGAGAACGCAGGATGTCGGGCGTGCAGTTGAAATGCAAATCAAGACCAGCCGATTTGCCAGTTTTTTTAAACTTCTGATCGCCATACGGCTCTGGACAAAAATCTGCGACGGCGGCGGTAAGACAGCCAATGTCCATAGATGCCCAGTGCTCGTGCACCGCATCATACATCTGCTGCGCAGAACTCACGTCAACGCGGTTGATGCTGGAAGGGAGATAAATCCCGTGTACCGGGCCACAGATGGCTGTCACATCCGCACCACGAAGCCACGCGGCAAGGGCAACAGAGGCACCCATCGTGCCGGAAGAAGGATTCGTCCAAAAACGAACCGCATCAAAAGCCTCGCGAGTGGGGCCAAGCGTCACAAGAACATTCTGACCTGCCATGTCCTGCGGGCTGAGAGCGCGCAAAATGTGGAGATAAATTTCCTCAATGGCGGGGAAACGGCCTTTGCCTGTGTCGCCACAGGCCATAAGCCCACCACACGGCTCAATGCCAGTAACATTGGCGCGAGACTTGAGCTTAGCCCAGTTCTCCTGCGTTGCCGGAGCATTCCACATGCGCGGATTCATCGCAGGAGCTAAAATAATGGGACAGTCCGCGGCCAAAAGCTGACAGGATAACATGTCGTCAGCAATGCCATGCGCGGCTTTGGCAAGAATGTTCGCAGTGGCGGGAGCGACACAAAATGCGTCGGCGTCCTGCCCCGGCTCCAGATGCCCAAAAATTCCCTCGTCTGTGTTGTCCATGCTGGAAAACACAGGAAGAGCGCCAAGCGCCTCAAAAGTGAGAGGCGTAATAAAACGCTGGGCCCCGCCTGTCAGCGTGGCCCCTGCGTTCATACCAGATTTAAGAATTGCCCGAAGCAGCT
Organism: Desulfobaculum bizertense DSM 18034; assembly: GCF_900167065.1. NCBI lineage: Bacteria > Pseudomonadati > Thermodesulfobacteriota > Desulfovibrionia > Desulfovibrionales > Desulfovibrionaceae > Desulfobaculum > Desulfobaculum bizertense. The sequence continues at coordinate 10,874 of NZ_FUYA01000015.1, forward strand.
CAACGGATTTGTACACGGCAACACTGCCGGATAATCCGAGATGAACCCGCTTCCCTCGAAAATGAGAAAAAGCAAAATGAGGATGCATAATTTCGTTCCTAGTTATCGAGATTCTCCTCAAGCGGAGAGCGCCCCTTGCTGCTCACGGGAGCAGGAGAGTACCCGCCGTCCTGACGGGGGGCTACAATAATCTCGACAACCGTGTCAAAAGTGCCATCAAGAATATTGACGATGCAGTCGCGATCTGGCTTTTCAAAAACCATAATCGTCCGGTTATATTTCATTTTGCTGCGCAGATGCCAGTTATCCCGGATCATGTTACGCTCAAAGAAATTGGCTGCATCAACAGCATTAACGCGGCCTTTGTATGTTACCATACCGGTTTTGAATGCCGGGGTCTCCATCACAAAAGACTGCTTGCGTACGAATTCAAATTCGTTTGGAATCAAAATATCATCAAACTCCTGATAGGAGCTTGCGGCCTTGGGCTGTTCGACCTGAGCAACAGGCTGATCGGCGTTGTGCGGCTGTAATGCAGACTGACACGAACACAGTGACAGCAAGGAAACCATTGCCAGGATGACAAGAAAAGTTCTATGCATGGTGCCTCCAGAGAATCGGTGATGACATGTATTTTTTATTTTCAGTAGCCTGTTTTGGCCGGGTACACACTAACCGAGCGCGCGCCAAACATCAATCAGCGCTCCCGCATTCCACATTGTGAACTCGCCACAGCTACCGCTTCGCGCTACCGCACGAGGCGCTCTTTTTTTTTACGTTAATGACACGAAGAAACAAGGGGTTCATCCCTTTTTTAGGATAAAAGCCATGAAAGAAATTCCAGCAGATTTTCGACTTTCCTCATATTCTTTTGAATTGCCAGAGGACCAGATTGCCCAGCAGCCAGCCGAGCAGCGTGATGCATCGCGCCTGCTGGTGCTGAACAGGGAAGATGATTCCATCACCCTGACCAATTTTTCTGAGATTGTGGATTACCTTCCGGACAACGCGGTTGTGGTTGCCAACAACTCCAAGGTACTCCCCGCCCGAATTTATGGGCACAAGCCTTCCGGTGGCAAAGTTGAATTTCTGCTGCTGACGCCGCTTCCGCTGGTCATGGAAAACAAACAGAGCAGTGAAGATGGATGGCACAGCGCCGACGTTGTTGGTCTGCTCCGCGCATCCAAGGCCCCAAAGCCCGGCCTGCGCGTTGAGTTCACCGACGAGTTCTTCCTCGAAGTTCTGGAACGCCGCGACTTTGGACACAGCTCCGTACGCCTCTCGTGGAAGGGCGATCTCGGAACATTATTTAAGGACTTGGGCCACTACCCTCTTCCACCCTACATTCGCCGCCCCGATACTCCGGAGGATGCCAAGCGCTATCAGACGGTCTACGCAGAAGACGAAAAACTCGGTTCCGTGGCTGCACCGACCGCTGGCCTGCATTTTACCCCGGAAGTCCGCGAAAAGCTCAAAGCAAAAGGCATCGAATGGAAAGAGGTTACTCTTTACGTCGGCTACGGGACATTCAGCCCGGTACGCAGTGAGGACATTCGCGAGCATAAAATGCATGGTGAATACATCGAAGTACCCGAAGACACTGCAGAAGCTATCCGTCGAGCTAAGGCAGAAGGTCGCCCTGTCTTTGGCATTGGCACCACAAGTGTGCGCTCACTCGAAGGCGCTTTTGCCGCTACAGGTAAAATTTGCGCATATTCCGGATGGACAGATATATTTATCTACCCAGGATATACTTTTAACGTTGTGGACAAGATGCTTACGAATTTTCATTTGCCAGAATCATCTCTAATTATTATGATTTCTGCACTCGCCAATAGGGATACCATTCTCAAAGCGTATGCAACCGCGCTCGAGAACAAATTTCGTTTCTTCTCCTATGGCGATGCCATGCTCATTCTTTAGCCACTTTTGGGGATCTGTGGCAACGAGACCATGAGCATGCGCTTTACGACCAGTGTGTCAAACTACATAGGAGCTGCTTATGTCTCGTATAGAAATTCGGGACGAGCGGTGCAAAGGCTGTTTACTTTGCACCACCGTCTGCCCGAAAGAGATCCTGCAGCAATCCGAACGGTTTAACGCACAGGGATACAAGGTCGTCGAAGTCCCTTCAGACAAAATGAAGGAGTGCATCGCATGCTCTTCCTGTGCCAAAATATGCCCGGATTTCTGCATCACTGTGTATAAAACCCCGTCTGTAAAGGCTGGAGGTCAGTCTCATGTCTAAGTCACTGTCCTCAAAGCTCTTTATCAAGGGGAATGAAGCTGTCGCCCGTGGCGCTCTCGCTGCGGACTGCCGCTGCTTTTTCGGCTATCCAATCACTCCACAGAATGAAATCCCAGAATTTCTCTCTGCCGCCCTTCCCGATGCTGGCGGTCAGTTCGTTCAGGCAGAAAGTGAAGTCGCCGCAGCAAACATGCTGCTCGGCGCTGCTGCCTGCGGCATTCGTGCCCTGACCTCGTCCTCCAGCCCCGGTATCTCCCTCAAGCAGGAAGCTCTCTCCTACATGGCAGGAAGCCAGCTCCCCGCTGTTGTCGTCAACATGAACAGAGGAGGCCCGGGCCTCGGTGACATTGGTCCGAGTCAGGGCGACTATTATCAGTCCACCCGCGGTGGCGGTCATGGCGACTATCGCCTGCTCGTCCTCGCTCCCGCTACTGGTCAGGAAGCCTACGACCTCACCGTCGAAGCCTTTGACCTCGCCTTTAAGTACAAGAACCCCGTTCTTATCCTTGGCGACGCCATCCTCGGCCAGATGAAAGAGCCTGTTGACTGCTGGACCCCAGAGTCTCACAACAACTACTCGGCTCCAGAATGGCAGCTTGATGGTGCTGACGGTCGCGAACCCCGACTGCTCAAGTCTCTGTATTTGCAGGAAGGTGAGCTTGCTGCTCACAACGAACTCTTGCAAAACAAATATGACGCGATGCGTCAGGAAGTTCGCTACGAATCCTTTATGTGTGATGACGCCGAACTCGTCGTCGTTGCCTTTGGCTCCATTGGCCGCATCGTCAAAAGCACGGTGCGAAGCCTGCGCGCAAAAGGCCACAAAGTCGGCCTGTTCCGCCCCATTACCCTCTATCCGTTCCCGTCCGAAGCCCTCGCCTCGCTCGCTGAGCAGGGCAAGCGCTTCCTGACTATTGAACACAACCTCGGCCAGATGGTCGACGATGTGCGGCTCGCCGTCCGGAAACATGCAGACTCCGACTTCTACGCCCAGATGCCCGGTACCCTGCCCAATCCCGACGACTTCGAACAGCCGATCTGTGAACGTTTGGGAGGGAAATAGCATGGATTCTCAGGAAAAGGTCGTCTTTTCACCGTCAAAAGTCCTCGTTGACCGCCCCACGCATTACTGCCCCGGCTGTCAGCATGGCACCACGCACCGCATCGTTGCAGAATGTCTCGAAGAAATGGGACTCGCTGAAAATGCCATCTGCATCGCTTCCATCGGTTGCTCTGTCTTTATTTACAATTATCTGAACGTCGACTCCGTCGAAGCGCCTCATGGTCGCGCACCAGCTGTTGCCACCGGAGCAAAGCGCGCTCGTCCAGACAAATTTGTCTTCGCCTATCAGGGGGATGGAGACCTCGCCTCTATCGGTCTTGCTGAAATCATGCACGCCGCAAACAGAGGTGAAAAACTCTCCATCATCTTTGTGAACAACACCGTCTACGGCATGACTGGCGGGCAGATGGCTCCAACAACTATGGTTGGACAGCGCACGACCACCAGCCCCAGAGGCAGGAATCCCGAGAATGAGGGCATGCCCATCAGGATGACTGAAATCATCGCCGGTCTCGGTGGTACTGCGTATGCCGCACGCGTCGCCGTCAACAACGTCGCAAACATTGCCAAAGCAAAACGCGCCGTTAAAAAAGCATTCGAAGTGCAGCAAAAAGGCCTCGGCTTTGGATTCGTGGAGTTCCTCTCCACCTGTCCAACAAACTGGAAAATGTCGCCCATTGAAGCCAACAAGCGTATCGAAACGGAAATGATTCCGTACTTCCCGCTCGGCGTCTACACTGACAAAACCAAAGCCTAAGGAGCCTTTTCATGCTGTATCAGGATGTTATCATGGCCGGCTTTGGCGGTCAGGGCGTTATGCTCATCGGCAACTTGCTCGCCTATGCAGGTATGCATCACGGCTTTAACGTGACCTACATCCCTGTCTATGGTCCAGAAATGCGCGGCGGTACTGCTAACTGTACTGTCGTTATTGCAGAAGAAGAAATCGGCTCGCCCATCATTCGCTCCCCTCGGAATCTTATTTCCATGAACCGCCCCTCTCTCGACAAGTTTCAGGGACGACTTCAGGACAATGGTGTGCAAATCGTTAACTCTTCGCTCATCGACATGGAACTCGCAGACTCCACTCGCCTGCGCTCCATCGCCGTCCCCTGCAACGACATCGCAGACTCCATCGGCTCCGTCAGAATGGCGAACATGGTTGCTCTCGGCGCCTTTATTCAGGCGACTCAGGTGCTCCCACTCTCCGTCGTCCAGAGCGCTCTCGAGCACGTTATCTCAAAAAGAAACGCGCACCTCATCCCCGCCAACGCCAAAGCACTCCAGGCTGGCGCTGACATTGTCGCGAATGTATAAATTATAATAAATAATTACGAGACTCTGTCTCGTGCTCTGCAAGGGGCGCTGCCCCTTGACCCCGCCCAAGGACGAGGCCCTTGGGAATCCCGATTTCGCCCGAAATTAAAGGGGCCGGATGTGTGAAAGCCGTTGGCTTTCCCCTACATCCGGCCCCTTTTTTTCGGCCTAGTTAACTGGGCGTGTGTTCTTTTTCTTTGCGCCTCAACCCCTTCTTTTTGAACGCTCGCGTTCAAAAAGAAAATAGTGGCGAACACACGAGAAGGAGAAAGAGGCTCTCGACGTTATGCCCATTAAGTTTAAAAGCCGTGCAAGCGAAGCTTGCACGGCTTTTAAACTCGATGAGGATACGTAAGGGAATCATTCCCTTACGCGGGGTCCGGGGCCTGGCCCCGGTTCTCTCCCCTCCCACCCATCCAGCCCTCACGGGCTGGGGCTGGCCCCCAACTTCCCCCACCCGCCCATCCAGCCTTTTCAGGCTGGGCCTGGTCCCGGTTCTCTCCCCAATTTGCTACTCAGCTAACGCATCAATACGAATGCGCAGGGCCTGAGGGTTTGGGTACCGGCCTTTGAGGGAAAGAAAGAGTTTCCGAGCGTCGGCGACTTTGCCTTGCTCGAGGGCGATTTCTGCGAGGAGGTAAACGGCCTGCACTTCGAGAGCGGCGGGGATGTTTTCCTGCGCGAGAAGGTCGTCAAGGGAGTGCGAGGCTTCTTTGTAATTCCGGAGCAAAAAATAGACTTGAGCAAGCTTGTACTGAACGCGGAGCTTGTCCTCTGGGCTGGGAGCGAGAGCTGTGTTCTGGGCGAGCACGTCCCGCATGAGGGCGTAACGCTGCTGCCGCTGAAAAATGGAATACAGTTCCTGCACAGCCTGCCACTGCTGGGCGCGGGAAAAGGCGGGGTCATCGAGGATTTTCTGCCATGCTTCAATGGCGGCCTTGTTGTCCTGTACCTGAGTCAGAATCTCGGCACGCTTCCACGAGAGTTCCGCAACACGCTGGGGCGAGCTGGCAAATTCAAGAAGCATGGTGTCGACAATGGGCAAGGCCTTTTGAGGCTGGCTGCGAATATCGAGACAAATGGAAAGAAGGCGGGACCAAGCGCGCCAACGCTCGGTCCCCCCGGATTCAGTCTGAATGTAGGACTGATAAAGCTCTTGCGCCTCGAGATAGTTGCCGTGGGCATAGGCTCTGTTCGCAGCGGCGAGAGAATCGCCATCCTGCGGAGAGCAGCCCAAAAGACAGACGATGAGAGCGCAAGAAAGGAAGAAAGACCTAGTCTTCATTCTTCCGAGCTTCTTCAATCTGACGATCACGAACGAGATCGAAACCAGCGACACTGCCTTCGTCGTTCATGCTCACGAGACGAACGCCCTGCGTTGCACGACCAACCTTGCGGATTTCGCCAGCATTCATGCGGATAACCTTGTTTTCGGTCGTCAGCATGATGATGTCATCCTCAAGATCAACCATGATAGCGCCAAGAAGGGCACCGGTCTTGTGGGTGGTCTTCATCGTGATGATACCTTTGCCGCCACGAGTCTGGAGACGGTAGAGGTCCAGACTGGACCGCTTTCCATAGCCTTTCTCAGAAACGGTAAGAATATCCTTGGATTCTTCTGGGGTCACAACAACGCCGGAAACAACTTCGTCACCATCGCGAAGGGCGATGCCCTTCACGCCTGCGGTGCCACGACCCATGGGGCGAGCATCCTGCATGCGGAAGCGGATGGAATAGCCATCCTTGGTAACGAGGACCATTTCGTCGTCATTGGACACATCAACAACCTGCAGGAGGTCATCGTCTTCGCGAACGTTCACGGCAATGATGCCAGTGGAACGGCAGTTGGTGTACAGCTGCTGCATGGTGCGCTTGACCATACCCTTCTTGGTCACGAAGAGGAATGCGCGATCAGCCATGAAGTCACGGACACACAGTGCTGCGGTGACGTACTCGTCTTTCTCAAGCTGGAGCAGGTTGGCAATGTGCATGCCCTTTGCTGTGCGGCTTCCCTCTGGGATCTGATGAACCTTGAGACGATGCATCTTGCCACGGTTAGTGAAGAGCAAGAGATACTGATGGTTCGAGGTCACGAGGAAGTTCAGGATAAAGTCGCCGTCCGAGGTATGAACGCCAAAGATACCCTTGCCGCCACGACGCTGGGCGGAGTAATTTTCGAGATCTGTCCGCTTGATGTAGCCACGGCGGGACAGAGTAATAACAACTTCGTTGTCAGGAATGAGATCTTCAATGTCGATGCCGCTCAGGTCGCGATCATCAATCTCACTGCGGCGCGGTGTGGCATATGAAGACTTCAAGTCCTCAATTTCCTCACGAATAACGCCGAGCAGAACCGATTCGTTTTCAAGAATGCTCTTGAAGTACGCAATCTTTTCGAGAAGAGCATTGTACTCATCAATGAGCTTTTCCTGCTCAAGGTTGGTCAAACGCTGGAGGCGCATGTCCAAAATTGCCTGACTCTGTACATCGTCGAGACCAAAACGCTCACCAAGGGCAGTCTTTGCGTCCTGAGGCGTTTTGGAAGCCTTGATGATCTGCACGACCTCGTCAATGTTGTCGAGAGCGATGCGCAGGCCCTTCAGAATGTGGGCACGAGCTTCGGCCTTGGCAAGGTCAAAGCGGGTGCGGCGAATAATGACTTCGCGACGATGAGACAGGAAGTGCTGAAGAATTCCCTTGAGGGTCAACAGCTGCGGACGATTGTCCACGACGGCCATCATGTTGTAGCCAAAAGAGGTCTCAAGAGCGGTGTACTTGTAGAGCGTGTTGATAACAATGCTCGGAATCACGCCACGCTTGAGGTCGATGACAATGCGAATACCCTTGCGGTCAGATTCATCGCGCAGATCGCTAATGCCTTCGAGGCGCTTTTCGTGAACAAGCATGGCAATCTTTTCAACAAGATTTGCCTTGTTCACAGCATACGGAATCTCGGTCACAACGATGGACTCAAGATTCTTGCCGCGCTCTTCCACGTGCAGCTTGCCGCGAATTTTCACGGAGCCACGACCTGTGGTGTATGCCTCGGTCAGGCCACGCCCAACGTAGACAGTGCCACCGGTGGGGAAGTCAGGACCTTTCACAAAAGCCATCAGATCCTGCGAAGAAGCGGCAGGCTCACGAAGCATATGTAAAAGGGCGTCACACAGCTCACCAAGGTTGTGCGGCGGAATATTCGTAGCCATACCAACGGCGATACCAGAAGAACCATTCAGAAGGAGGTTTGGCACCTTTGTGGGCAAGACCTCTGGTTCTTTCAGAGAGTTGTCGTAGTTGGGACGGAAATCAACGGTGTTTTTCTCGATGTCGGAGAGGAACTCCCCAGCCAGTCGAGACATACGGGCTTCGGTGTAACGCATTGCAGCAGCGGAGTCGCCGTCAATGGAACCGAAGTTACCCTGTCCATCCACGAGCGGATCGCGCATGGAGAATTCCTGTGCCATACGGACCAAGGCGTCATAAACGGCAGAATCACCATGCGGGTGATATTTACCGATGACGTCACCGACGACACGAGCGGACTTTTTATAGGCACGGTTGTAGGTATTTCCGAGTTCACTCTGCGCATACAAAATACGGCGGTGAACCGGCTTTAAACCGTCTCGAACATCTGGAATGGCTCGGCCAATAATGACCGACAGGGAATATTCCAGATACGATTTCTGGATTTCCTGTTCAATACTGATCGTAGGATTTTCCACGCTTCTCCCTCGCTGGATTGCCGGGCCAGTGTGCCCGGGCGGGGATTGATTCGGCAGGGAACGCAGCAACGCATCCCCTGACCGAAAATCTTTTTAAACACCTGCACCTGTGCAGGTGGAATACATTCTCAAACAGCTGTGCCCAAAGGCGAAAAGCAGACTAGATGTCCAGCTCGCCAACGGCCAGAGCATTACGCTCGATGAACTCGCGGCGCGGCTCGACCTGGTCACCCATAAGATTGGAGAACAGCTCGTCAGCCTGCACAGCGTCATCAACGGAAACCTGAAGCATGGTCCGCTTTTCCGGGTCCATTGTGGTTTCCCAAAGCTGCTCTGGGTTCATTTCACCCAGACCTTTGTAGCGCTGGATGTTGATGCCCTTGTGTGCCTCGGCAAAGACCGTATCCAAAAGGGCAAACATGCTCTCGGTGGAAACCTTGCTGCCGTCTTTCAGTTCAAGCTCAAAACTCTGGGAACCGCACAGATCCATGATTTCCTTGAAGGTGTCATAGCTCTGCTTAAAGATCTTGGAATTGAAGAACTCAACACCAGCACGGGTGCGATGACCTTTGTCGTTCTCAAAGTACACATAGCGGCGGGACTCAACATCATCCTCAAAGACTTCTGTGGTCACCTCATAGCCACGCTCACCAATAAACTGCTTGAGCATGTCCAGATCGCCATTGTTCAGGGCCTCTGGAGTCAGCTTGACCGGGAAGGACAGAAGCTTGTGGAAGAGATCAGCAGAAATGCCAATCTGCTCTGCTTCGTGAGTCTTGCCGCGCAGCATGTTGATGCTGTGCATCAGCTTCTCAAAGTCTTCATTCTCAAACAGCTTGCCAGCGATGTCGCTGCAGCCAAGAGAACGTACCTTGAGTTCGCCAGCAGCGCGCTCAAGCAGGAAGTCAGACAGCTCGGATTCGTGCGTGATGTACTTCTCGAACTTGCCCTTGTGCACGCGGTACAGCGGCGGCTGAGCAATGTAGAGATAGCCGTGCTCGATGAGCTGCGGATAATGACGGAAGAAGAAAGTCAGCAGCAACGTACGGATGTGCGCGCCGTCGACGTCAGCATCAGTCATGATGACGATCTTGTGGTAACGGAGCTTTTCCAGCTCAACGTCTTCCTCATTCTGTCCAATGCCTGCACCCATTGCCGTAATAATCATCTTGATTTCACGGTTGCCAAGCATCTTGTCAAAACGGGTGCGCTCAACGTTCAGGATTTTGCCTCGAAGCGGCAGAATTGCCTGAATGCGAGGGTCACGACCCTGCTTTGCAGAACCACCTGCAGAATCACCCTCAACGATAAAGAGTTCGGATTCTTCCGGCTTTTTGGTCTGGCAGTCAGCGAGTTTGCCCGGCAAAGCGTTGTCTGCCAGAGCACCTTTGCGGCGAACCAGATCCTTTGCCTTGCGGGCAGCTTCGCGGGCGCGGTGCGCATCAACAACCTTGTCTACAATCGCGCGAACCTCCTTAGGGTTCTCGTTGAAGTAGGTGTTGAGGCGATCGTACACCAGACCAGACACAAGACCGGCCACTTCGGAATTGCCCAGCTTGGTTTTGGTCTGTCCCTCGAACTGCGGAGCAGGAAGCTTCACGCTCACAACAGCAACGAGTCCTTCGCGGACGTCATCGCCGGAAAGCTTCACCTTGAGCTTCTTGGGCAGGTCAGAGTTCTGGATGTAGGTGTTGATGGCGCGGGTCAGGGCTGTCTTGAAGCCCTGAAGGTGCGTCCCACCTTCGATGGTTCTGATGTTGTTGGCAAAAGTCAGCATCACTTCCTTGTAGGAGGTGTTGTACTGCAAGCCAAAGTCAACAACGATGTTGTCAGAATCACCGGAGTCAAAAATCACGGAGTGAATAGGCGCATTGCTTCCGTTCAGATCGTTAACGAACTGGGAAATGCCGCCCTCAAACTTGAAGACGTCATTACGCTGGGTGCGCTCATCACGGAAATCAATCTCCAGTCCGGGATTCAGGTAAGCAAGCTCCTGGAAGCGCTTACGCAGGATGTCGTACTGGAACTGATTGGTTTCAAAAATTTCCTCGTCGGGACGGAAGCGGATAGTGGTGCCACTGCCCTCAGCGTCGCCGCCATTTTGCAGCTCGGTCACCGGAACACCACGCTCATAGCGCTGGCTCCAGATTTTGCCGTCACGGCGAATGGTCACGTCCAGAGTCTCGGAAAGTGCATTAACGCAGGAGACACCAACGCCATGCAGGCCGCCGGAAACTTTGTAGCTGTTGTTGTCGAACTTGCCGCCTGCGTGCAGCACGGTCATAACAACTTCAACAGCCGGGCGGTGTTCCTTGGGGTGCATGTCGACCGGGATACCACGGCCGTTATCTTTAACCGTGACACTGTTGTCGAGGTGCAGGTTGATCACGATTTTTGAGCAATATCCAGCCATGGCCTCGTCAATGGAGTTGTCGACAACTTCATAGACAAGGTGGTGGAGTCCACGGTGGTCCGTGGAACCGATGTACATTGCAGGGCGCTTTCGGACAGCGGAAAGCCCCTCCAAAATAGTGATGCTCTCTGCCGTATATTTCTGCCCTTTGGAATTCTCGCTCATTATTCGGCGCCTTCCTCGCTGTAATATGTTTCTTCAATGACCTTCATGGGCATAATGATGACCTTGTAATCAGCGTCATCATCGCCCAGCACACCGCAGGGGCCTTCGGCACCAGTCAGTTTGAAATTCACCTTCTCAGAAGCGAAGTGGTTGAGAATTTCAATCAGATTGCGAGTGGGGAAAGCGATTTTTTTCAGATCACCGGAGTATTCAACACTGAGCTGCTCGGTGGCGGTACCAATGTCCTGCCCCTGGCTGTAAATCTGCAGCTCGCCATTTTCGCCAAACTGGAAATAGGCGCAGCGGTTATTCTCGGTGTTAAAAATCATGATTCGCTCAAGAGCATCAATCAGCTCGAGGCGGTCAACACTCATTTCAGACACGCCAGCATCACCAATACGGCTCAGGAACGTGTTGTAATCAGGGTACTGATAGAAGGACAGCGGAAGACTAAAGGTCTCGCGCTTGTCTGCTGTGCGGAAGAAAAGACGCTTGTTGTCGATGCTCAGCTCGATCTCGTCGCCGGAGAGCCATTTTTTCAGTTCAACAAGGTATTTCTTCTGAATCAGGACGCCACCTTCTGGCAGCAGACCGTGCAGGTCGTCGTGCAAAAAGCTCTGCATGGCGAACTGGTGGCCGTTGAGACCACAGGATTCAATATTTTTTGTATCACGAGCAGGCATCAGACTCAGGCAGGCAATGGCCTCCATCGTGTCTTCATCGCTGATGCAGTATGCAGTCTTGTCGATAAGCTCCTGCAAAAAGTCGCCTGCCCAGAACACAGTGTGCTCTTCCGGGAACGCAGAAAAATTCTGGAACCAGCTTTTCTCGTTGGTTGGCAGCTTGTATTTGCGGTTGCCCTGCTCAATGGAAAGATATGGAGCTTCTTCTTCGGCCTTGAGCGTAATCTGGCCAGCAGGAAGCTTGCGGATAAGGTCATAAAAAGAACGGCCCTGAACACCAACAAGGCCCTCTTCGATGATTTCTGCACTGTAGGTACCACAGAACTCCAGATTGGAGTCCGTGGACATGATGCTCAGGGCACCATTTTCCACTCTCAGCCAGATAGTACGCAGAAAAGCCGCCCCTGTTTTGGCGGGGATGATGTTTGCCGACTTCTGCAGGCCCTCGATGATGTCGTCCCGGAACACCTTCAGAAACATCGTAATCTCCTTGTTTCAAACACTGAAACGAAATATCGCGACCGCAGTAAAAGCGGCACGCCTCTTTTTCCGTTAAAAATCTCCGGCAGAAAAGCCGCCGGTTTTTCTCAGTCCTCAGCCAGACACTTTTTCTTCAGAGCTTCAACCATATGTCGGAATTCGACATCTGTTGCCATTGTTCGCCGAACCTTTTTGACGGCGTACAAGGCTGTTGAATGGTCCCTGTTCCCAAAGAGCCTGCCCAGAGCGGGATAGGACAGCCCCAGGATGTCACGACACAGGTACATTCCCACCTGCCGTGCCTGCACCAAATCATGGTGCCTGCGGGCGCCAATCAGCTCCTCCCGCGAAAAATGCTTTTCTACAGCAACGACGTCCAGAATGTTTTCCGGCCGGATGTCTGAACGCTCCAGCCCCGTTGTCTGCGAAAGTATCCGGTCAAATTCTTTGCCAGATACTTCAGAATGCACGAGTTCCTTGTAGGCATAGACCTTGAGTAAAAGCCCCTGGAGGAGCCGAAGGTCTGCAATCCGTTCCACAAGGGTCAGCATTCTGTCCCGCGAAAGGTGAATATGTTTTGTTTTGCAAAAACGCTGCACGTACTTCAGCCGGACTTCGATATCCGGTTCCCGCAGGCCAACGATAAGCCCCCACTCAAGCCGGGATTTCAGCTTTGGTGCAAGGTAGTCGACACTGCCAAGATTATCCGCACAGGCAAAAACCATCTGCTTTTTGGCGTCGTAAAAGCTGTCAAAAAGCTGGAGCAGCTCAGTCTGGAAAGACGGGTAACGCTGCACACACTGGAATTCATCAAGGACAAGGATTTCATACGAGCACACATGCGCCCGCGCCTGAAAACGGTCCCCCTTGAATTTTCCTTCGTACAGGTCAATCAGTTCCTCAAGCGAGAGGTACAGGACTGCGTCTTTCTTCCCAATCCGCTGCCACAGGCCATTGGCCACGGCTCGCGCAAGGTGAGTTTTTCCACTCCCCTCCGGACCCGTTATGACAAACGGATTAAAAACATGATCTTTTTTGCGAACTACTTCCCGCGCTGAGCTCACAGAGAAATTATTTTTCTCATTCTCAATGAAGTTCGAAAAGGTAAACTCGTCCCCAAAAGGAAAATCAAGTCTCTTCCCCTCCGACTCCTGTGGCATCAGCTTTGGTGCGCCATGCGTTCCAGAACTACCAAGCGTCGTTGTGTAGTGAACCGTAAGCCCGGCGCCCCAAAAACGGTGCAGCTCTTCCTCAAAAGCTTCGCGTTTGCCATGATCAAACCAGCTCGCAAAATAGGCATGCGGAAAGACCACGGTCAGCTCGCCTCGATCTTCATCAAGTGAAAATCGGAGAGGATCGTACCAGGACTTCAGGTCCGCAGAAGCTATGTTCTTCTGCAAGTGTTGTCGGAGTGTTTTTTTCAGTTCGGAATCCATGAATGCAAGAGTTGTCGCAGCGGAGTTGCAGCGCATTACATGCAAGAAAAAAAGAGTTGCAGAAAACCCCGAAAAAGTGAGGATTTCTGCCGCCCAAAAAGCATATATCCTTATATCGTAATTCGCTCTCAAAGCCAAGCGAGATTCAGAGCAAAATACGCTTAAATAAAGGCTTCACGCCTACATTTTGGCCTCTAAAACCTCGCCCCGACCATTGCTTTTCGCTCCAAGATCAGACACCATGTGCCCGTACGTCTTATAACGCATTAGGGAGGAACCATGAGCAGCACACACGCTGTGAACAAAACCATTCAGGAAATCAACGAAAAGATTAAAAAAGGCACTGCCGTCGTTCTCAATGCAGAAGAGATGATCGACGTTGTGCGCAAAAAGGGAAAAGTACAGGCTGCCAAAGACGTCGACGTCGTCACCACCGGCACCTTCTCCCCCATGTGCTCCAGTGGTGTCCTCTTTAATATCGGCCAGACCATGCCGCCCACCATCAAGACGTCTCACGTCTGGCTCAACGGCGTCCCCTGCTACGGTGGTCTCGCCGCTGTTGACTCCTATCTCGGAGCTACCGAACCTGCCGAAGATGACCCGCTCAACAAGGTCTACCCCGGGCAGTTCAAATACGGCGGCTCTCACGTTATTGAGGACCTCGTCCGTGGTAAGGTCGTCCATCTGCGCGCAACAGCTTATGGCACCGACTGCTACCCTCGACGGGAACTCAGCAGGGACATCACCCTCGCTGACCTGCCAGAAGCTTTGCTCCTCAATCCGAGAAACTGTTACCAGAACTACAACTGTGCAGTGAACCTCACGAGCCGTCTCATTTATACCTACATGGGTCCGCTCAAGCCAAACGCAAAGAACGCCAACTATGCTACCGCTGGCCAGATCTCGCCGCTCTTCAATGATCCCTACCTCAAGACCATTGGACTCGGCACAAAGATCTTCATCGGCGGCGCACAGGGTTACGTCCTCGGCGCTGGTACCCAGCATGTCGCCAACCCCGAACGAAACGAGCGCGGTATTCCGCTCTCCGGCGCTGGCACACTCATGCTCAAGGGTGACCTCAAAAAAATGGATGAACGCTATCTCCGCGGCGTCTCTGTCGTCGGTTATGGCACGTCCCTTTGTGTCGGTGTCGGTATCCCGATCCCGATCCTGAACGAGGAAATGGCCTGGTTCACCGGTGTCAGCGATGAAGACATCGACATGCCAGTAAAAGACTACGGGTACGACTACCCCAACCGTCTGCCCCGTATTCTCAAGCATGCGAAATTCTCCGAGCTTGTCTCTGGCGAAATCGAACTCGATGGGAAAAAGGTCCCCACCGTTCCCCTCACCAGCTACACACGCTCTCTCGAAATCGCCAACGAACTCAAGAAGTGGATCAGCGAAGGCTCCTTCACCTTGACCGAAGCTCAGGAAGAAATCCCATCAAACTAATCGATCTCAAGGCGGAGCAGCTTATTCGGCTCTCCGCCCTTTCCGCTTTTCTCGACTCCTGCCCCCCCAGTGCCATCGCGGTATCTGGGGGGCTGGACAGTCGACTCCTCTCCACTCTCGCCGCCTCCGCCAAAGGGCACTTCACTGCTTTCCACCTCTCAGGCCCGCACATCACGCAGTTTGAAGAATCTCACGCGCAAGAATTTCTGGCCTCTCTCCCCTATTCTCACAGCAGTATCAGCATCGACCCGCTGAGCATTTCGCAGGTTGCACAGAACCACAAAGATCGCTGCTATCACTGCAAGCACGCCCTCTTCTCTCTCGCTCGCCAGAAGGTCTCTAAAAATTTTCCGCTCATTATCGACGGCACCAACGCCTCTGACCTCAGCACATATCGCCCCGGACTCAAAGCCCTCCAGGAATTGCACGTCTTTAGCCCCTTCGCCCATTACGGCATCACCAAGCAGGACATTAAGGACATCGCCAAAGCTATCGGCCTCAGCGACCCCGCTCAGCCCGCTCGGCCATGTCTCTTCACCCGATTCCCCTACAATGCTCCGATCTCCCACAAGCAGCTCCACCATGTCGCCCTGCTCGAAGATCAGCTTCTCGCCGCTGGGTGGACAAATTTTCGCGTTCGCATCCTCAGCGGCTCCCCCGTCCTGCATCATGCCTCACCCCTCAATCTCTCGCTCAACAACCCAACTCACCTCACCCCCATCCTCGTCCCTTCCCTCAGCGGGTACTGGGATAAATAGCAACACGTGTGGGTGGGGTACGAGACTCTGTCTCGTGCTCTGCAAGGGGCGCAGTTTTATTGGGGCGCTGCCCCAAACCCTGCAAGGGGCGCTGCCCCTTGACCCCGCCCAAGGACGAGGCCCTTGGGAATCCCGATTTCGCTCAAAAAATACGGCTGAATGGGATGAAAGCTTCGCTTTCCTCTCCATCAGCCGTATTTTTTGAGCTAGGGGAATTTCCCGAACGTGTGTTCTTCTGCCTTTTTCTGCCGCACTTATTTTCTTTTTGAACGCTCGCGTTCAAAAAGAAAATGGTGGCAACACACGGGAAAGAGAACGACTTTCTTTTCGTTTTCTCACCCAAGTTTGAATTTCATTCACGCGAAGCGTGGAGGGAATTCAAACTCGATGAGGATACGTAAGGGAATCATTCCCTTACGCGGGGGTTTGGGGGCTGGCCCCCAACTTCCCCCACCCGCCCATCCAGCGCTAACGCGCTGGGGCAGGCCCCGGTTCTCTCCCATCCCATCCATCCAACATATCTACCTCTCTAACCATAATGGATCAGAAGAGATATCAATATTGCCGAAAATCATACGGTGACAATGAAGACGGAGGGAGACGGAGAGTGAGCTTCCATACTTGAGATCGCCGAGGATGGGGTGCTTGCGAGCGGCGAGCTGCACGCGAATCTGATGCGTGCGGCCGGTGAAGAGTTGAACCTGCACAAGGGTAACGCCGCTGTTCACAGAGAGTGAACAAAGCTGAGCGAGGGCGAGCTTGCCAGCGCCGACGCGCATTTTTTCTTTTCCACCGGGGGCGGAAGCTTTTTGAAGCTCGTCGCGCATCTCCCATTGGGTACCGACGGGAATTTCGCCATGAACCTGAGCGAGGTAAAATTTTTGAATAGAGTGGTCCTGAAAGCCCTGCTGTAAGTCGCGAAGCGCGGAATAACTGGTTCCACAAAAAAGGACACCGGAGGTATCGCGATCGAGACGATGGGCGGGGGTTGGGACAAACTCGGCATCGGGGAACTGCTGCCTGAGGCGCACACTCACCGCATCCACGTGCCCTGTTCCCGGCTGAACGGGAAGCCCGGCGGGTTTCTCAATGGCGAGCACCCCACCGGAATTGTACAAGACGGGAAGCGGTGTAAAGCTCGCAGCTGGTGCGGCGGGGGCGGCAGATTCGCGACGAATGGGCGGAACACGAACAATCTGCCCCTGCTCCAAACGGTCGTAGGGCTTGCGGCGGCCACCATCAACACGCACCTGCCCCTTGCGAATAATGCGCATAATGAACGACTTTGGAACATCCTTTCCGAGACGGCGCATGAGAAACTGTAAAAGCTTCTGCCCGGCCTCGGCGGAATGTACTTCGATGTGCTGAACTCCTGACATGGGGGAGTGATACCTCAGCAGGATAAGAAGGGAAAGAGGCGGAAAAGCCCGCCAGCGACGAAAAAGTATGACAAAACGTCATACTTATCTGTCAAGAAGGTGTGCAAGCGCGGGCCGTCCAATAAATGTAAAAAGCTCCTCCGGGTCGTAGCCCCGTTCTTTTACAGACCACGCCCAGTGCGCCACAATCCGCCGGACCTGCGGGCTAAAGCGCCGAAGGTCATCGCGCGGCCAGTACGAAAAAACAAGCTCTCGCGTACGCAGCGCCCAGTTCAAAGACTCCTGCGCTCTGCGGTCCGCTTCCTGCCCCGCCCACACCGATTGCTCCAGCGCAATGCCGTCCAGTGCCTTTTGCACCGTTTCCGGCAGGCTTTCAAAATGTTCACGGGATGTGAACACAACGTAGGGATGAACCTGCCCCGAAAGTGGAACAACGTAGCGGCAAAATTCTGCGTAGTTCAGATCACGAAGTAGATCAGCACTGCCAATAAGCGCGCTTATCGTCCCAGCACGCAGTGCTGGCCCTGTCTTGTCCAGCGGCAGATCAAACGGTACGGCCATAACCGACCGCGCGTACAGGTTCCCGTCCTTCATCGTCCGCATATGCACACCGCGTATCGACTCCAGCCCCGGCAGCTGCATCTTGCTCATCACGCTTATCGGGGCCGTCGTATACATCGCCAGCACCTTGATCGGCGCCTGCGTCATGTGTGGTGCATCGTACTTCGTAAAGACCTTCCAGAGTGCCTCGCTCGCCTCCTCTGCGTTTTTGAGGCGCACAGGAAGTGTCAGCATCATCGACGCAGGAAAAAACTTATCCAGCTCCGCCAATGGCAAACAAACAATGTCTGCTCGGCCCTCCAGCACCCCAGCGTATGCCTCCGATGCGTTCAGCAAGCGGCCACGCGTCGACAGCGTGACCTGCACCTCGCCGCCCGTCGCCCGCTCTATCGCCGCACCGTAGTGGCGCAGCTGTACTGACTCCAGCGCCGACAGCGGAAGCGTCGACGACGCCCGGAGACGAAGCTCCGCACTCGCCGAACTCACCCACATCAAAAGCACCACTACAAGCACGATCACTGCTTTTCGTCCCATCTTCTCTCTATACCCCAATTCCTCCACCTATGCGAGACTTACGAGACTCCGTCTCGTGCTCTGCAAGGGAAGCAGTTTTATTGGGACTCCGTCCCAAGCCCTGCAAGGGGCGCCGCCCC
>NZ_FUYA01000016.1 GCF_900167065.1 Desulfobaculum bizertense DSM 18034
CGGTAGATGCTTTTATTTTCGTCTTTTTTTCCGGCACTGGGTCAGGTTAGCCCCCCGATCCCCCCACAGGAAGAGTGCCGACCAAAAATCCAAAGAGCCTGAATCGCCAGATGTGCATGCTGAAGGTCTTACGGGTCCTTCCCAGCCTTCACTTTGTACGGGTGTCAAACAGCTCAGGTTTTGCGCAAGGGGCACGGAAAAAATGACGTGGAAAAATGGAAAAATTCAGGTGCTGCACCATATTAGCACCACTTTTTAGAGATTCGTGTCACTCATTTGGGAGGTCAAAAAATGAGCACTCAGGAGAATCAGCGCCTTGCAGGATTCAGCCCCTGCGAGGACGGCGACAACGTTATGCAGCTCTCGGAAATTCGGGAAATGGTCGAGGCCAGAGCCAAGGCCGAGCAGGGGACACGAAAGAACACGACGCCTCAAAATCTGAACGTCATGAACTGCGTGATGTCCGAAGACGCGGGGCTTGGTGAACTTTACGCCAAGCTCCAGCGCGGGCGCTTTGTGTTCAACCGCCAGTCCCGCGAATGGATGGAATTTAACGGTGTGCACTGGCAGCTCGACACGATGGAGCGGGCAAAGACCTGTGTGAATGATGTGATCGACGTGCTGCTCAGTGCAGCACAAAAAGCAGGCGTGAACGCCTCGGAAGCCTTGAAAGGCGGGAATAAGGAGATCGCGAAAATGTATGAGTCACAACAGAAAACGATCATGAATCGGGCGCGCCGCTTGTGGCGCAAGGGTGGCCCGGAAGCGTGTCTGGAATTTGCGCAGACCTACAAGGAGCCGCTCGCAATCAAAGGCGATGAAATTGATCAGGAGCAGTGGGTCATGGCCTGCAAGAATGGCGTGCTGGACCTGCGAACCGGGACGTTTCGGGATGGTCGGCCAGACGATTATCTTTTGAAGGCAGCGCCTACGGAATGGCAGGGCTTCGAGTTTGCAGCGCCGAACTGGGAAAAATTTCTGTTCGAGATCATGAGCGATGACGCGGAAATGGTCGACTACCTGCGGCGGCTCTTCGGCTCCACGCTTCGCGGTGGTGACAAAGAGCACATCTTGCCCGTGTTTTATGGCGATGGCCGTAACGGAAAGTCCGTGCTGGTGGACATGATCTCTCAGGTGCTTGGACCTCTCGTTGGTCCCATTCCTTCGGAAATGCTGCTCGATCAGGGCACAGCGCGCTCCTCGGATGCGCCGAGTCCTTCGGTCATGTCCCTGCTTGGTTTGCGTGCAGTCTTTGCCTCGGAAACTGACGAGGGACGGCGCTTCTCAGCCGCTCGATGCAAATGGCTTTCTGGTGGCGATCAGCTCACCGGACGTTGGCCCAATGACAAGCGGCCCGTCACGTTTTCCCCGACCCACACGCTTTTCCTTTTGACTAACCATAAGCCGCATGCTCCATCTTCGGACTTTGCTTTCTGGGAGCGCATGCACCTTATTCCCTTTGAACGTCGCTTTGTGAAAGGCGAACCGCAGAAGCCAAACGAGCTGACTCGAGACAAGGGGCTGAAAGACAAGCTTCGGCAGGAACTGCCCGGCATTCTGGCGTGGCTGGTTCGCGGTTGTCTTGAATGGCAGCAGGAAGGTTTGAATCCACCGCCCAAGGTTTTGGCGGCTACGGATGAATACCGCCGCGATGAGGATCTGCTTTCTATCTTTATTGATGAATGCTGCCTCGTGGTGGAACCGGATGAGAATGACCCCACGACCCGCGTGAATGCCACGGAATTCTATGACGCTTTTGTGAAGTGGTACGGGCAGAACATCAGCAAGAAAAAGAACTTCCCGCAGCGCAAGTTCGGAAAGCTCGCACAGGAGAAGTTCCCAAAGCGCAAGGTCGGCGGGAAGAACTGGTATTACGGCGTGCTTCTCAGTCCAGATTTTAAGTCTGAAATGGGACTCTTTGGCAGCTCGGAAAAGTAGGACCTTAGGACGAAGGCAGGACCATAGCGAAAAATATGGTCCTACTCAAAAACTCAATGTTGCCGGGGGCTAGTGCGCCCACTAGGACCATAGGACCATATATTTGAGAAGTCGGCCTATGAAGCTCTGTATTCTTTTCTTTCTATTTTTCTATTTTATGGTCCTATGGTCCTGATAAAGAATAAAAGTAAAGAAAAAGAAAGGTTTAAGAGTAGGACCATAACAGGACCATAGGCAGGACCTTGTAGGACCATAGGAAGGAAGAGGGAAAATGAACGTTTTGAAGCTTGCCGAAGAGGACGGCTGTACCGGGCGCAAAGTGTCCACGCGAAAGGGCGGTGAATATCACGGCCCATGTCCGGGCTGTGGTGGGAAAGATCGCTTCCTTATCTGGCCTGAACAAAATGGCGGCGAGGGGAGCTGGTGGTGCCGGATCTGCGGGCAGGGCGGCGACCTCATCCAGTACCTGCGAGAATTCCGGGGCATGAGCTTCAAGGACGCTGCCGCGATGAGTTCCCGGCCAACGAGTCCCAAGGCTCCGGGCGCTACGCCGAAGCCACAGGCTTTTGCCCCGCGTCGCATGGAGTCGCCCAAGGAAATGTGGCGCTGCAAATCCAATGCGCTCGTTACGTGGGCGCATCGTAAATTGCTCCAGACGCCTTCGGCTTTGGACATGCTGGCCGCGCGGGGCATTGGCTTGGAAGCCGTAAAAGCCTTTCGTCTTGGCTGGAACCCCGGCGAGCAGGGCCGGGACTGTTACCGCGACCGAACTGCATGGGGGCTACCTGAGGAGTTCAAGGACAATGGCAAACCTAAAAAGCTCTGGATTCCTCGCGGGTTTGTGATTCCAACTTTTCGCGATGGCCTGCTGTACCGTGTTCGCATTCGCAGGACTGCTCCGCGTGAGTTTGGCCCTAAATATTATGTGCTGCCGGGTTCTGGAATGGGACCCATGATTTTGCACGAGGACGCAAAGGCGTTTGTGGTGGTCGAGGCTGAACTGGATGCCATTGCCTGTGCTGCCGCGACAGGCTCCACTATCGGCGCGGTGGGGCTTGGCTCAATCAGCACCAAGCCTGACGAGTTTGGGCACAAGGTTTTTCAGAAAAGCCTGTGCATCCTGAATGCCTTGGATTTTGAGCCTGCGCAGGATGAGGGCGCAGATCCAAAAGTTGCGAAAAGCGAAGAGATGAAAAAACGGATTCGCGGCTGGTGGCAGAAAACCTATTCGCAGGCCAAGCGCTGGCCCGTGCCGGTTGGCAAAGATCCGGGCGAAGCCGTGGCCGAGGGTGTGCAGCTCCGGGAGTGGATTCGGGCGGGACTTTCGCCTGCGTTTCTGGTGGCCGCATCCAAGAAGGAAAAGCGGGCAGAAGCTCCGGCGAAGATTCCGCAGGCGGTCATTGAATTTCAGCGTGAGCTGACCGGCAAGCCCATTTCGATGGAGCTAAGCGGAGAAAGCGGCGCGGAGCTGATTTTTGACGACAAATGGGCGCAGGCACACTGGAACGAGTTTAGACGCCTTGCAGATCGCTTTTGGGAGCCGGAAATCATGGAATGGATGGAGGCTTTGCCTGTGAATCGGGTTAGCGCCGAGAATATTTTGAAATACTGCAAAAATTGAGGTGAAAAACAGTGCAAAAAGTAGCGACTCTTTCACTCCAGTTTCCAGACCAAAAGCCCACGAAGTTCCGTTTTTACGGGGATGCCGGGCGCTATCGTCTGAAAGAGGGCGAGGCGTGGGTGCCTTTTGGCGGCGATCGCAAGGCCGAGGTGACCGTGCGCAAAGCGCTTGAGCGGGTGTGCGAGAGGCTGGCTGAACGCCTTGGGCTTGGCCGGGCGGCATCGGTCGATCTGACTCCACCAGAGTTCCGCGTGGGCGAGATCGTGACCGTGAAAGGCGAATATGTGCTGGAAGGCGAGGGGAAAAACGCAGGCTATGAATCAGAACTCTACCGTGTCATGGCTCCGCCCATTCTGGACGCTGGTGAAGTCTGGCGCATCCCCATTGGAAAAGGCCCGCGCTTTGCGGAGACGTGTCGCTATATTCCATGTGAGCAGGTGCAGCCTGCGCAAAGACGGCGAAAGGAACAGCGGTGAGCGACGTTGTGAAAAGCACGAAAGATGTGCTGGCGTTCCTCTCGGAAGAGGGGCGCAAGGTTAAAAAGTCAAAGCTCTATGCGGATATCAAGTCTGGCCTTTTGCGAAAGCAGCCAGACGGGACCTTTTCGGAGTCGGAGGTGCTGGCGTATGCGGAAAGCTTGCCGGTCATGGCTGTGCCGAAAAAGGACTCTGAGCAGCTCAAGGAATTGGCTGCACGGCGGCAGCTTGCGACGATTCACAAGCTTGAGGAAGAGACCTCACGGATTCAGTTCCGGGCAGAGGTTGAGCGCGGGAAGTACATTCCGCGAGAAAATTTAGAGCTGGAGCTTGCGAGCCGGGGCGTGGTCCTTGGCTCCGGGATTCGGCAGGCAGTGGAAATGAATGTGCTGGACCTTATTCATTTGGTTGGCGGTAATCCGCGCAAGTCTCAGGAGTTTTTGGAGCGCTTCGAGGCGATGCTCGATGAGGCTTTGAACGAATATTCCAGCGTTCTTGAATTTGAGGTGACGTATTCGGATGAAATCGCAGACGCGACAGGTACGCGTGGATAAACTGCCGGGCTGGCTTCCTGAAAGTGTTCGGGAGGCCGTGCTTCGGCAGGCCGGGCAGACGCATGTTTTTCAATTTTCACAGGGCGAGCGAAAAGTCTTTCGACGGCGTAAGCCGATTCCCGTGAGTGAATGGGCAGAGCGCCACCGCGTGGTGCACCAGTCATCCATTCCGGGGCGCTGGCATAACGATGTAACGCCGTACATGACGGGCATTATGGACGCCTCGTTTTTTCCGTCAGTCGAGACAATCATTATTTGCAAAACGCCGCAGACGGGCGGCTCCGAGGCGATTCATAACTGCGTGGCCTACGCCATTGACCGCGCGCCCGGTCCTGCAATGTATGTGTTCCCAGACCGCATCACGGCCAAGGAAAATGCGCAGGACCGAATTGCGCCGATGCTGGAGGCTAGCCCGCGTCTTCGGACCTATCTGACAGGGCAGGCTGACGACACGAGCAGCCTTCGCCTGAACCTCGCGCATATGACCATTTATTTAGGCTGGTCCGGTTCTGTTTCGAGGCTTGGGAACAAGCCAATTCGTTACTTGGTGCTGGATGAACTGGACAAGTATCAGAATCCGAAAAATGAGGCTTCGAGCGAGTCGCTGGCGGAAAAGCGAACCACCACATGGCGGCGCAAGCGCAAGATCTGGAAAATCTCCACGCCGACCATTGAGGGCGGCCCGATCTGGCGCGCATTTGGCGAAGAAGCGCAGGCTAAGTTTGATTTTTGGGTGCGCTGCCCGCATTGCGGCACATGGCAGCTCATGAATTTTGACCGCATCAAGTGGCCGCAAGAGGACGAGATTAAGCAGGAACCAGAGCTTGTTCTGTCAAAGCGCCTCGCGTGGTACGAATGCGAGACCTGCGGCGCGTGCTGGGACGATAACGACAGGGACAAGGCCGTGAGGCTTGGACAGTGGCGGGCGCGCGGAACAGGCTTGGAGCTTTCTGCGCACCTTAAGACAAACCGGCCTGCAAAGATCGGCTTTCATATTCCTTCGTGGCTCTCGTATTTTGTTTCCCTGTCGGAGATAGCGGCGGCGTTCCTGCGCTGGAAAAAGAGTGGAAACAGGGACGATCTCAAGGACTTCATGAACCAGTACAAGGCTGAACCGTGGCGGGCGTATGACGTGCAGCGCTCGGAGGATGCAATCCTTGAACTCTGCGACGATCGGCCGCGTGGTATTGTGCCGGGCTGCCTGAAAGATGGAACGCCGAGGGCGGCAGTGCTGGTGGCTGGAGTGGATACGCAGCACCGATATTTCCGCTACGTGATTCGGGCTTTTGGCTGGGGCGGAGAGGAAGAAAGCTGGCTCGTGCAGGCGGGCAGTGTTCCGACCTTTGAGGCGCTGGAGCAGGTGCTTTTTAAGAACGTGTATCTCGATGCAGATGGAAAAGAATACCGCGTCCGGCTGGCCGTTCAGGATGCGATGGGAACGCGGACAAAGGACGTCTATTCGTTTTGTGCGCGGCATCGGGGAAAAGTCTTTCCATATCAGGGCAAGCGCACGCTGGCGACGCCCGTGCAGTATTCGCCGCAGGAGTTCTATCCGGGGACGAAACTCCGGATACCTGGCGGCTTGGTGCTCTGGAAAGTCGACACGACATTTTTCAAAAACGATCTTGCGGCGAAGTTGCAAATCCTGCCGGAAGATCCGGGGGCGTTTCATCTCTATAACGGGATCAGTGACGAGTACGCGCGGGAAATGACCGCCGAATACTACGATGATGAGAAGCTGTGCTGGATGTGTCCGGACAACAAAGACAACCATTTCTGGGACTGCGAAGTGATGGCGCTCGTGGCGACATATGAGCTGGATATCCGCAATTGGAAAAGGCGGATGCCACGGGGCAAAAGGGAAGAGCAGCGCAGACCTGAACCGACATTTCAACAGCAGGCCAGACCCGGCGGGCGTCCGAACTGGTTCGCGAGGAGATAACGCTATGGAAGATATGAAAGGAAGAAAGCTGAACTGGAAGCACGCATGCGATATGTTGAACTGCTCCAAAAGTCATTTCTATAACCTCGTGAACGCCGGGAAAATCCCCGCGTTCCGCATCGGAAAAGTCCGGGCCATATGGGTCTGGGAGAAGGACGTGCGGGACTATATGGATTTTTGAGGGAGGGGAAGAGAAAAAAGGCGACTGAAAGGTCGCCTTTTTTTGTGAGGTTGCCTTTGTGTGCAAGGGAGTTTAAAATGTGAATCATAAAAATGAGCTAAATTTGATTTTTTCAATAAATTAAAGAGAGATAAGGTTGCAAATATGGTTGCAAAACCTGTGACAAAAAAGCATCTTACGCATAAGACAGGGAAGTTTATCTTCTCGTGTGAATATGATGAGCAGGTGATTTCTCCCAAGATCATCGAAAGCCGCATTCTGTACTCAACGGTAAGCGAGTTGCCGATTCTGCCTCATATCGCGGCGAAGCTGAGAGAGGATATAATTAAGCGGTCAATCTTTGGAACGGCTGCAATTGAGGGGAATAGTCTGAGCGAGGATGAAGTCGGAGCACTGCTAACGGCTGACGATGCGCTCAAGTTAGAAGGGCGTTCGGAGCTGGAAATTGGCAACCTGAAAGCGCTGTATGCATTGTTGGATGGAGAAAAGCAGGGCTTTTGGGGCGTGACGGAAGACTTCATTCGGGACGTTCACAGGACGCTGACGCGCGGCATTGAGTATTTCCATAACAGTCCCGGTAATTACCGGAATGAGCCGGTTTTTGTGGGTAATGCGGATCATGGTGGGCGCTATACGCCACCGAAGACATTGGACGATATACAGACGCTCATGGGGATTTTTGTTGAGTGGATGAATAGCGAAGAAATGGCGGGACTAGATCCGATGATCAGGGCTGCGCTCGCGCATTTTCATCTCGCGAAAATTCACCCGTTCCAAGATGGAAATGGCAGGTCCTCGCGTTTTGTCGAAGCCATGATTCTTGATCAGGCGGGGATTAAATACCTGCCGCAAATGATGTCGAACTTTTACTATCGAAACATCGACGAGTATTTCATTGCATTTTCGCGGGTGATCAAAAGTAAGCATCCCGAAGATGTGACGCCTTTCTTGAGCTTCTATTTTGACGGCATTATCTCCTCGCTGAAAGAGATCAAGGAGCATGTCACGCTCTCAATTCGTCGCCTGTCTCTAAAGGACTACTACCATATTTTGCACCGCGAGAAAGATCTTTCGCAGCGGCAGCTTGACTTGCTGCAAATTGCTCTTGAAACCATGCTGGAATTTTCCCTGAATGATGTGTTTTCGCACCCTGTTTTGCGGGCGCTTTATGGTGGGGTGAGTGTGGCAACAGCTCGGCGTGATCTGAAAAAGCTGAAAGAGATGGGTTTGCTTTTGAGCCGTAGTGACGGGAAATATTACCGCGTGAATATGTTGCGGCTTGGGTAGCTTTTGGGCTTGAGTAGGGAATAAATGACAGGACGCGATGAAATTTTAGAGTCTTCCTTGATTCTAACGCAAAAATGCATGAACTTAGGAGGGTTATAAATAAAAGAATATAAAGAGAGGGGCACATGAAGTGGCTGGTGAACCTGATAAAATTTCCGTTTGTTCTTACTCCTGAACAGGATTTCTTTAAGTGGGCTTTTTCGCAGTATCTCTTTTATGTCGTCGCGAGGGTGGCTGTCACTGCACTTATGGGGATGTCAGCTGGTGGAATACTCTCTGTAGATTCGATGCTCTTGGTGGCTTTTTCTGTTGCTGCGTTTGTGGGACCTGCGCGGGGGCAGGGAACCAGCCCAAAAAGAAAGTTCTTGTTTCAATATGTGCTCTTTGTGTTTGGATCGTACGTTTCTGCTTTGATTGGCCCGTTTCGTTGGACTCGACTCGCGTTTGATGCCTACCTGTTGGCGTATATGTGGGTGAGATGGGGGACTGTGGGGGATGAATTTTAGAATTATTATTGAAATGATATCAATTATAAAATATAGGATATTTAATAAACAAAAGGGGGAGTAAAAATGTGTAATGCTTGGAATCATCCTCCGGGGTGTACTTGAGGCTGGGGAGGGGAAGCCCGTGGTCAACGAGCTACTAGCTCTGGGATGGATAATTGGATAGTAGAGGTGCCTCCTATTCATCCTAGTCCGAGAGGCTATACAATTCCTAATTGTAGGTGTCCGGTTTGTGGAGCATTTGTTTTTTTTTATGAATCACCGACTGGTGGACGTGTCTTTTTTGACTCTTTGGGGCCTCCTTGGCCAAAGCACGCTTGTACATCGAGAGATAGGAGACCCGCTGGGATTTCTCGAGGGCGTACTATTCATCTAAAATCTCTTAGCTTAGAAGAACAAAAAAAAGCTTGTTCTTTTGTTCGTAAGAAGCAGGGCTGGAAGCCATTTTTTATTTTAGATGTTCATGGAAAGGGCAAAGAATACAAGATTGATGGGCAAGTCGAAGATGAAAAACTTACGTTATATACACCTAAAAATAAAAAGTTACCCTTAAGAGCTCGTAAGGATTCGAACGTATTGACATTTATGAAAATGGTTAGTGACTGTTATTGTAGTATGTCTTTTTTTATAAACAGTGAAATAAAAGTGCAAGGGAGAGTTGCCCTTACCTCGAGGAAAATGTGTTGGGAAATATGGAATAATCATAGTTCAACGGTTTATTCTTTTCTCCCCACGACGTCCACGAGGTCCACGACGTAATGCCCCGGAGCGAATATGCTTCGGGGCATTATGGTTTGGACGAAAGAAGAACTTCAGGAACAGCTCACGCAGTGGAAGCAGGCGCTTTTGCGCGTCTCTGGTGGCAAAAGCTACACCATAGGCAGCCGCGCGCTGACGCTTCAGGACGTGGCAGAGATCCGCACGACAATCACGTTTCTTCGTGACGAGCTTCGTGCTCTGTCCGGCGAATCCGGCCCCATTGTCGTAGTAGGGCGGGTGCGCCGATGAGCGCCACCGTCGCCACAGCGGCCCGCCGTACCCGTCGGGCTGTTCGCTCCCGCGTTTCGCACTCCCGCCGTCCGGTCTCTCGTGACGCGGGATCTCTTCGCGGAACCCTTTCCAAGTACGACCCGCGCCGCACCTCGCTTTCCAGCGTTGCCGCCGAGCGCGCCCGCACGCTTGCCCGATCTGAGGACCTTGTCGCTAATGACTGGGCAGCGGCTTCCGTGGTCGACTCCATTACCGTCAACACCATTGGCTCCGGCCTGCGCCCACAATCCCACGTGAATGCCCAGCGTCTGGGGATTTCCCCGGAAGACGCCCGCAAACTCGGCGAGGATATGGAATGGGCGTGGCAGCTCTGGAACCGGCAGGCTCATGTCTCCGGCAAGCTCCACTTTGATGATCTCGTTTTCCTTGGCATGCGCTCCCTTTTGCGCTGCGGGGAACTGGTTCATATTCCGGTAATGCTCCCAAGCGCCGGGCGCGATTTCGCCCTGTGCATTCAGGATATTCACCCCGCCAGATTGTGCACCCCATCTGATCGCAGGCTCGACACGTCCCTTCATGACGGCGTCGAAATTTCCCCATACGGCCAACCCCTCGCATACTGGATTGCCAGCCCCCGCAGTACGAGCCTTTCGCGTTCGTACCGCTCCCTTGCATCATCTGAATTTCAGCGCCTGCCAGCAGCAACCGGGCACCGACCCGGCGTGTTTCACTGCTTTCGCGCCGAGGAAGAAGAGCAGGTGCGCGGCGTGAGCCGCCTCGCTCCGGGAATGAAGCTTTTTCGGCACCTGAATGACTCGCTGGATTATGAGCTGATGGCGCAGATCGTCTCTGCGAGCTTTCCCGTGTTTATCTCGGTGAAAGACCCGAATTCCGTGGTTGGAGCCTTTGCGCAGGAAGAGGATGAAGCCCCCGGCAAGCACTATCAATACCTTGAACCGGGGCAGGTGCTCTACGGCAACAAGAACGAAGAGCCGACCGTGCTCCAAAGTAACCGGCCCGGAAGCAATTTCACGCCATTCGCCGAGATGATTATGCGCGCGATGGCGGCCAGCGTTGGCATGCCTTACGAGGTCCTCGCCAAAGACTATTCAAAGACAAATTATTCTTCGGCCCGTGCCGCGCTTCTCGAAGCGTGGCGGGTCTTCATGCTCTATCGCACGTGGATCGTGCGGCACTATTGTCAGCCCATTTGGCGCATGGTGCAGGAAGAGGCGTGGCTTCGCGGCATGTACCAGCTTCCAAAGGGCGCGCCTGATTTTTACGAGGCAATTCACGCCTACACAAATGCGTCATGGATTGGCCCGGCTCGCGGTTACGTGGACCCGGTGAAAGAGATCACGGCCACGCGCGAGGCTCTGGACCTGAAACTCTGCACGCACAGCGAAGTAATCGCCGAACGCGGGCAGGATTTGGACGAGGTGTGGGACCAGATCGAGCGCGAGCAGCAGCGCCTTCGGAAGATGGAAAGCGGCACAGAGGAACGCGATGACAACAGCAATGAATGAACTTTTTCAGCAGCAGATTTGGGCCATTGACGGCGACGCCTTGGCATCCGTGTGTGCAGAGCTGGGCGCGGCGGAGGCATCGGGAAGCCTCTTCCGCGCTCCTGAACCTGCGCCTCGCTATGAGACCCGGCAGGGCGTGGCGATCATCAACGCGGTGGGCACGCTCAGCAAGCGCGGCGGCTGGTGGTCTCGTGGATACGAGGCCATTCAGCAGGACATTGCGCAGGCGCTGGATGACCCGAAGGTGAGCAGCATTTTGCTGAATGTGGATAGCCCGGGCGGCGGCGTGGACGGCGTGAAAGTCCTAGCCGACTGGATCAGATCGGCTCGCGAAAAGAAGCCCATGTGCGCCTATGCCGACGGCAACGCTCTTTCAGCTGCGTACTGGATAGCAGCTGCCACAGGCCGAATTTATGCGCCTCAGACCGCGCGCCTTGGCTCCATTGGCATCGTCATGCAGCACGTGGACTGGTCCAAAAGTATCGAGCGAAAGGGCGCGAACGTCACGTACATCCATTCAGGGAAATACAAGGTTGTTGGCAACTCGGAAAATCCGCTCTCCGCCGATGATTTGGCCTATTTGCAGGCCGGTTGTGACGCCACATATCAGCTCTTCACGCAGGACGTGGCCGAGAGCATGAGTCTCGACGCCAGCAGCTCCGAAAGCTGGGCTGACGGGAAAATCTTTCTTGCAGGGGACGCGCTCGAAAAAGGGCTTCTGACGGGCATCACAGCCGGGCGCGACGAACTCATAGAACTTTTAGCCAAGGAAACACCCATGAACAGGGCAGAACTCGAAAAGAAATATCCGGACGCCTTTGCCGAGGTGACGCGCGAGGCTGAGGCCACGCTTGCGGCGAGTACGGAAAAGCTCCGCGAGGAGCTGATGCACAGTGCCGCGGGTTTGGTGAAGGCCGTGGCCGGGGACGCCGTGGCAGCGCAGTTTTCCGCGCTTGCCAAGGCCGGGATTACTGACGCGCAGCTCGAAGCTTTGCGCCCACTTTTGGCACAGCCTGAGAGCCAGCCAAAAGCAGAGCAGGCGCAGGCGGATGCAAGCTCTCGACAGCAGATTTTAACCGCTATTACTGACAATTCCGCCAAGCCCTTGGCCCACGCCGAACCGCAAAAAGATGAGGCACAGCTCAAGGCCGAGGCCATGCAGGAAAGCATCGCGCGAATGAGCGCGCTTCCAAGGAGTTAAAATGCACGTTCAGTCCTATCAGGCCCCGAATTTCGTCGGGGCACACCCCGCAGTCATGAAAAACAAAACGCTCGCATCCACGGGCACAGAGCATCGGCTCCTGGCTGGAACGGTGCTCGCGGTGGTCACGGCGACAGGAAAGCTTGCCGTGCTCGACCCCGGCGGCAGCGATGGCACAGAAAACGCCGCATGCGTGCTGGTGGAAGACGTGACCATTCCCAAAAGCGGCGACGCCGTGGCGAACGTCTACGTGCACGGGGAATTTCGCAGCGCTGGCCTTGGCTGGCCCTCTGGCATCACGGCCCCGCAGACAGCGGCAGCTATTGAAAAACTGGCTTCTCACGGCCTTTACGTCAAATAAGGAATAGAAAATGAGCATGGAACTCCCAAGCCAGTTTGAAGCGATCTCGCTCACTGACGTGGTCAAAAAGCGCCCGATGCTTCCGGGGCTTTTCAAGGAACTTTTCTTTCGCGTGCGAAACGAGCTGAGCACCAAGTTCGCGCAGATCGAAGTCGTGGTGCGTGGCCGCCAGCTCGTGCCTCTGGTCACTGACTACGAGGGCGGAACGCTTTCCGCCAAAACCCGCCGCGAACTGCGCACGGTCAAAACCCCGCGCATGAATCCGGTGCAGCGCTTTTCCGCACCCGAACTCGTCGACGCAACCCAGCCCGGAGCAGGCGTTTACCGCCAGCCCTCAGTGGACCTGCAAGCCGCAATGGAGCGCACTCTCGTTCAGGATTTGGACGCCATGAAGGACGATATCGAGCTGACCATTGAGTGCATGTGCGCGCAGGCCGTTACGGGGAGCCTGACCGTTGAGCAGGACGGGAAAAAGGCGCTGGATATTGATTTCCAGATGCCCGCAGAAAACAAAATTGTGCTTGCGCAGTCCGTGGACTGGTCCAGTGAAAACGCGGACCCGGAAAAGGATTTTGAGGACTGGGGCGCGCGGATTTTGGACGAAACCGGCCACGGTGCAGATGTGTGCATTATGGGCACCAGCGCATGGCGTGCTTTCCGCAATAACAAGAAAGTCATGGACGCGCTCGATCGCCGCCGCGTGGAGATCGGCAGCCTGTCACCAAATGTGAACAAGCTCAGAAAGGGCGAGTTTAACGGCGTGGATATTTACGTGTATGGCGGGCAGTTCGTGGATTGTGACGGCGTGACGCACCAGCTTCTCGACCCGAATGAAGTGATCATGGGCGCGACTTCGGCAAAGTCCAGCATCGAGTTTGGCGTGCCCGAAGATCTCGCGAATCACGGCGAGCCGAACCAGTACTTTTCCAAAAGCTGGGAAGAAGA
>NZ_FUYA01000017.1 GCF_900167065.1 Desulfobaculum bizertense DSM 18034
TTCGCGTGAATGAAATTCAAACTTGTTGGGCATAACGTCGAGAGCCTCTTTCTCTTCTGCGAGTTCGCCACCATTTTCTTTTTGAACGCGAGCGTTCAAAAAGAAAGGGTTGAGGCGCAAAGAAAAAGAACACACGCCCAGTTAATTAGGCCGAAAAAAAGGGGCCGGATGAAGGGGAAAGCCAAAGGCTTTCACTCATCCGGCCCCTTTTATTTCGGGCGAAAGCGGGATTCCCAAGGGCCTCGTCCTTGGGCGGGGTCAAGGGGCAGCGCCCCTTGCAGAGCACGAGACGGAGTCTCGTACCCCCACCCGCCCGGCGCCCCTTGCAGGGTTTGGGACAGCGTCCCAATAAAACAACATCCCACCCACTCTCACCTAAAAATTTCGAATAATCATAGTAACAGAGCTGATAACGGAGAGGGCGAAGACAAGGGCTTTGGATATTCTTGGGGGAACGAGCGGCGCGACTTTGGAAGAGAGGGCAAAGCCGATAAGCACAGCAGGGAAGAGAAAGGCAGCGAGGAAAATTTCGCGCGCATGAACCTGCCCGATGGAGCAAAGGGCGATGATGGCCATTGCGATGGAGATAATGCCGACACTAGCGAGAGTTCCTCGCAAACGCGCTGCTGATTCATTCTGGAGAGCGATCGCGACGGGAGGCAGTGAGACGCCAGAAATTGTCCCCATGAAGCCGCCAATGATACCCGCAGAAAAAAGAGTCTTGCTATTGGCGACCACAGAAAGGCCGCTCAGGCTTAAAAGTACGGCTAAAAGAATCATCCCCCCAAGAAGCAACGAAGTCTCACGCTGCGGAAGCTGAGAAAGAAGCATCGCGGCCGCAGAGGTTCCTATGACAAACCCAACAACAGTTTGTTTGACATAGCCAAGGTCAATGGCACTTCGCTCTCGGTAGACCGTCAGCAAACAAATAAAGAGCACAAGAATCACGACAGGCGCTGGCAAAAAAACTGGATTCATCATGACAAGCAACGGGCCAATGAGAAGCGCAAGGCCAAAACCAGCAACTCCCTGACTAAAGGCTCCAAAAATAACTATGAGGAACGCGTAGCTTAGCTCCTCCGGAGAAAGACCTAGGGAAGGGAACATAAAACCTATCCTGAAAAGTGTGTTCTCGGTAGCTTTAAAAAAAAGAAATGTAGGAATAAGCCCTCCCCTCTAAAAGCTCAAGCTATACCATATTTGAAAACTAGGAATAGAGGCAAGGAGTGGGCAGGTGGGTGGGTGTTGTTTTATTGGGGCGCTGCCCCAAACCCTGCAAGGGGCGCTGCCCCTTGACCCCGCCCAAGGACGAGGCCCTTGGGAATCCCGCTATCGCCCCAAATTAAAGGGCCGGATGTAAGGGAAAGCCAACGGCTTTCACACATCCGGCCCTTTAATTTGGGCCTAGTGGGCGTTTCCCTAACGCGTGTTCTTCTGCCTTTTCCAGACCGCACTTATTTTCTTTTTGAACGCGAGCGTTTAAAAAGAAAATTGTGGCGAACGCACGAGAAAGAGAAAGAGGCTCTCGACGCTAGCCCCAACAAGTTTAAAAGCCGTACAAGCGAAGCTTGTACGGCTTTTAAACTCGATGAGGATACGTAAGGGAATCATTCCCTTACGCGGGGGTTTGGGGGCAGGCCCCCAACTCTTATTTTTTTCCTTCAAGAATGCGTTTCATATCGAGAAGTTCGTCAATAATTTGGAGCTTGAGGGCGCGAGTCTGGACGTGAGCGGATTGCTCTGCGTCGATTTTTTCTTTGATAGGCTGGAGCTGAGAGCGCTCGCGAAGCCGCTTCCGGGCGCCTTCGATGGTCAAGCCCTCGTCATAGACGAGATACTGAATCATGCGAAGGGTTTTAATGTGCTCTTCGGTGTAGAGGCGCTGACCGGAGCGAGTCCGAATGGGATGGATTTGAGGGAACTCAGTCTCCCAATACCTCAACACAGACGTGTTGACGTCGAGCTTTCGAGCCACCTGTCCGATGCGATAGGTCCTGCTCATGAGTTCCTCACAAAGAGTGACGGGATAAAGGATACAAAAAACCGGTCCAGACCGGAGGGGTCCGGACCGGCGTGTACACAATATTTTAGACGTGTACCGGAAGAGCGTCCAGTACCTTCTTGAGAATCTTGGAGTTACGCTTCTCGACTTCCTTGTCTTTCAAGGTGCGATCAGCGTGACGGTACGTCATACGAACGGTGAGGTTGCGTACGTTCTCGCCTTCTGGCTCATACGAATCCAAAAGCACGACCTGCTCAAGAAGAGGCTCGTCAACGGAGCGAATGGCATCAAGCAGAGTTCCTGCGGACAGAGTCAGCGGAGCGCTCACAGTGAGGTCACGCTGAATGGGCGGGAACTTGGCAAGATTGGAGAAGGACGGCACAAGGCCTTCGAACCAGCCCTGAAGGGCGTCCATGTCCATCTCTGCCATCCAGACTTCGCGGCGGGCATTGTATGCGTCAGCGATTTCGGGCTTAATACGACCAAGCTCACCGATGACTTCGTCGTCCATAACGACTTCGACACACGGCAGGTAATACGCATGCTCGTCTTTGAGACGATACTCAGCGGCGGGCAGGCCGAGAGATTCCAAAAGCTGTTCAACCAGTCCCTTGATGTCGGAGTAATCAGCGGACTGATCATCAGGCCAAGGGAACTGCTCTTCGTTGCGGCGGCCATACACGAGCATGGCAAGACGCATAGCTTCACGAGCAGTGGTCTCAGAGTCAGCATCTGCGTGGAAAATCTTGGAGCATTCAAAGACGCGCAGGCGGTGAGCACCGTGACCGACGTTGGTGCGCACGTTCTGGAGCAGACTCGGTGCGAGGGTCGTACGGAGCACGCTCTGGTCTTCAGAAAGCGGATTCATGATGCGAACACGGGCGTCCTTGGGCTGACCAAAGGCGTCGAGGTCTTCTTCACCAACAAAGCTGTAGTTGATGACTTCGCGCAGGCCAATGCCGCGTGCCCATGCTTTCAGCCGCTTGGCAAATTCAAAACCTGTGTCCTTGAGGGCAACAGATTCCAGAGACTTTGCAACGCGAGGCAGCACAGCTTCAATGCGGTCCATGCCGTAAACTCGAGCAGCTTCCTCGTAGAGGTCAACTTCACGCTCAAAGTCGTGGCGATGGCTTGGAGCCTCAACTTTCCAGTCTGCGGGGTTGCTGTCGTCAACAACGCAGCCCAGACCTTCGAAAGTGTTCTTGCAGAACTCAGCAGAGAGCTGCACGCCAAGAAGCGCATTGCAGCGGTCGAGGCGGAAACGAAGGTAACGGGTTTCCCACGGAGTGGGTTCCACGGTAACGCGGCCAGCAAGCACTTCGCCACCAGCAAGCTGCTGCATCAGGCTCGCCACTCGGTCCGCAGCGTATCCGGCATTGTTCTGGTCAACGCCACGCTCAAAGCGGAACGATGCGTCAGAGTGCAGAGCAAGGCGTCGGGCAGTCTTACGGACTGTCGGCGGATTAAATACGGCACTTTCCAGAATCACGTCGGTAGACTCGTCGTTGATTTCGGAATTGTTGCCGCCCATGACACCAGCAAGGCCTACAGGCTTTTTGGCATCACAGATGAACAGATCACGAGGCAGGATATCCCGCTCCTGATCGTCCAGGGTCATAAATTTCTGTTCCTTGCCTGCCAGACGCACGCGCAGCTCGTCACCTTCAACAAGGTTGCGATCGTATGCGTGAGTGGGCTGGCCAAGCTCGAACATGACGTAGTTGGAAGCGTCAACAAGGTTGTTGATCGGACGAACGCCCATTGCAATCAGGCGGTAACGCATCCATGCCGGAGACGGACCAACCTTCACGCCCTTGAGAACGCGAGCATGGAACAGCGGGCACTGGTCTTTGTCTTCAATGACCAGCTTCACTGCATCAGCAGCAGCTTCACTGCTCTCTGTCAGCTCTGCCTTGGGCAGAGTCAGCGGCAGGCCATACGCCATGGACACCTCACGAGCAGCACCAAGGACGCTCAGGCAATCACCACGGTTCGGGGTGATGCCAATGTCCAGCACGGTCTCGTCAAGGTTCAGAGCCTCTGCAAGCGGTGTTCCCACTTTCAGGCTCTCGTCCAGTACCATGATGCCTGCGTGGCTATTGCCCAGACCAATCTCATCCTCTGCGCAGATCATGCCCATGGAAAGCTGGCCGCGAAGCTTCGCCTTCTTGATCTTAAAATCGCCGGGCAGTACCGCACCAATCTTCGCCACAGCAACCGTCTGGCCCTGTGCAACGTTCGGCGCACCGCACACGATAGGAAGAGGCTCGGCTTCTCCTACATCGACTTTACAGATGGAAAGCTTTGTTGCCTCTGGGTGCTTATCGCACTCCACAACATGACCAACAACGACATTCTCAAGATGAGCAAAAGGATGGTTGACTTCCTCAACCTCCAGCCCAAGCATGGTCAGTCTGTCGGCCAGCTCTTCGTCCGTTCCCTCAAAAGGAACAAACTCTCGCAACCAGTTCAGACTCAGGAGCATGTTTGCCTCCACGACCCCATACGAATCGAGCGCGGGGCCTCATGAATGATGAAGTTTTATCGCTGGCATACAGTCAGCGCGAAATATATACAGGTTAACGCCGTCGACCCTCTTACAAGCCCACAGCATCCGTCGCTTACAAGATAAAAGAAAAGTTCCCTTCCCCTTCTCTTACATCCGCTCGCAGATGTCTCCACTACGCGGCCTCTCGGCTCCGCAGCCCTTACACGACAAGACTGATTCCCATACCGCTTATTCACCCGATTATCAATATGCGCTACAAAGGGCGCCGGGTGGGTGGGTATATACGAGACTCCGTCTCGTGCTCTGCAAGGGGCGCCGCCCCTTGACCCCGCCCAAGGACGAGGCCCTTGGGAATCCCGCTTTCGCTCAAAAACTACGGCTGAATGGGATGAAAGCTTCGCTTTCCTCTCCATCAGCCGTAGTTTTGAGCTAGGGGAATTTCCTCAGCGCGTGTTCTTCTGCCTTTTTCTGCCGCACTTATTTTCTTTCTGTACGCAAGCGTTCAGAAAGAAAATGGTGGCAACGCAGGGGAAAGAGAAAGAGGCCGCTTTAGGCAGCCCCAACAAGTTTAAAAGCCGTGCAAGCGAAGCTTGAACGGCTTTTAAACTCGATGAGGATACGTAAGGGAATCATTCCCTTACGCGGGGGTTTGGGGGCTGGCCCCCAATCTTCACAGCCCAAAAAGAAAGAGCACCCACTGCAATGGGTGCTCTTAGAGCAAGAGAATGGAGAGGCGCTCTTATTTTCCGTAATACGTCGTTTTAAAGACGTCTTTCATCTGGTCGACAGTGATTTCACGGGGGTTGGTACCGGTGCAGGGGTCAGCGACGGCCTCGGAGCTAATGCGGTCGAGGTTATCGAGGAAGTCCTGTTCGGTGACGCCGAACTCTTTGAGGGTCATGGGGATCTGGAGATTCTTATTCAAGGACTCGCAGAACTCGACGAGTGAGTCGACGAGTTCTGCTACCGAGGAGCCCTTGAGTCCAAGACGTTTGGCAGCGTCGGCATACTTCTCTGCGGCGACTTCGGCATTAAAGCGGATAACCGCGGGGAGGTAGATTGCGTTAGCGCAGCCGTGAGGGATGCCGAACACTTTACCAGTCTTGTGAGCCATACTGTGGACGAGGCCAAGGATGGCGTTGGAGAAGGACATACCTGCAAGGCACTGAGCGAGATGCATTTTGGAGCGTGCGTAAGTATCTCCCGCGTAGGAGGCGAGGAGATGCTCCTGAATCATTTCAGTAGCCTTCATTGCGAGGCAGTCGGTCAACTCGTTAGCAACAGTGGAGACGTATGCTTCGAGTGAATGTGCGAGCGCATCCATACCGGTGTGTGCGACCAGTTCTGCGGGCATGGACTGCGCGAGGTCAGTATCGACGATAGCGATATCAGGGGTGATATTGAAATCGGCAATGGGGTACTTGATGCCAGTCTTTTCGTCAGTCAAAACGGAGAAAGACGTCACTTCGGTGCCGGTTCCACTGGTGGTGGTCACTGCGGCAAAATGGGCTTTTTTCCGAAGGTTCGGCAAATTGAACGGCTTGAATGCTTCTTCGAAAGTGAACTCTGGGTGTTCATAGAAGATCCACATTGCCTTGGCGGAGTCAATGGGAGAACCGCCACCAATGCCCACAATCCAGTCAGGCTGGAACTCGTTGAAAAGCTCAACACCCTTTTTGACTGTTGCAATGGAGGGATCAGACTCAACGCCTTCAAAAACAACGGTCTCAAGGCCTGCTTCTTTAAGATTGCCAAGAATCTTCTCAAGACCGCCATTTTCCTTGATGGAACCGCCACCAATAACAACAACAGCTTTCTTGCCGTCGAGTTTTTTCAATTCGTCAATGGTACCCTGACCAAAATAAACTTCGCGGGGAATAGTAAACTGAGCCACAGCATTTCTCCTCAAATGTGGAGTGGATGCAAAAAGCACCCACTCCCACCAATAAAACCAAACACAAAGCAAACACTACTGCCAGTCCCATACCTCTTTGGAACCAACGAGTCGGATAGTATAAATTTTTGTTTGCCTGTAAAGAGGGCACCTTATTGTATCGTGGTATACAAATAGTTCCCCACTCCCCTCTTCACTCACCACCTATTTTTTCATAAAATGTGCCTCACTTTGTTTTTAACATAGTATTATTGTATAGCTCTCGGGCCTGCTCGCCCTTGGAACACTGCGCGCAGGCAACCTCACTTCACTGGTTTCTGAATGGTAACCAGTTTTCGAAACTTTTTTGTTCCCCAAGAAAACACAACACTACTGCCCTCGCTTTTCCCAACAAAAGCCCGGGATTTTGACGTTTGAAAACTGCGCGAACACAACACGCGTTTCCAACAAGGACCCCCAAATGCCCGAAGAAAGAACCCACAAGGTCAGCTGTACCAACTACACCTACGAACTCGAAGTCGGCTTCGAAATTCTCTCAGGGAAATGGATTCCCCTCATCCTCGCCCACCTCGCCGATGGCCCGCACCGCTTCGGACAGCTTCGTCGACTTATGCCCGACGTTACAAAAAAAATGCTTACGCAACAGCTGCGAAACCTCGAAAAGTACAGCATCGTCCACAGAGAGGTCTATCCGCAGGTGCCGCCCGTCGTTGAATACTCCCTCACCCCCATCGGACAGAAACTCGTCCCCATCCTCCACCACGTTAGCGACTGGTCCCACGAGTATCTCCAGCTCCGCGATCAACTTGGACTTAACTAAAATTTTTAGAGCGGGTGGGTATACGAGACTCCGTCTCGTGCTCTGCAAGGGGCGCCAGGGTGGGCGGGGCTTGTTTTGTATTGGGACGCTGTCCCAAACCCTGCAAGGGGCGCTGCCCCTTGACCCCGCCCAAGGACGAGGCCCTTGGGAATCCCGATTTCGCCCAAAATTAAAGGGCCGGATGTGTGAAAGCCGTTGGCTTTCCCTTACATCCGGCCCTTTAATTTTGGCCTAGTGGGCGTTTCCCTAACGCGTGTTCTTCTGCCTTTTCCTGACCGCACTTCTTTTCTTTCTGAACGCTCGCGTTCAAAAAGAAAATGGTGGCAACACACGAGAAAGAGAACGACGTTCTTTTCGTTTTCTCACCCAAGTTTGAATTTCATTCACGCGAAGCGTGGATGGAATTCAAACTCGATGAGGATACGTAAGGGAATCATTCCCTTACGCGGGGGTTTGGGGGCTGGCCCCCAATCTTCTTCCCACCACACTTACTTGTGGCCAGAGACTTTGTACTTCTTGAGTTTGTACTGAAAGAGCGACTTGGAGATACCGAGTGACTCTGCGGCTTTAACTTTGACAAAATCGTTGCGAGCGAGAGCACGACGAACAAGGGCGGCTTCGATCTTGGCCAAGGTGTCAGAGAGATTCAGCTCAGCGGGGAGCAAATCGACAGCGCTCTTAAACTGCGATTCTTCGTCACAGACTTCGGCGGGAAGATCGTCAACGTCAATGTTCTCACCGGAAGAAAGGACAACACAACGCTCAATGACGTTCTGAAGCTGGCGAACATTTCCGGGCCACTCGTAACCAGTGAGATAATTCAAGGCATCGGGGGTAAAGGCCAACACTGAACTGTTGTTTTCTTCGCAGTATTTTTGCAAAAAATGCGCAGCTAAAAGAGGGATGTCCTCGCGCCGCTCGCGTAAGGGCGGCACGTCAATACGAACAACATTGAGACGATAATACAGATCTTCGCGGAAGGAGCCTTCCTTGACGGCCTCGGCGAGGTCAACATTTGTCGCGGCGACAATGCGAATATCGACTTCAATTTCCTGCGTCCCGCCAACACGCTCAAACTTCCGCTCCTGGAGAACGCGAAGGAGCTTCACCTGAAGCTCTGGAGTCAGCTCACCAATCTCGTCGAGAAAAAGCGTACCACCGTCAGCAAGTTCAAAGCGCCCGCGACGACTGGCAACGGCACCCGTAAAAGAGCCTTTCTCGTGACCAAAAAGTTCACTTTCGAGAACGCCGGGAGAAAGTGCCATGCAGTTCACGGAGACAAAGGGCTGATCCTTGCGAGAGGAGGAAAAATGAATTGCGCGGGCGATGAGTTCCTTACCTGTACCGGATTCACCTTCGACGAGAACCGTGCTGCGAGAGGGAGCGGCTTTGTCGACCATTGTAAGGACGTGCATCATGGCCTTGGAGTTGCCAATGATGTTGTGCAACCCGTAGCGATCCTGAAGATTTTCCCGAAGGAGTCGGTTGCTGCGATGCATGTCCGCAAGCTGGGTAGCCTTGGCAATGGAGAGCATCAGCTCTTCGTTAGAAAAAGGCTTGGAAATGTAGTCAAAGGCACCAAGGCGCATTGCCTCGACAGCGGATTCGATGCTGCCGAAAGCGGTCATAATGAGCACAGGAATGTGAGGATAATCCTTGTGTACCCGCTCCAAAACCTCACGACCGGAGAGCTTGGGCATTTTCATGTCGGTAACAAGGACATCAACCTCTGATTCCTCAAGGTAGGTCAGGGCGAGTTCCGGATCAGAGAGAGCCGTAACAGAATAGCCTGCTTCTTCGAGCAGTGCTTCGAGAACAACAAGATAATTCCGCTCGTCGTCGAGTACGAGAATATTGTGTGCCATGAGTCTCTGTTTCCTTTTCTATTCAGACGGGAAAAGAATGCTTACCCGGGCACCACCCTGTCCGGTATTGGAAAGCTCAAGCTCGGCCTGATGGCTGGAAAGAATATTTTCCACAATAGCGAGGCCAAGCCCTGTGCCATGGTCCTTGGTGGTATAAAACGGTTCTTTTGCTCGGTGCAGGACTTCGGTAGAAAATCCGGGACCAGTGTCATCGATGCTCAAATTCACGCCTTTTCGCAGGGTCGAAGCCGAGAGTGTGATTGTGCCATCGCGCTCCATGGCCTGCAACGCATTGCCAATGACATTGTACACGGCACGATAGAGAAGGTCCTTGTCCCCTCGAACCAGAAGATTCTCGGAATAATTGCGAACAAGAGAAATATTTCGCTCCCGACACTCGTGCTCCAAAAAGGCGACAGCCTGATCAAGAATAGCAGCAAGGTCGATTTTTTCCATGCGAGGTTTCTTTGGGCGAGCGTAGTCGAGAAAGTCGTTTACAGTCTGCCCAAGTCGCCGAATCTCGTCATTCATGACCTCAAGCATCCGGGTCGACGCGCTGGGCTTCTCCTTCTTGGCCTTCGTGAGCAGATACTCTGCACTGGACTGAATAATGCCAAGAGGGTTGCGAATTTCGTGAGCAATGCCAGCAACAACGCGGCCCATACTCGCGAGCTTCTCTGCCTGATGCAGCTCGCGTTCGAGCTTTTCCCGCTCCTTGAGGCGCTGGGCATTAATGCCATCAGCCTTGTGAATCA
This sequence comes from Desulfobaculum bizertense DSM 18034, assembly GCF_900167065.1. Classification (NCBI taxonomy): domain Bacteria; kingdom Pseudomonadati; phylum Thermodesulfobacteriota; class Desulfovibrionia; order Desulfovibrionales; family Desulfovibrionaceae; genus Desulfobaculum; species Desulfobaculum bizertense. The sequence continues at coordinate 9,846 of NZ_FUYA01000017.1, forward strand.
TCACGAGAAGCACGAGGAAAATCACAAGCGACGAGAAGAACGACGTCACGATGATTATCCACTGGAAGCTAATAACCGTACTGTAATCTTCGGTAATATCCTGAGTAAATTCAAGGACACCCATGATCTGCCCCGATGGTCCCCCAGGGAAGAGGGAACGCTCTGTGCGTAGCGGATACACGGTGCGGAGGATGACGCTTTTCGGCTCCATTTCAAAAGTAAACATGGCGCGCCACGGCGAGACATTACTCACGACCTGAAAACTGTGCTTGAGCTGGCTAAAAGCCTGACTCACGGCAGCACTCGACAGGTCTTTGCGCCCAACAATATCTTTTTGCAGGGAAAACGAAACAACGTCTTCATCGTCATAGATGCGCAAATCAAAAATATGCTGGCCGTGGATTGTTTCCTTGAGCACTCGCTCAAGGTGCTGGGCCTGCTCTGGATTTTGCAGTTCTATGTGCCGAAAACGCAAAAGAATCGGAACGGTAAAGCGCTGGAAAACCTGATGGTTAATATTCTGGGCGAGGAGCAGGGCAAATTCCTGCTGCTTTGTCAGAAGGGTCTGGCGAGCATAATTCGCCATAACAACAGACAGGAAGAGACTCATTGCCAAAATCAGCGACAGCGATCCCCACGAAAGGAATTTGGCAAAACGAAATGGTGTTGCGCCGGAAGCACTGGCGCGCTGAGCTATCACAAGTCTCCTCCTGTCATAAATACTCTGCCCTATTTATACAGGACAGCTTCAATCTTTTTGAGTGCCTTTTCGACGGTTTCGTCGGCAAGGGCATATGAAAAACGAATACAGTTGTCGTCACCAAAGGCAACGCCCGGAACAGTTGCGACGCCTGCCTCTTCGAGCAACAGGGTACACAGGCTTGCGGAATCCGCAAAGCGTTCGCCGTAGAGTGCGCTCACGTCCGGGAACAAGTAGAATGCGCCTTCTGGTTTGGGGCACACAACGCCCTTCCAGCCAGAAACAATAGCCATTGCCTTGTCGCGGCGACGAACAAAGGCCTGACGCATATCTTCGAGCATATCAGTCGGGCCTGTCAGGGCTGCGAGGGCTGCTCGCTGGGCAATAGAGCAAATATTTGAAGTACTCTGGCTCTGCACACGCGACATCGCCTTGATGAGGTCAGGGTGCGCCAATGCGTAGCCAATGCGCCAGCCTGTCATGGCAAAGCTTTTGGACAAGCCATTCACAACAGCCACGTGCTCCGGGTGTTTCTCCCAGAAGGAACTCAGGCTCACCGAACCAGCCGAACCGTACACGAGCTGGTCATAAATTTCGTCAGAAATAATAAAGACATCATGGGCCACTGCCCACTCCGCAATCGCAAACAGCTCCGCCTCGGTATACTGCGCTCCCGTCGGGTTTGACGGCGAATTCAGAATCAGCACCCGGGTCTTTTCTGTACGAGCTGCTTCCAGCTGCTCGACATCAATCTTGAAGCCTTTGCTTGCCGGAGCAGACACCGTCACCGGAACACCGTCTGCCAGCTCGACCATTGCCGGGTAACTCACCCAGTATGGTCCCGGGATCAGCACTTCTTCACCCGGATTCAGCAGACAGAGCAGCAGGTTATACAGAGCCTGCTTGCCGCCGTTCGTCACTATCGTACAGTCTGCTTTCGCATTCGTACCGTAATGAGAGTTAAAGTACTGGGCGACAGCGTCGCGCAGCTCCGGGATTCCCGGCACTTGAGTATAGCGGGTAAAACCGTCATCAAGCGCCTGTTTTGCCGCGTCTCGAATGTGTTGAGGGGTATCAAAATCAGGCTCGCCCACGGAAAGGCTGATTATATCCCGACCCTGAGCACGCAGTTCCATTGCCTTCGCACTTACCGCGAGTGTCGCAGAAGGCTTTACCTGAGAAATTTTAGTAGAAATTCGCATAACTCACCTTTTCACAGCAACAGCATAAAATGAACTCTGCCACACGATTCCCATCGGTTGTAGAGGAAAAGCTTCCGAATGGAAAGCGCCCCTCGCCTCAACCAGCTTGACGCATTGCCCATTCATTTTGCACAAATTTTCTATGCAAAGCTCCAAAATTCTCCTCCCCTACCCCGAAGAGTGTATTCACGGCACATTCGTTCGCCGTGTAAAGCGCTTTAGTGTCGAGACTCGCGTCAACGGCAAAGAGGTCTGGGCGCACACCAACAACTCTGGCTCCATGCTCGGACTGACTCGGCCCGGCAGCCCCGTCTATCTGTCCCCCGCCGCAAACCCAAAGCGCAAACTCAAGTTCACCCTTGAGACCATTACCATCAACGGGACCCGCGTCGGCGTCAACACCTTAACGCCGAACCGCATCCTCAAAGCCGCTTTTGAGGCCCAAGCACTCACAGAATTTCAGGGATTCACTCATTTTCGGCCCGAAGCAAAAATCGGTGACTCCAGACTCGACGCCCTGCTCACTGGCCCCAATAGCCAGATGTATGTCGAAGCAAAGAACGTCACCCTCGTCGAGGACTCCATCGCCGCCTTCCCCGATGCCGTCACCCTCCGCGGGCAAAAGCATCTTCGGGAATTAATCACTCTCGCAGATCAAGGCATTCGCGTTGCCTCTTTTTACTTCATTCAACGCACTGACGCCCAGTGTTTCGCCCCCGCTGACTATGTCGACCCGGAATTCGCCAAGCTCTTTTATCTCGCCAAATCAAAAGGCGTCGAGATCTGGCCTTATGTCGCATCAATCTCCGACCGCGGCATCGGCATCTCTCACAAGCTCCCTCTCGCGCCTGAATTTTTATAGTGTGGCGGGCGGGGGGGGGGGGCTTGTTGTATTGGGGCGCTGCCCCAAACCCTGCGAGGATTTGGTGGGGTGGGTTTTTACGAGACTCCGTCTCGTGCTCTGCAAGGGGCGCCGCCCCTTGACCCCGCCCAAGGACGAGGCCCTTGGGAATCCCACTTTCGCCCGAAATAAAAGGGGCCGGATGAGTGAAAGCCTTTGGCTTTCCCCTTCATCCGGCCCCTTTTTTTCGGCCTAATTAACTAAGCGTGTGTTCTTTTTCTTTGCGCCTCAACCCTTTCTTTTTGAACGCGAGCGTTCAAAAAGAAAATGGTGGCAACGCACGGGAAAGAGAAAGAGGCTCTCGACGCTAGCCCCAACAAGTTTAAAAGCCGTCCAAGCGAAGCTTGAACGGCTTTTAAACTCGATGAGGATA
>NZ_FUYA01000018.1 GCF_900167065.1 Desulfobaculum bizertense DSM 18034
GGAATTCAAACTCGATGAGGATACGTAAGGGAATCATTCCCTTACGCGGGGTCCGGGGCTGGCCCCGGTTTTCTTCCCACCCACCGCTCCAGCACTACCGCGCTGGGCAGACCCCCAATTTTCCCCACTCGCTCATCTGCCCACCCAGTCCTCACGGACTGAGGCAATTCTCCCACAAAAAACATTAATAAATGAATCTAGCCCTGTGGAAAACTTTTTCTTTTGGAGGCCGGGCGGAGGTGCTAAAAAGGGAGAATGAGCTATAAAATTTTTGTAACAGGCGGCTGCCGTAGCGGGAAGAGCGACTACGCGCAGGGGCTTGCAGACCGGATAGGAAAAAAAAAGGTGTACCTTGCGACATCGCAGGCGCTGGATGATGAAATGCGGGCAAGAATCAAAAGCCACCAAGAGAAACGCGGCCCTGAGTGGGAGACCTGTGAAGAGCCGATAGAGGTAGTGGACGCCCTGAAAAAGCTTGCACCTGAAACAGACGTCATCATGCTGGACTGCATGACGCTCTGGACAACGAACTGCCTGCTTGCGGAAATGAGTGACGAAGAGATCTTGCAGCGAGCTAATGCGCTGGCTCAGGCCTTTGTCGCATGCCCTGTCTCTGTGGTCATTGTCTCCAATGAAGTGGGCCTTGGCATCGTCCCCGACAACAAGCTTGCTCGCCGCTTCCGCGATCTTGCTGGTGCTGTAAATCAGAAAATAGCCGCGGCAGCAGATGACGTTATCCTCTCTGTGAGCGGAATTCCTGTCGCCATAAAAGGCAGTTTACCGAAAATATAACCTTTCGTATTACGAAACGTATTTCAACATCCCTTTTTTCAAGGTGCAACGACCTTTAGCTTCTAGGCATTTTGAGCAGTCGGAAAGAACATCTAGGCGCAAAACGCCTGTATACTCTGCCACCCTTTTGCGTATATATAAGGTAATGCTCTGGGTGCTAGGAAGACTCGTACAAATGCTTCACGATTTCACCTAAAAAGCACAATTTCTGAAAGAAATTTTGAAAAATCGCGCAAAGGTGATTGACATTTATTCGGAAGCCGCCTAGTTATCTCTCTCGCTGCTTGTGAGCAGTTTTGAAAAAGATCCGTCGGGATGTAGCGCAGTCTGGCAGCGCACTTGAATGGGGTTCAAGGGGCCGGAGGTTCAAATCCTCTCATCCCGACCACGATGAGATCACAGCGGGTACGCTTACGCGGCCCGCTTTTTCAAAAAAAAACGCCATCGCGCTTCACCAGACCTTGAAGCCACTTACCCCAAGTGAGATGCCGTAAGCCCATATAGCTCAGTAGGTAGAGCGCATCCTTGGTAAGGATGAGGTCAGCAGTTCAATTCTGCTTATGGGCTCCATTTCGAAGCTTCGCCCTGTATCGGCAACGATACAGGGCTTTTTTTTTGGTTACGAGACGCCGTCTCGTGCTCTGCAAGGGCGCAGTTTTATTGGGGCGCTGCCCCAACCCCTGCAAGGGGCGCCGCCCCTTGACCCCGCCCAAGGACGAGGCCCTTGGGAATCCCGATTTCGCCCGAAATAAAAAGGGACCGAAATGTGATGAGAGCTATGCTCTCCCCTCCATTTCGGTCCCCTTTTTTTCGGCCTAGTGGGCATTTCCCGAACGCGTGTTCTTCTGCCTTTTCCAGACCGCACTTATTCCTTTTGAACGCCGAAAGGCGTTCAAAAGGAATGGTGGCAACTCACGGGAAAGAGAAAGAGGCTCTTTTCGTTTTCTCACCCAAGTTTGAATTTGGTTCACGCGAAGCGTGAACCAAATTCAAACTCGATGAGGATACGTAAGGGAATCATTCCCTTACGCGGGGTCCGGGGCTGGCCCCGGTTTTCTTCCCACCCGCCCATCCAGCACTACCGCGCTGGGGCTGGCCCCGGTCTTCTTCCCACCCACCCATCCAGCACTTCGTGCTGGACAGGTCCCCAATTTTCCCCACTCACTTAATGAGCACGAATTCCCATTTTTCTCATTTTGCTTCGCAGGGTGTTCGGATTGAGCTGAAGAAGCTCGGCGGCGCCGCCCGCACCGCTAATTTTCCCTTGAGCTTGAACGAGTGCGGCCTGAATAGCCTCACGAATCGTGTCATCCAAGGGTTTTATAACGGGCGGAAGAGCGGAAGAAGAGAAAGAGTTATCATCTGGTGCCCCTTCATGCTCAAAAGAAGAAAGTCCTAACTTCGAAGCCAGATGAAGCTTGGGAAGATGCTGCTCAAGAACAGCTTCGACACGGGCATCAATGGTTTTCTCGAAATAACTCTGACTCTCTTCGGGCGCGATGTACCAGCCTTCATCCTGAGGAAGAAGCTCTTCAAGATAGAGGGGACCTTGAGGTGAAAGCGTAATGCCACGCTTCACAAGATTCTCAAGCTCGCGCACATTTCCGGGCCAAGAATACTTGAGGAGACGATCTACCGTCTTGCTGGGGAGCTGCGGCAATCCATCAAGCCCAAGCTCATCACAAACGCGCTTCATGAAGGAGTAAATCAGGGCAGGAATATCCTGAGTGCGTTCTCGAAGCGGCGGGACATGAATGGGGAACACATAGAGGCGATAATAGAGATCCTCGCGAAAATCGCCTTTCTGCATCATCAGCTCAAGATTCCGGTTCGTGGCAGCAATGACACGCACATCAATGTCGATAGTCTTGGTGCTGCCAATGCGCTCGACTTCGTTGTTCTGGAGCACACGAAGGAGACGAACCTGGGCCTTGAGCGGAAGCTCTCCAATTTCATCGAGAAAAAGCGTTCCACCATTCGCCTGCTCAAAACGCCCTGGGCGAGAAACAGAGGCACCTGTAAATGCGCCTTTTTCGTAGCCAAAAAGTTCACTGTCGACCAAGGATTCTGGAATTGCACCACAGTTCACTTTGATAAATGGCTTGTTCTGACGGGGAGATATGGCCTGAATCGCATCGGCAATCAACTCCTTGCCAACGCCAGTTTCCCCTAAAATTAACGCGGGAAGCTCGCGGTCTTCCAACTGCCGAACGACATCCATCGTGGACTTGAGACCACCGCGCTCCCCAATGACATGACGTCCTCGAAGACTCTCGAGATTTTTTTCCAGCTCGTCGCGCTCCTCGCGTAACTTGCTCTGAAACTCCAGAGTCCGCTTGTACTGCAAAAGATTGGACATCGCTAAGGCAAAGGGAGTGAGAAGAAGCTCAAACTTTTGCTCATGCTCTCGAGTGAAACAGCCTAAATGCTTCCCCATGAGACAAAGATGCCCAAGAATCTTTTCTTCGGAACGCAGAATGCAGACAAGATATCCCCGCTCTTTAAAGGGGACCAGAGAACGTAAGGCATTGCTGTGCAGACTTGCGACAGACTCTTTCCTGTTGTTTGGCGTGTTGATAACGCCACTTACCCCTGCGTTGTGCAGAAAAAGCGACCGGGCGTCTGTTTCAGACAAGGGGACAGACATTTCGACAAAATCGAAACGCCCAGACTGAACTAAAAACAGCAAATTCAGACTCTTGAGATCATTGGAATACTGATGCAAGGATATAGCATCAATGGGAAAATGCTTCTCAAGAAAATCAAAAGTATGAACAAGTGATTCCTTCATATCGAGGCTCCCGTTGAGCCGGGTCATGGCCTCGGTGAGGAAATCCATATTGTCTTCAAGCGAATGAGTCATGTTCTTCTCCTGAGCTTTCGGCTAGCACGACCCACGAAATAAGACAATCTTTCGCTCTATTCAGTAATTACTAGTTGTATTTCACACCTCGTTAAAAATTACACACGACATAAAGCTTCAAGTACCTGATTTTACTCAATTATGAATCATGGCACAATTCTTGGTTAACAAGAGCCAAGGAGTGACACCATGAGTACGAGCAACCTGCCTATCGACGAAAACAGCCTCAGAGACAAAATCTGTTCGCTGAAAGACCAGCGAGAATACCGCTCACTGGCTGAATACCTGATCGGTGCACTGGCCTCTGGTCGTGTTCCGTCAAACCTCCATGCAAAAGCATACAACGAGCTGGGCCTCGCCCACCTCCAGCTCGACGAAGCTCTCGAAGCTGAAAAGGCATTTATTGCGGCCATCGAGCACGATCCCGACGCAATAAATCCGCGATTCAACCTCGGAAACATCGCCCTTTATGCCCAGAAATATACGCAGGGCCTCAATCTCTTCCGTGAAATCCTCGAAAAAGAGCCAGAACACATTGGCGCGCGATTCCACGCGGGCCTCTGCCTCGCCATGAGTGACAAGCCTGACGAAGCGCTGCCCTACTTTATGTATAGCGCAAGCGCAGCGCCAGAAGCGATGGGACCCAATTTCTGGTCCGGCGAAACCCTGCTTTCCCAAAAACGCTTTGAAGATGCTTTGCCATATTTCCGCAAGGCCGCAGAGATTACCCCAGACCATCGGGAATCCCAGCGCGGTATTGCAATCTGCCTATTTGAAACCTGGCAGTTCGAAGAGTGTATTGACCAGTGTGATGCCCTTATTTTGTCTGGCAAGGGTTCAGAATACCTTGCTTTCCAGATCAAAGGCGATGCGTTGATCGAGATTGGAGAGATCGAATCCGCCGCACTGTGCCACCTGCAACTTGCTGACATGGACTTCGACGCACGCGATTTTCTTGTCATGCGGGCCAAAGAACTGACCAAGCAGTATCCAAACGACGTCTCCCGATACATTGACACGGTCCTCGACGTCATTCCCGAACTGAAACGCGCTTTTGACCGCATTTCCACACACGACGATGCGGCAGAAAATCCTGCGCGGTCAACAAAAGAGGAGGCATCTGATGCCTAAAGAACAAGATGCATTGGACATCATTAATGATCCAAAAAATCGCATCTCCGGCACGGAAGGACCGGAGACCGAAAAAGTGGATCAGAGTGAAGGAGAAGCTCCAGGCACCGAGAAAAAGGGCTTCAACCGTCGCAATTTCCTAAAATTTGGTGGTGCTGCCGCCGCAGTCGCGACCGTTGCTGGCGCGGGTTCTGCTGGTTTCGCCATCGGCCGGGCTGACGACGCATACACTGGCTACAACCGCACCTATCAGGGCGGCGACCAGTTCTTTAACCGCGAACCATTCCGCTGCGATGTTCCGGTTATGATGACCCCTGTGGCCAAAGTCGAGCGCCCGAACTGGACTGACTTCCTTTTCAAACGCATGCATGAGCTGGTCAACATCATTAAAAGAGGTGAGTGGACCCCGGACATGGGCGTTGAAAAACTGCCTGGACCGGTGGGAGACCACTACCGTGCACGCCCTGGCGATCTCGAAATTATGCTGAACTCCTTGCAGCGTAACGTCCGCCGCAGTCAGGCATGGAAAGAGCACGGCAACAAGCGCTATGCTCTTGCTGGTGCCTACAACATGGCATTTGCAAAGGGTGGCATGGAATTCCCTGATGGCACCAACCGCGTGCCAGCAGATCCTGCTGACGAATACAAACGCACGGGCAAGCCCGTTCCGCCAGAAGACTGGGATTTCCGAGGCATCTCCCGCAAAGAGCCGATGAAATTCAAGTCCCCTGCCCATGCGTCCAAGCTCATCAAGCGCATGGCTCACCAGTTTGGCATGTCCCTCGTTGGCATTGCCAAATTTGACCCGCGCTTCATGTTCAAAAACCTCATGCGCGGTATGCCTCAGGAAGGCCGTGAATGGGGGGATCGCGTTCCAGAACACTGGAAATCCATCATTGTGTTTGGTGTGCCCATGAACTGGGACGGCACCTATTCCGCAATTGGATATTCCACGTCTTTTGACGCGTATTTCCGCTCCCGCTGTGCAGCAGGCCTCATGGAACAATTCCTGAAAGAACTGGGCTATCCGGCTCGCGCAGAGTTCCCCGGTCACAACTACGAAATCATGATGAGCCCTTACGTTCAGCTCGCTGGCCTTGGTCAGTACAGCCGCGCTGGTCTGGTCATGGTTCCGGAGCTTGGTGCAAACTTCCGGCCCGCAGCAGTCATCACAAACATTGAGTTTGAATACGACAGACCCATTGACGTAAAAATGGCTGACTTCTGCCTCAAGTGTAAAATCTGCGCAGACAGCTGCCCCTCCGGTGCAATCACACACGACGACCGTCCCCAGACTGTTGTCCGTGGTTTCAGGCGCTGGAAGCTCAACGAAGAGAAATGCTACTCCATGTGGGCTGGCGGCACGACACAGGACGGCCTTGGTTGCCGAGTCTGCGTTGGTGTCTGCCCCTACTCCAGAAAGAACACCTGGGTTCATACCATTTCTCGTGAAGTCGAGCCTCGTGACCCAACAGGTCTGTTCTCCACAGGACTGCTGGCCATGCAGAAAAACTTCTTCAAATTCAATGAAGCCGAAGATTACCGTTCCGACTGGGACGGCGGCAAAGAGGCAAACTACCACAATCCGCCGTGGTGGCTGCGTGCAGAAAACTTCCTCGATATCGAAAAGGACTGGAAGTACCACGGAATGGAATAGTGGGCTGTTTGCACTAACGAATAAGGAGAAAATTTATGTTCCCCGGAACTACTATGCTCAACTACATCTTCTGGATGGTCATGGGCGCATTGCAGGTCTTGGTCGTCTTGGGATTTGTTGAGTGGCTGAAACACTACGGTCGCAAAGTCGTCTGGTGGCAGGTCGCGCTTTTTTACGCTGGCTTTGTTTCCCTCTGCACAGTTGTCGCAGGCGGAACCACGCTTATGGGTGAATACGAGTCTATTGCATGCTGGTACTTTATCGGCGTCCTCGGCATTCCCGTTGTTATTTGTCTTGCTATCGCGTTCCGACTTTTCGTCATGAAAAAGTCGACTGACGCCTAGCCCTCCTAACTACCAGGCAGCGGTTCATTTTTTTTGGACCGCTGCCACCCCTTTGGGGAGAAATAGCTTGTCCAAACAATCTCTTGAAAAAATACTGGCAGTCGCCACGATTCTGATACTTGCCGCAGCCTGGGTTGCAGGTGGAATGCGAGTCCAAGACGCCAGTCTGCTACGCATTAAGAATATTTCTTCGGAGATAGAAAATGTTCGGCAGGTCAGTGACTCAGTGTATGAAGGGAATCGCAAAGGCGACGCTTCCGACAAACTCTACATCGGCCTCGCAGGGCACCCCAGCTACGGCGGAATTTTGCAGGTTGCTGTTGTCGTCAACAAGGATGAAATCATAGAGCGCGTCGCTCTTGTCCAGTCGACAGATACCTCAACATATATCGACCGTGTGCTGGGTGACGGTGTTCTGGACGCCTTTTTAGGAGCCAAAGAAAAGAGCCTGCCACAGGTTGATACGGTTTCTGGCGCGACCCTGTCTTCAACCGCCATCATCAAAGGCGTGCACAAAGCCACATCCTACATCCGCGGCGAAGCTGTAAGCCACGAAGGCATCACGCTTTCTCCCAAAGAATGGGCAAAAGCAGGTCTCAGCCTGTGTCTTTTTGCTTTGGCCTTTTTCATCTCCAGCAAAGCATTTCGCTGGAACAAAATTTACGCCCGCCTCTGCCTTCTGGCTGTTTCCACAGTTCTTCTCGGCTTCATGTGGGCATCTCAGCCGTCGCTTTCCACAATTGCCCTGCTCCTTTCCGGGCTGTGGACCGGTGGTCTGGCCTCATACACATCCATGATCTGCCTCCTCTTTGCAGGCACAGTGTTCTTTCTTTCAAAAAAGAACCTCTACTGCACAATGATTTGCCCCTTTGGCGGCATTCAGGAAGGACTTGGACGCATCACAAAGTGCTCTCCGCCCAAGAAAACAGAATGGATGAAATGGATTGCCCGCGGATTTGCTCTCGTGGGTCTCAGCGTTGCGCTGTATTTCAGAAGTCCATTTGACGCCGGATACGAACCCTTTGGCATCGCATTTTCTTTTATTGGCTCCACGGCTCTTTTTGCTCTTGCTGTCATCATCATCGTCGCATCGCTTGTGGTAAAGCGGCCATGGTGCACGCTGCTCTGCCCTGCTGGACCTCTCTTTGACTACTTTGCTTTCATGCGAAGATGGCTCACAGGCTCCAAGAAAAAAAGGAAGAATCATGAGATTTAGAACACTCTTTACCCTCTGTCTCTTTCTCATTTTCATTAATCTTTGCGGCTATGAGCTGGTGACTCACATCAAAGCCAGCATGGCACGAGACATCGAATCCGTACGTTACGTACGAAGCCTCGACGCCCCAAGCAAAGACAAGAAGAAGCCCAAAGTGTTCAACGTAGACAAGATTTTGGAGCACACAGATGTCAATGGTTAGCAGACGACAGTTCCTTTATTCGCTTGGTGTCATCGGGGCAGGTGCCGGTTTTGGTCTCCCTCTCCTGAGCAAAGCCTGCACGCTGCCTGAAACAACCCAGACTCAGCTCATGATGGGCACGTTTGTGACCATCTCTGCGCGCAATCAGAGTGCCTCTCTTTTGGAAGAGGCTCTGGCTGACGCCTTCCAGCAGGTCAAAGATGGCGAAGCACTCTTCACCCGACATTCAGCCTCAAGTCCGCTTGGCGTGCTGAATGCGCAGGGAAGCTTACGCAATGCACCGGCTCCGCTTCTTGGCCTGCTTGGTAAATCTCTCAAGCTTGCAACGCAAACACAGGGTGGTTTCAATCCCGCCATTGTGCCCGTTCTTGACGCACTCAATGCATCCGGAGCAGCTTCTGTTTCTGCTTTGCCCAAATCCATACAGGCAGAGCTGCGAACTGTGACTGATCCCCGAGCCGTCGCTGTTCAGGGCAATCACATTCGCCTTTCACATTCTGGCATGGGGCTTTCACTGGATGGTATCGCCAAAGGTCACATCGTCGACCTAGCAACTGCACGTCTGGAGCGTCGCGGCATCACAGACTACCTCATCAATGCAGGTGGCGACATCCGAGTCGGTTCAGCAGGCAAGAGCTGGACCATCGGCATTCAGGACGGAAATAATCCTGCTCGCAACAGTATGGTCCTCCCTCTCCGTTCTGGTGCCATTGCCACTTCTGGCAACTACGAAAGCCTCGCCACCAAGGGCTATGCCCACCTCGTGCCCGGCCAGCTCAATACGTGCTCCAGCCTGATAAGCGTGACAGCTGCAGCGCCGAGCTGTGCCGAGGCCGACTCTTTGGCAACTGCACTCTTTGCAATGGGCACAGAGCGCGGAGCTGCCTACCTCAAACAGCATCCACAGTACTCCTGTGTCTGGCAGACAACGAACGGCGTCATTCCTTCTTCTCAATGGTCCCACACCGTCTAGCCAGAAACAATTTGTCCTGAGGAGAGCGCATTGGCAGCCATTTCTAGCCCCTTGGTTTCCAGCGCTCTCCGCTCATGACAAACAGGGGCGGCCTTGAGTCGTAAGCGGAAAAAGGGCCGCCCCATCCTTCTCTTTTTTCAGAGATCCAACACAAAAAAGCTCCCGAAACAGCAAACTGTTTCGGGAGCTTTTTTTATTTTAGTCTGACTCCACAGCATGGAGGCATCTAAAAAAAATGGCGGAGGGGGAGGGATTCGAACCCCCGGTGAGCGTTAACCCACAACGGTTTTCAAGACCGTCGCAATAAACCGGGCTCTGCCACCCCTCCGCACTTGAATGGGTCGCGAATATATTCGGAATAGAAAGAATTGTAAACCTTTTGGATTTATTTTCCCAAATTCTTCACCCAAAACACGCAGAAGCTCCGGAATGCGGTGGAGGACGCCGCTTCGCGAAGCTTCTGCTGCCTGTAAGTAAGAGGCGGGAGGTGGCTCGTTGTCCCGCTTGAGCCACCCCCCTCGAGTGAGTACGAGAAATCTCTCTAAAATGAATTCCTGAAAATCCGCTCGATGACCTTTTCATCGACCCGGATCGGGGCCACAGGGAGCAAAACCTGCCCCAGAGAAGACCCCATTGTCATGCGCACAAGTTCTGGAACATCAGCATCGGTGAAATACCCGTTCATACTTGTGCTTTGTCCAACGCTATTCAGCCACTTTTTGAGCTGCTCCGAGGCAAGCTCTGCCTCCCCCGGAACGCCCCGCAGACCAGGAACAACAGGAGACAGGATGTCCGCCAAGACCTCAGGCGTCGCATGGTAAATCTCCCGAATCACCGCAGGCATCAGAATCCCCAGCCCATCCCCGTGGGTGACCTTGGAATTCACAGCGCTCATCGCGTGTTCCATCGTATGCGTAATATGAAGGAGTCCAATATCAAATGAGATACCCGCAATAGCCGAAGCGTACATAAGCCAGTAGCGAGCAGTCAGGTTTGAAGGCTCAACAACAGCCTTGGGCAAATATTTTGCCACGAGTCGCACCGCATCTTTTGCCAATCCAATAGAGTACGGGTTTGTCGTTGTTGTCGTGGCCGCCTCAACAGCATGATTCAACGCATCAATACTCGTTGAAATCGTCTGTTTCAGCGGCATACTCCGTGTCAGAGCCGGATCCTCAATCGTATAACGTGGGTAGAGGTAAGGCGAGCACAGGCAGGGTTTATCTTCACCATCAGACTGGGCCACAGCAAATGCATCGGTTTCACTTCCCGTCCCGTGAGAAGTGTTCACTGCGATGATTGGCAGTGCCCCCTGAATTGTCTCCCCTTGTTCATAGAATTCTACAGCCCTTTTGCCCGGGTGCTTCAGAAGGACAGCCGCAGTCTTTGCCGTATCCATCGAACTCCCACCGCCGATGGCCAGCAGGCACTGCGCCCCGCTCTCTTCTGCCTTTTTCGCTGCTTCTTCGCAGTTCACGTACGTTGGATTTGGCCGAACCTTATCATACAGCTCAAAGTGTTCCGCCTCGCGTTCCAGTGCGTCTTTCGCCGCATCCCACGCGCCTGATGCCGTATACGCTATCGGGTCCGTCACAACCAAAAAGCGTCTTATCCCCTCGGCTCGCAGCTCTTTCAGTATTGCTCCAATTTCGTTTATGGCTCCCACACCAAAAAACGTTGTTGGGCGTGCTGGTTGAAGCTTAAAGATACGCGTAATGTCGACCTTTTCTTCCCAACCAAGCATACAGCGTCCTCCTGATAGATTTATTCCCACATATTTTTTCTATCGCAAAGTTCATGCCGTAAAATAAAACCATTTAAATCATATAGTTATATTTTTACTACTTCCCTACGCAGGGTTGATACGACACATTTTTATCGCCACCAAACTTTACAGGAAAAATCCCCCCTTCACTCGCATCCTCCCGACAATGACGGAGTGATACACCTTTCCCCCCTCTTGAGTCGTTCTGACTCAACGGCCCTCTTTCCCTTTTTCTGATCGCATCATTTTTTTGTCTCCGTGAGAGATTTTTTTTCCATTCCTCTCTCTCATTGACATTTCTTTCCCCAGCAGAACACAATAGCTCACCCTAGCGAAAGCCCTCTTCACTCAAGGCTTTCGCTTCATATTTTCCACGCACCAAGGAGTATATTTTGAAAAAACTTCTCGCAGCACTGCTTTGCACTCTCGCCCTCGTCGGCTGTTTCGGCGGTCCCACAATTGATGGCTCTTCAAAAGAAAACTTTGAGAAGTCTACCGACGCCATCATGGAAACCCTCGACGCCGATCAGCGCGCTGAATTCTCCAAGGCACTCAAGATCGTCGCCTTCAGCTCTATCGACTTCGGTAAAGTCTTTCAGGGCGCACTCGATGGGAAAATGCCAAGCGAAACCATGCTCTACAAAGAACTCGACGGTCTTAACGCCCAGGAAGTTATCGAAAAAGCTCAGCAGATTATGGACTCAAAAAAACAGAAATAGAACACAGTAGCGAGACTCCGTCTCGTGCTCTGCAAGGGGCGCCGGGTGGTGGGGCTTGTTTTGTATTGGGGCGCTGCCCCAAGCCCTGCAAGGGGCGCTGCCCCTTGACCCCGCCCAAGGACGAGGCCCTTGGGAATCCCGATTTCGCCCGAAATAAAAGGGGACCGAAATGTGATGAGAGCTACGCTCTCCTCTCCATTTCGGTCCCCTTTTTTTCGGCCTAATTAACTAAGCGTGTGTTCTTTTTCTTTGCGCCTCAACCCTTTCTTTCTGAACGCGAGCGTTCAAAAAGAAAATGGTGGCAACGCACGGGAAAGAGAAAGAAGCCCTTTAGGCAGCCCCAACAAGTTTAAAAGCCGTCCAAGCGAAGCTTGAACGGCTTTTAAACTCGATGAGGATACGTAAGGGAATCATTCCCTTACGCGGGGTCC
>NZ_FUYA01000019.1 GCF_900167065.1 Desulfobaculum bizertense DSM 18034
AACTCAAGCGGTAGATGCTTTTATTTTCGTCTTTTTTCCCGGCACTGGGTCAGGTTAGCCCCCCGATCCCCCCACAGGAAGAGTGCCGACCAAAAATCCAAAGAGCCTGAATCGCCAGATGTGCATGCTGAAGGTCTCACGGGTCCTTCCCAGCCTTCATTTTGTACGGGTGTCAAACAGCTCAGGTTTTGCGCAAGGGGCACGGAAAAAATGACGTGGAAAAATGGAAAAATTCAGGTGCTGCACCACATTAGCACCACTTTTTAGAGATTCGTGTCACTCATTTGGGAGGTCAAAAAATGAGCACTCAGGAGAATCAGAGCCTTGCAGGATTCAGCCTCTGCGAGGACGGCGACAACGTTATGCAGCTCTCGGAAATTCGGGAAATGGTCGAGGCCAGAGCCAAGGCCGAGCAGGGGACACGAAAGAACACGGCTCCTCGGAATTTGAATGTCATGGAATGCGTGATGGCCGAGGACGTTGGGTTAGGTGAGCTTTACGCCAAGATTCAGCGTGGGCGCTTTGTGTTTAATCGCCAGTCCCGCGAATGGATGGAATTTAACGGTGTGCACTGGCAGCTCGACACGATGGAACGTTCCAAAACACGAGTTGCGGATGTCGTTTCAGTGCTTTTGAAGGAAGCTCAAAAAGTGGGCGTCCAAGCTTCTGAAGCAATGAGAGATGGGAATGAAGAGATTGCCAAGATGTACGAATCCCAACAGAAAACGATTATGAACCGGGTGCGGCGGCTTCGTCGAAAAGGTGGCCCTGAAGCCTGTCTGGAATTTGCGCAGATTCAGGAGGACCCGCTTGCGATTAAGGGCGATGAAATCGACCAAGAGCAATGGCTTCTGGCCTGCAAAAATGGCGTGATTGATTTGCAAACAGGGGAGTTTCGGGACGGCAAGCCGGAAGACTTTATTTTGAAGGCATCGACAGTGAGATGGGAAGGAATAGATTGTCCGGCCCCGAACTGGGAAAAATTTTTGCTTGAGATCATGAGCGATGACGCGGAAATGGTCGACTACCTGCGGCGGCTCTTTGGCTCTACGCTGCGCGGCGGCGACAAAGAGCACATTTTGCCAATGTTCTTTGGGGATGGGCGAAACGGAAAGACTGTCTTGGTTGAAATGGTTTCCGAAGTATTAGGTTCGCTCGTTGGGCCGATTCCTTCGGAGATGCTGCTCGATCAAGGGATGCAGCGTTCTGCGGATGCTCCAAGTCCTTCGGTCATGTCCCTGCGTGGGCTTCGTGCCGTTTTTGCTTCGGAAACTGATGAAGGACGGCGTTTTTCGGCTTCTCGCTGCAAGTGGTATTCAGGGGGCGATCATCTTGTTGGCCGTTGGCCTAATGACAAGCGGCCTATCACGTTTCCCCCGACTCATACGCTTTTCCTTTTGACGAACCATAAGCCACACGCACCTTCTTCGGATTTTGCCTTTTGGGATCGCCTTCAAGTCGTTTTTTTCGAGAGACGTTTTGTGAAGGGCGAACCGCAGAAGCCGAATGAATTGCCCCGTGATCCGAACCTGAAAGACAAGCTTCGGCAGGAACTGCCCGGCATTTTGGCGTGGCTGGTTCGCGGCTGTCTTGAATGGCAGCAAGATGGTGTAAATCCACCGCCCAAGGTTTTGGCGGCTACGGATGAATACCGCCGCGATGAGGATCTGCTTTCTATCTTTATTGATGAATGCTGTCTCACGGTGGAGCCGGATGAAAAAGACCCCACGACCCGCGTGAATGCCACGGAATTTTATGACGCCTTTGTGAAGTGGTACGGGCAGAACATCAGCAAGAAAAAGAATTTCCCCCAGCGCAAGTTCGGAAAGCTCGCGCAGGAGAAGTTCCCAAAGCGCAAGGTTGGCGGGAAGAACTGGTATTACGGCGTGCTTCTCAGTCCAGATTTTAAATCTGAAATGGGACTCTTTGGGAAGTCTGACGACTAGGACCTTAGGAGTCGGGCAGGACCATAGCAGGACCTAAAGGTCCTAGTCGAAAAGTTAATGTTTCCGGGGACTAGTGCGTCCAATAGGACCATAGGACCTTTTATTCGGGGATTCGGTCTATAAAACTCTCTTTTATATTCTTTCTATTTTCTTATTTTATGGTCCTAAGGTCCTAAAAGAGAATAAAAGTAAAGAAAAAGAAATGTTTAAGAGTAGGACCATAACAGGACCATAGGCAGGACCTTGTAGGACCATAGGAAGGAAGAGGGAAAATGAACGTTTTGAAGCTTGCCGAAGAGGACGGCTGTACCGGGCGCAAAGTGTCCACGCGAAAGGGCGGAGAATATCACGGCCCATGTCCGGGCTGTGGCGGAAAAGATCGTTTCCTTATCTGGCCTGAACAAAATGGCGGCGAGGGGAGCTGGTGGTGCCGGATCTGCGGGCAGGGCGGCGACCTCATCCAGTACCTGCGAGAATTTCGAGGCATGAGCTTCAAGGACGCTGCCGCTATGAGTTCCCGGCCAACGAGTCCCAAGGCTCCGGGCGCTGCGCCGAAGCCGCAGGCTTTTGTCCCGCGTCGTATGGAGTCGCCTAAGGAAATGTGGCGTTGCAAATCCAATGCGCTCGTTACGTGGGCGCATCGTAAATTGCTCCAGACGCCTTCGGCCTTGGATATGCTGGCAGCGCGGGGCATCGGCTTGGAGGCCGTAAAAGCCTTTCGCCTTGGCTGGAACCCCGGCGAGCAGGGCCGGGACTGTTACCGCGACAGGACGGCGTGGGGCCTGCCTGAGGAGTTCAAGGACAATGGCAAACCTAAAAAGCTTTGGATTCCTCGCGGGCTTGTGATTCCAACTTTTCGCGATGGCCTGCTGTACCGTGTTCGCATCCGCAGGGCTGCGCCGCGTGAGTTTGGCCCTAAATATTACGTGCTGCCGGGTTCTGGAATGGGTCCCATGATTTTGCACGAGGACGCAAAGGCGTTTGTGGTGGTCGAGGCTGAGCTTGATGCCATTGCCTGCGCTGCCGCGACAGGCTTCACAATTGGCGCGGTGGGGCTTGGCTCAATCAGCACCAAGCCCGACGAGTTTGGGCACAAGGTTTTTCAGAAAAGCCTGTGCATCCTGAATGCCTTGGATTTTGAGCCTGCACAGGACGAGGACGCAGATCCGAAGGCCGCGAAGAGCGAAGAAATGAAAAAGCGGATTCGTGGCTGGTGGCAGAAAACCTATCCGCAGGCCAAGCGCTGGCCCGTGCCAGTTGGCAAAGATCCGGGCGAAGCTGTGGCCGAGGGTGTGCAGCTCCGGGAGTGGATTCGGGCGGGACTTACGCCTGCGTTTCTGGTGGCCGCATCCAAGAAAGAAAAGCGGGCAGAAGCTCCGGCGAAGATTCCGCAGGCTGTCATTGATTTTCAGCGTGAGCTGACCGGCAAGCCCATTTCAATGGAGCTGAGCGGAGAAAGCGGCGCAGAGCTGATTTTTGATGACAAATGGGCGCAGGCACACTGGAACGAGTTCAGACGCCTTGCAGATCGTTTCTGGGAGCCGGAAATCATGGAATGGATGGAGGCTTTGCCCGTGAATCGGGTCAGCGCCGAGAATATTTTGAAATACTGCAAAAATTGAGGTGAAAAACAGTGCAAAAAGTAGCGACTCTTTCACTCCAGTTTCCAGACCAAAAGCCCACGAAGTTCCGTTTTTACGGGGATGCCGGGCGCTATCGTCTGAAAGAAGGCGAGGCGTGGGTGCCTTTTGGCGGCGATCGCAAGGCCGAGGTGACCGTGCGCAAAGCGCTTGAGCGTGTGTGCGAGAGGTTGGCTGAACGCCTTGGGCTTGGCCGGGCGGTATCGGCGGATCTGACTCCACCGGAGTTCCGCGTGGGCGAGATCGTGACTGTGAAAGGCGAATATGTGCTGGAAGGCGAGGGGAAAAACGCAGGCTATGAATCAGAACTGTACCGCGTCATGGCTCCGCCCATTCTGGACGCTGGCGAGGTCTGGCGCATTCCCATTGGAAAAGGCCCGCGCTTTGCGGAGACGTGTCGCTATATTCCGTGCGAGCAGGTGCAGCCTGCGCAAAGACGGCGTGGCTAGGTAAGTGAGGGTTGCCATGAAGAAGTACCATTTCCGCATGGCGACCGGATAGGTCTGTATCCAGTCAAGGCGAACCTCAACCCTCCTTTTGATTCGCGAGTGGCGAAGCAATACTGGGGGCATAACAGGATTTGTTTGATTGGAAAAGTTGACAATTGAGGCGTGGCCCGTTGCGCGGCTGCGTTCGTATACACGGCAACTCAGGAAGAACGACAAGAACATTGAACGCATGATTGCCTGCATTCAGGAATTCGGCTTTCGGGTGCCGATTTTGGCGCGGCCAGACGGGGAAGTGATCGACGGTGATCTTCGCCTGAAGGCTGCCCAGAAAATGGGCCTTGAGAGCGTGCCGGTGATTCCGGCTGAAGGAATGAGTGAAGAGCAGGTGCGGGCGTTTCGAATTCTGGCGAACAGTTCCGTTGCATGGTCCACGTGGGACGATGAGGTGCTGGCGCAGGAACTCCGAGATTTGTGGGATGCAGATTTCAATCTGGAGCTGACAGGGCTTGAACTTTCCGAGGTCGAAGACCTCTTGCAGAGCATAGAGCCAGAATCGCAGGAGCAGGGGGACGCTGTCCCGGAAACGCAGGCGGAGCCTGTTGTGAAGCCCGGCGATTTGTGGCGGCTTGGCGAGCATTTTCTCTTTTGTGGGGATTCCACCAAAGCGGAGAGCTACGAGCAGCTTATGCAGGGGCGCGAGGCCGATATGATTTGGACCGACCCGCCATATAACGTTGATTACGAGGGCACGGCCGGGAAAATCAAAAACGATAGCATGTCAGATTCTGCGTTTCGTGAGTTTTTGGAACGAGCCTTTGCCGGGATGTTCGGCGCCATGAAAAAGGGCGGGGCAGCCTATGTTGCCCATGCAGACAGTGAGGGCGTGAACTTCCGCGAGGCATTTCGGAAAGCGGGCTTTCGTTTTTCCAACTGCCTTATCTGGCGCAAGAATGTGTTTGTGCTGGGGCGCGCTGATTATCAGTGCCAGCACGAGCCGATTTTGTACGGCTGGAAGCCCGGTGCAGCGCATTCTTGGCTTGGTGGCCGGAAGCGTCGCAGCGTGCAGGAGCTTTCCGAGCTAGGCGCTGTCAAAGTGGCCCCGGACGGGACTGTTTCGCTGTTCCTCAATGACAGGGCGTTGCATATTTCTGGACAGAATCTGGAAGTGCAGGATCTCGAAAGCTCGCTTGTTTTTGAAGACAAGCCCCAGCGTTCGGAATTGCATCCGACCATGAAGCCGGTGGCCTTGGTCGAACGGTTTTTGAAAAACAGCAGCCGAAAGGGCGAGGTTGTTCTCGATCCTTTTGGAGGCTCCGGGACAACCCTGATTGCCTGTGAACGGACGCGCCGCGCATGTCGGACTATTGAACTCGACACAAAGTTTGCGGACGTCATTATTCGGCGGTGGCAGGAGCACACGGGAAAAGACGCAGTGCTCCAGTCCACAGGAGAACGTTTTGCCATGCTGGAGGCTGCCAATGGATAAGCAGGCTCTAGAACAGCTTTTGGAACGCAGTGCCGAGACTGATTGGCCCACGCTTTTGAAGGCAAAAGAAGAGGCAAAACGGCAAATGCGAGAAGATCCGTCGCCGCAGAATGTCTCAGTTTTTGAGAAGGTGTCGCGCATGCTGGAGGCTCGAATGGCTCACGGTGGAAAAGCGCAACTTGGAAGCACGAAAGACGTGCTTGCGTTTCTCTCGGAAGAGGGACGCAAGGTTAAAAAGTCAAAGCTCTATGCGGATATCAAGTCTGGCCTTTTGCGAAAGCAGCCAGACGGGACCTTTTCGGAATCCGAGGTGCTGGCGTATGCGGAAAGCTTGCCGGTCATGGCCGTGCCGAAAAAGGACTCTGAGCAGCTCAAGGAATTGGCTGCACGGCGGCAGCTTGCGACGATTCACAAGCTTGAGGAAGAGACCTCGCGGATTCAGTTCCGGGCAGAGGTCGAGCGTGGGAAGTATATTCCGCGAGAAAATTTAGAGCTGGAGCTTGCGAGCCGGGGCGTAGTCCTTGGCTCCGGGATTCGGCAGGCAGTGGAAATGAATGTGCTGGACCTTATTCATTTGGTTGGCGGTAATCCGCGCAAGTCTCAGGAGTTTTTGGAGCGCTTCGAGGCGATGCTCGATGAGGCTTTGAACGAATATTCCAGCGTTCTTGAATTTGAGGTGACGTATTCGGATGAAATCGCAGACGCGACAGGTACGCGTGGATAAACTGCCGGGCTGGCTTCCTGAAAGCGTTCGGGAGGCTGTACTTAGGCAGGCCGGGCAGACGCATGTTTTTCAGTTTTCACAGGGCGAGCGAAAGGTCTTTCGACGGCGTAAACCGATTCCCGTGAGTGAATGGGCAGAGCGCCACCGCGTGGTGCACCAGTCGTCCATTCCGGGGCGTTGGCATAACGACGTGACGCCGTACATGACGGGGATTATGGATGCTTCGTTTTTCCCGTCAGTCGAGACAATTATTATTTGCAAAACGCCGCAGACGGGCGGCTCCGAGGCGATTCATAACTGCGTGGCCTACGCCATTGACCGTGCGCCCGGTCCTGCAATGTATGTGTTTCCAGACCGCATCACGGCCAAGGAAAATGCGCAGGACCGAATCGCACCGATGCTTGAGGCAAGCCCGCGCCTTCGGACCTATTTGACAGGGCAGGCCGACGACACAAGCAGCCTTCGCCTGAACCTCGCGCACATGACCATTTACCTTGGCTGGTCCGGCTCGGTTTCGCGACTTGGAAACAAGCCGATTCGATACTTGGTGCTGGATGAACTGGACAAGTATCAGAATCCGAAAAATGAGGCGTCGAGTGAGTCACTGGCGGAAAAGCGAACCACCACATGGCGGCGCAAGCGCAAGATCTGGAAAATCTCCACGCCAACCATTGAGGGCGGCCCGATCTGGCGCGCATTTGGCGAAGAAGCGCAGGCCAAGTTTGATTTTTGGGTGCGCTGCCCGCATTGCGGCACATGGCAGCTCATGAATTTTGACCGCATCAAGTGGCCGCAAGAGGACGAGATTAAGCAGGAACCAGAGCTTGTTCTGTCAAAGCGCCTCGCGTGGTATGAGTGCGAGACCTGCGGCGCGTGCTGGGACGATAACGACAGGGACAAGGCCGTGAGGCTCGGACAGTGGCGGGCGCGTGGAACAGGATTGGAGCTTTCTGCGCACCTCAAGACAAACCGGCCTGCAAAGATCGGCTTCCATATTCCTTCGTGGCTCTCGTATTTTGTTTCCCTGTCGGAGATTGCGGCGGCGTTCCTGCGCTGGAAAAAGAGTGGAAACAGGGACGATCTCAAGGACTTCATGAACCAGTACAAGGCTGAACCGTGGCGGGCGTATGACGTGCAGCGCTCGGAGGATGCAATCCTTGAACTCTGCGACGATCGGCCGCGTGGTATTGTGCCGGGCTGCCTGAAAGATGGAACGCCGAGGGCGGCAGTGCTGGTGGCTGGAGTGGATACGCAGCACCGATATTTCCGCTACGTGATTCGGGCGTTTGGCTGGGGCGGGGAGGAAGAGAGCTGGCTTGTGCAGGCGGGCAGTGTTCCGACCTTTGAGGCGCTGGAGCAGGTGCTTTTCAAGAACGTGTATCTCGATGCAGATGGAAAAGAATACCGCGTCCGGCTGGCCGTTCAGGACGCGATGGGAACGCGCACAAAGGACGTCTATTCGTTTTGTGCGCGGCATCGGGGAAAAGTCTTTCCATATCAGGGCAAGCGCACGCTGGCGACGCCCGTGCAGTATTCGCCGCAGGAGTTCTACCCGGGGACGAAACTCCGGATACCTGGCGGATTGGTGCTCTGGAAAGTCGACACGACGTTTTTCAAAAACGATCTTGCGGCAAAGTTGCAAATACTGCCGGAAGATCCGGGGGCGTTTCACCTCTATAACGGGATCAGTGACGAGTACGCGCGGGAAATGACCGCTGAATACTACGATGATGAGAAGCTGTGCTGGATGTGTCCGGATAACAAAGACAACCATTTCTGGGACTGCGAAGTGATGGCGCTCGTGGCGGCATATGAGCTGGATATCCGCAATTGGAAAAGGCGGATGCCACGGGCCAAAAGGGAAGAGCAGCGCAGACCGGAACCGACATTTCAACAGCAGGCCAGACCCGGCGGGCGTCCGAACTGGTTCGCGAGGAGATAACGCTATGGAAGATATGAAAGGAAGAAAGCTGAACTGGAAGCACGC
>NZ_FUYA01000020.1 GCF_900167065.1 Desulfobaculum bizertense DSM 18034
AAGAAGCTCTTTACGCCATTCTCACCCAAGTTTGAATTTCATTCACGCGAAGCGTGAAGGGAATTCAAACTCGATGAGGATACGTAAGGGAATCATTCCCTTACGCGGGGTCCGGGGCCTGGCCCCGGTTCTTTCCCTTCTCTCCCATCCCCCCCCCTGATAGCTTGCGCCTTTGATGCTGAGGAATTATGAAAGGAGGGCAACCTGAAACAAAAGAGAGCGAGAATGCGAGGAGTGACGAGGCGTACGCGCCGACTTTTTGAAACGAAATCGGGCCGAGTGGTACTGCTGCCACTAGACCACGGCGCGAGTGAAGGAATGCTGTCTGGCCTGGAGGCATACCCGGAACTGATACGCGAGCTGAACGAGACGCCAGTGCAAGGCGTTATACTAAATAAAGGACTGGCGAGAACGCTAAATGCGTCCATTCCTTTGTCGACTCAGCTGATCGTGCAACTCACCGCAGGGACCAAACACGGAGTCCCGACCTATAACCAAAGTTTGGTGTGCACGCCGGAGGAAGCGCTGCGACTGGGAGCAGACGCTGTGAGCTTCCAAATGACGATTGGCAACGATCTTGAAGAAAAAATGCTGCAAGAATTTGCAGCAACAGTAGATAATGCCCACCAACTCGGATTACCCCTGATCGCGTCTATTTCAGCGCGAGGCGGACAAATCGTGAATGAACTGGACTCGTCACTTGTTGGACACTGTATCCGCCTTGGCGGAGAACTGGGGGCAGACGCTGTGTGCGTTCCATACTCAGGATCAGCCAGCTCATTTACTCGCGCAGTGCAGCTTTCGCCAATCCCGGTACTGGTTATGGGTGGCCCCATGCAGCCAAACTGGAAAAATTTCCTTGGAACGATGAAACAGGCGCTGAAAACCGGAATTTCTGGTGTGAGCGTCGGTCGAAATATATTCCAGCATAAAGAGCCAAAACAGGCGCTGAAAGAATTGTGTGAACTGATCCACGAGCCGGAACCGGAAGAAGAGAATGGACATATTTGATTTAGAAAAAGAGCAGCGTATCCATATTACCTGCGCCAAAGCGGTTGAGGACTACCTTGCACAGGAAGTGGATGAACTGGGCTACGATGTCCTGAAAAAATCTGCCGCGGGAGTGGAAACAGAGGGCACATTTAGCGACTGTATGCTGCTGAACCTGTACCTCCGCACGGCACACCGAGTCCTGCTCACAATTGCGGAATTCCGAGCCACTGACCCTGACGAGCTCTACCAGGGCGTCGCCCGAATTCCGTGGGAAACTCTCATCGACGCCCACGGCTACGTGTCAGTCGTTGCAACGGCAAATACGACAGCTGTAAAAAATACACGCTTTGCTGGCCTGAAAGCCAAAGACGCGATTGTTGACCGCATACTGAAAGAACGCGGTGCCCGGCCGAACTCTGGCCCAGATAAAACACAAACCGTTGTAGCCCTGCACTGGCAGGATGACCTCGTACGAATTTCTCTCGATACCTCAGGCGTTCCTCTGTCGAACCGAGGCTACCGAACCATGCCGCATAAGGCACCAATGCGTGAAACGCTGGCAGCGGCAGCACTTCTTGCTGCGGGCTATACAGGAGACGGCGCAGTAGTGAACCCAATGTGCGGCAGTGGCACACTGGCGCTGGAAGCGGCGCTGATCGCAAGCCATACAGCACCGGGCCTGCTGCGCGACAATTTTGGTTTCATGCATGTTCTGGGATATGACCCAGCAGAATGGACCGAGATGCGTAATGATGCTCTGTCGCGCCGTAAGGCTCCAGAGTGGCAAATTATTGCGACCGACCGAGACCCGAAGGCAATCGAAGCCGCACAAAATAATGCAAAAAACGCTGCACTGTCCTCTGTCGTTGATTTTGCAGTGTGCGACTTCCGCGCCACAGAAATTCCACAAGAACAAGGGAAAGGGATTGTCATCCTCAACCCGGAATATGGCGAACGCCTCGGCGAAGAAAAAGCACTGGAAGAAGTGTACCGAGCCATCGGCGACTTTTTCAAAAGTGAATGCAAGGGATATACAGGGGCAATTTTTACGGGCAACCGAAACCTCGCAAAATGCATTGGTCTCAAAACCCGACGAAAGATCCCGCTGTTCAATGGTCCCATTGAATGCCGACTGCTGCTTTTTGACCTGTACGCAGGTTCACGCAGAGAGGATAAAAAGTAAAAAAGAAGCCCGCGCAAGCGGGCTTTTTTTGTACGCACAAGTTACGAACATTTGAGAAGTTCACAGCTTCGAGGCCCCAAAATCGCATGTTCCAATTCCAGAAAAAAACGGCTCAAAAAAAGCTCAGAAGTGAGACAGGGCAAGGCTTCCCGTAATCCGAACAGAGTTACGAACATTTGGACCGAGTTATGAACATCTGGAACAGAGTGCCTCCACCCAAGGAGCGGTAAATTCACAGTGCCTCGTAATAATCGTCAGTTATGAACATTTAATTTTATATATATTTTAAGTATTTAATTAAGAAACGAACATTCCGCACACGCCAACAACAACCACAACATTCTTTATAAAAAGAAGAGTAGAAGAGAAGAGGTGTACATTCCAAACGACGTGCTCACTGAAAACCAAAATCTGAACGCTCAAAATTTTTAGCCAATGAAAAAAAGAAAATCGAAGCAGGGACAATTCGGAGTTCAGAAAAAGACAGGCCAAAAAAAAAGAGGACAAAAAGAATGCAGAATACATTCGATTTATCCTCAGCTTGAAAAATGAAAAAACTTAAACTTATCTGTCAGACCACAGTGCCCGGCTTCCCTTAACGACGAGTCTCGCAAGAGCTTTGCCCTTGAACGCTAACCCAGCCCAGTTTCCTTTTGCTGGAGCAGGGATGCTCTGGCCAGAAAAAAGGGCTTCGATGGTTTCGACGCTCTCGACGTCCACGTAAGGTGCACCGCTTTCTACTGAAGGGAGCAGGGAGCGCAGGCGCGCATCGGCCTTCACTTTTTTCCCGTTATACTTCCCAATGGGCACACCCTGCCAGCGCATATCAGAAGGGATGATGCGCATGGCCTGTTCGTGGATGAAGAACAGCTTGCCGCCGAAATTATAAATTTCTCCCGGGGGCAGGGCGTCCAGATCAATGCCTGCGGCTGTACAGAGTTCTTTTTCTGCTCTGGTCAGAGGCTTTCCCGGAAGTGAAAATTTGTCCTGCCGTTTTGGAGCAACTGGTGTTCCGGGCTTTTTGAGGCGAGCAAGGAAGAATCCCTGTCCGCCTTCCTGGCCTCCACCAACGCGCAGAACGCCTTCAAGATGGGCAAGGGTAGGTTTGTCTACGGTGAAGCCCGCAGGATGCTCCAGAGGCTCTAATTCGAGGCCAAGCTCGCGAATGGCAAAGTCGACCTGATCTTCGTTTTCTCTGGGGTTGGTCGTGCAGGTGGAGTACAAAACGTGTCCACCGGGGACCAAAAGCTCTGCTGCCCGTTCCAGAAGTTTCCGCTGCAATTTTTCCAGCGGCTCTGTTTTATCGCCACTCCACATGTCGATGACATTAGGATTTTTATTGACGGTGCCCCAGCCAGAGCAGGGCGGATCAAGCAGAATCGACTGGAAGGATTCATCCTCCAGCGGAATCTCTTCGCCATTAAAGGAGCAGGTTGCAGAATTCAGGGCATTGTTTCGATGCAGGTTCCGGCGTAAGGTCTCCAGTCGCGCAGGGTTGGGTTCATTGCCAATGACAAATCCCTCTGGGCCAACCAGCAGCGACAGCAGTCCTGTTTTTCCGCCCGGACTTGCGCACATGTCCAAGACGGCTTCACCCGGCTTTGGATTGAGCATAAGCGGCGGCAACATGCTGGAGCGGTCCTGAATGTAAATTAGGCCAAAACGGTTGGCGAGACTTCCCCCAAGTGCCTGTGGCTCGCTCGTGAGAGCAAAAGCTAGGTCAGAAAAACTTTCTTGGGTAAAGGTATATCCCTGGGCGTTCAGAAGTTCCCGTGCAAGTTCATGGTCCTGCGCTCGGCAGGCCATGCGAAATGTTCGGCCGGGTTCCTGTTGATTGCTGTACGGTGTGTTTTTGTGCATAGTTGTTTGGTCAAAAAAAGAGCTTCTGCGGGAATACAGAGAATACGAAGCCATGCAGAGCAAGGCAATCCTCTGTGCAAACTTTCTGTCCCTTTCTCCAAGCTTACGAAAGCGTTAAATTTTGCGTCTCTTGGCGGAAGGTGCTACAGATGTTTTCCCCTTGAAAGTGTTCGAAAGAACATCTACATGGTTTCGATTACTTCACTATCGGCACTGAGCGTGCCGTGTCGTTCTCGCTAGGTAAAGAAAAAAATTTTCAAAGGAGCTGAGTTTATGGGTTGTGTACGAGTATTGGCTGCCCTTCTTATGGCCCTGGTGCTGCTTGTTCCGGGCAGAGCCTCGGCAGAAGAAATTGCCAAGACGTTCGCCGTATTGCCCTTCACAATTAACGGCCCCGAAAAATATCAATATTTGAGCCGTGGCATTCAGGATATGATGATTTCCCGTCTGAGTTGGGGAGAGCATCTCGATCACATTGGAAAGGACAAGCTTGCTTCCATTTCCGCCGCTCCTGAATCCGAAAAAGACGCCGCACAGGTTCTCTCCTCGCTTGGTGCAAACTATCTCGTCTGGGGTAGTGTCACCATTCTTGGCGATCAGTGCAGTATTGATCTTCGGGTAAAATCTGACGACAACAAATTTTGGCCCCGCAATCAGCAGACCGACATCGGTGGACTGATTCCCGCCCTCGAAGGCATGGCCAAGAGCGTCAACAGCTCTATCTTTATGCGCGCTGAACCAAAAGCACCACAGGCAACGGCTCAGGCTGAAACCCCTGTGAACCGCATGAACCCCGAGCTTATCTTTAACGAGAATAAGCAGAATCAGAAATTTTATCTCAATCCCCAGTTCCGGTACTCCGGTGGTACTGATACCCCCGGTCGCTGGCGCAGCCCACGTCTGCCCTTTACCGGTCAGGGAATGATTGTTGGCGACCCCGATGGCGACGGTCAGAATGAAGTGCTTTTTATCGATAAGCATGACATTTACGTCTACCGCTGGGACAACGCCCGCCTTCAGCTTATTGACCATTATGAAGGCTCTCGCCGCGTCGAGCTGCTCAATGTTAACTTGATCGACCTCGACCGCTCCGGAAAGCAGACTATCGCAGTTTCCGGCATCATCGCTCACAACCTTGACGATGCCATGAGCAGGAACTCCCCCAATCAGGCAAGTTCCCTTATGCTCACTTTTGAGAATGGTAAGCTCAAGGTTCAGGAAGATGGACTGAAATTCTTCATGAACGTCGTGAAAGTGCCCCCGACATTCCAGCCTGTGCTCCTCGCTCAGAAAGCTGGCCGTCTCCGCATTTTCGACTCCCCAGTTCATGAGCTTATTCGTATGTCGGGCAAATTCCAGCTCGGCAAGCGCGTCTCACTTCCTGAGAAAGCCAACGTCTTTAACGTGACCTTTGTCACTGACGATGACGACGCGTACAAGCTGCTTCTCGTTAACTCCAGCGACAACATCGAGGTCTACACCCCTCGCAACGAGCTGATTGCAACGACTCTCGATCAGTTTGCTGGTTCTCAGCTCGGTTTCGTCATCCCCGACACCATGCGCGGTTTCGGTACCTCCGCAGACCAGTACACCAACATGTACTACATCCCTCTGCGACTCGTGACGACCGACCTCAACAGCGATGGCAAGATGGAAGTTCTCGTGAACAAAAATATCTCCGTCGCCGCACAGTTCTTTGAGCGCTATCGCTTCTTCCCCAATGGCGAAATTCACTCCCTCTTTTGGGATGGCGTGGGTATGAGCCTCTCCTGGAAGACTCGACGCATCAAAGGCACTGTCTGTGACTACGGTCTCGCTGACATCGACAACGACGGCACCATGGACCTCTATGTCGCCCTGAATACCTATCCCGGTGACAGCGGCTTTGGAAAACGCCGCGCTATGATCGTCAGCTACCGCCTCGATCAGTCTCAGATGGACCCTAACACCCCCATCGTTCGCGAAAACTAAAAGTCTTATTCAGCACTCTCAAAGGCCAGAAGCTCCTGCTTCTGGCCTTTTTTTATGGCTTAAACAGGCGCTGGATGGGTGGGGGGAAGAGAACCGGGGCCAGGCCCCGGACCCCGCGTAAGGGAATGATTCCCTTACGTATCCTCATCGAGTTTAAAAGCCGTTCAAGCTTCGCTTGCACGGTTTTTAAACTTGTTGGGGCTGCCTAAAGCGGCTTCTTTCTCTTT
>NZ_FUYA01000021.1 GCF_900167065.1 Desulfobaculum bizertense DSM 18034
GGGGCAGCGCCCCTTGCAGAGCACGAGACGGAGTCTCGTACCCCACCCGCCCGTTCCATAGACTTAACCAGCGTAAACAGAGACGCCGAGGTTGTACTTCCTGTCGTTGATAAGGATTTTAATCTGCAAGCGACCTTTGAGGCCTTCTTTGCTGATATTGAGTTTCACATCTCGATCATCGTCTTCGAGAAAGGCACCGGAACACATAGCGAGGTGGCGGACCGCAGCAGTGTTGACGAAATAGTTGTAATTCCGCTCAGCTCCCTCGAGACATAACATGACGAGGGTTCCGCGTTCAAACTTCCCATGAAAGACCACGCGATCTTCATCTTCTTCAATGGTAATATTGTGCCAGGCGTCAGGCTGCTCTTCTGTTTCTTCGACTTCGGGATCCGTGTCAAAAGTGGGGGTCACATCAAGCTTACCGAGAAGCTGCCCGGGACCAAAACTCACATTCTCGCCATCGTGATAAATGGGGAGCTTCTCAGCACGATAAAAATTGCCTTCAGTTTCCAGCTCGTAAAGCACGACTCCGTCTTTTTCCTCAACGGTGACAGAACGCAGCTCCACAGCAGGACTAGTCTTGTCGAGAAAGGCACCGAGACCATCGGCGGAATAGCCATTTTCAAATCCAATACCACCGGAATGAATCATGTAGTGGCCGTCAGCGTAATACTCAACATTGCTGATATAGGGAGAAAAGAACTCCTGTCCGCGTTCCTTGCCGTACTGCCAAACCTGCTCAATTTCCATCTTGTCAGTATCGATGCGATAGCGAACACCGCGAGAAAAATTGTCCTTGTTCTTAATGTAGTTCTCACGAGACTTGGCGCGATACTGCCCGTTGTCAAAACACATAACATCACCCTCTGGAGTCATGAGGGCACCGTGCTGCTCATATTGCCAGTCAAAATTCTCGACATCGCCAACCGGAGTGAAGAAATATTTATCGACCATCTCCTGCGGCCAGCCTTCGGGGTCGCCAACAATCCAGTTCAAGGCTCCGGTCTCATAATCAATATTGATAATGGCGTCCTGATGACGACCGGACAGCGTCAAAGAGTTCGTCCTTTTGTCATACCAGACAGCATTGTTATGGAACCAGTCATGTGCATCCTGAGAACCAGAACCAGCAACATCCTGAGGCAGCACGTCCTTAAAGTCCCACAGCTTGAGAATTTCGCCTGTTTTGCGGTCGACAAGGGCACACTGATCTTCAACGGTTTCAGAATGGAAATCCTGAGTCAAAATCAGCAGATTACCGTCTTCCATCTCCCACTGGTCGTGATGATAATTTCCGGGGAGTCGGTACTCCCTGTACATCTTGCCGAGCATATCAAGCTCGACCAAACCTGTTCCATTGTAGGGCATGTGGCAAAAGCGGGGAGAACCAGTCAAAAGATGGCCATTCTTTGCGCGCTTGATGTCGAACATGGTATTGACGGTTAGCATCCAGCGAATGTCGCCTTTGTAGTCATACGCAGCAGGGCTGTTCTTGCCCGCTGTGCTCAAAAACATAAAATTGTCTTCGAGGTAGTCCGCAGAAGTTGAAATATTCAGACAGCGGCTCACGTTGGAAGGTAATTTGGTGGTTTTGATGGTCAGGGAGCTGCGCTTGCCATTGGACAGTTCAATGTCGACGATGTTCTCAAAATCCTCATAAAGACCGAGAATCGGCAAACTGTGCTCAGTGCTCGCTGCAAAGGTGTGGACCAGATCCTCTCGACGATAACGCTTGCCACGAATCGTCACAGTCGCAGCAAGTTTCTCAGTTGTCTTGAACAGGACAAGGGCACAAAGCGGGTTGATGAGATACGGATTTTCAATAAGCAAGGGCTGTTCAAGGGTAAACTCCCCCTGTTTGAACTCCGCCAGAAAAGCTTTCTCGGCTTTTGCCTGACGAGTAATAAGGTGCTCTTCACTAATGTAGGTAACGCGATTACTCATTCTACTGTCCTCCTGTTATGCGATCGCTTCGATTTCTTTGACAATAACGGGCTTCTGCTTCAGGCCTGCCAAACGACTCACTTCAACGCCATCCTTAAAGAACAGCATGGAGGGGAATCCTTTCACCTGAAGGCGCTCTTTCAGCTCCGCATTCTCGTCGAAATCAATGGTGTAAATTTTGAAATCGGGCTTGGTTTTGTCGATATCCTTGAGAACAAAAGCGAGCATCTTACACGGTCCACAGGTCTTGGAATAAAACTCGACCATCATGGAGCCGGACATATCAAGAGCATCAAACTCGTCTGCTGTTATTTCCTGAATCATTTTTTCTCTCTTTAAATCAGGCCCAAAAAGGACCAGTACGGAACGGCAACAAGACCGATAAAAATTGGAGTAAGAAGCATACGGATGCCGAGAAGCTTTGCCACATGAGGCAAACGCAGATGCCCAGTGGAACAGAACAGCAGGAGCATGGCGAACTCATAGGCAAAGAGGTACTGGTCAGTGCCATAGAGGAAGCTGTACACAACCGGGTAAGGTTGCATGTTCATGGACTGCGCCAGCTCGGCAAGGGGAACTGTCATCAGCGCCTGCGCCGCAAGAGGGGTGAGGAAAAAATTCATGATGGCGCCAAAAGTATAGGCCAGTGTAGAAAGGCCAAAGACACTATCCATAGACTGCGCAAGCGGCAGCATCTGGCTACTCAACCATTTGCCCATGCCGACGTGCCCAGCCACAAAGCCAATGGCAAGAGAACCGGCAATAAAGAAAATCATGGGGAATGCAATTTCCCCAAATTCCTTGTGGTTCAGAATCTGAATCTTAGGAACAAAGGCCAGTGCGGCAATGGCAACAAAAAGATGCATTCCAGGAAGGCCGTGGTATTTCTGTGTCGCAGCAATAACGACAGCAAAAACAGCAAAAAATGCAGCCAGCATTTCATTCCGCGAAATGGGTCCCATTTCGTGATACTGGGCGAGCAATGCGGATTTGTTCAGCTTTCCCTTTCCACGCACCATGAACAGCACCAATCCCATGGACAGTGCGCAATACAGCATGGAGGGAATAAAATTCTGAATAGCAAAATCCGTGTATCCAACAGGGACATGAGTCACTGATGCCATGAGGCGGGTCACAGTCAGGTTCTCAAGCGTTGCTGTCAGGATGCCAAAACGGGGGCCACATACAGCGAGAAAAGAGGCAAAAAGCACGGCCGAAGCCTCCCGAGAGCCTTTCTCCAGCTTGAGTGCGTCACAGGCACCAACGCCCAGAGCCAGCATGATAGCGGATTTGGCTGTAGCCGAAGGGACAAGAGGCGTCAGGATAAGCCCACTCACGAACATGGCGAAAAACAGCCCTGGATAGGATGAGCCTGTCATCACCATGCATTTCAGCACAATACGCTTTGCCAGACCTGTTTTCTGCGCAAGAAGTCCAATCAGAAGTGCCCCAATTACAGACCACGGAATGACAGTGGCAAAAGGCTTGGCAAGTGCAATGGGAGCCGGTGCAAGCTTTGCCGCAAAATAAAAAATCGGCAGCAGAATGCCGACCATCGGTGCAGGCAAAATCTCCGTGGCCCAGCACACAATTGCCCAGGCTGTGATTGCAATAAAAATGACCATCTCACGAGTCAGTCCCTCACCACCAACGGTCAGAAGAATCAGAGCCGGAACAAGCAGGGAAAAAAACCAGCCCAACTTCTGTATCAGGGGGAGTGCAGGTTGCGGGCACGCAGTTGCTGTCGAGTTCATGGAAACCTTCCAAAAGCTGAATTTTCATCATGAGCGGTGCCCCAACGAAGCACTCGCCTTGTGAATTTTTGAACTAGACCGGCGACTCCCATATGCACAAGCGATTAAAAGTGAAACGCTTTTAAGCTTTTCTTAATCCGAGAAAGAACTTACACAAAAGCAAGCACTTAGAATATTCGTTTATGACAGGGACAGATTAGGAAAAGGCAGGTATCGTCGCTCTTGTCTTAGCCCACACAATTCAATGCGAGAACAAGCTCATTTTGCGAGAAAAGTATGCGAGTGAACCTGAATCAACTTCGATGTTTTTATTTTGCGGCCAAGCTGGGAAGTGTTTCAAAAGCTGCTGAAACCCTCTTTGTTACTCCATCTGCCGTCTCCATGCAGATCAAAAAACTTGAGAAATGGCTCGACGTCAGGCTCATGATTCGAGAAGGAAACACAATAAAAATGACCCGGGAAGCAAAAAGCATTTTTGCACAAACCCAGGCCGTCTTTGGCGAAATCGACACCCTCGAAACGCAGATTCAGGAACTTAAGCGTTCGCACAAAAATGAGGTCACAATCGGCTGTCACTCCATTCCAGCCAAGTACATCCTCCCCAAACTCATGGACCACATTCAGCGCATAAATCCCACCCTGCGGGTAAAAATGGTCCTCGGCTCAGTCGGCAAGCTCATGCTTCGCCTTCACGAAAATGAACTGGATTTTGTGCTCACAGGCCTTATACCCTCCTGCGTCAAAATCAGTACTATCCCACTCTTTTCTGACGAGCTTTTGCTCGTTGCAAAAACAGGCTCTCGGCACGTTCATAAAACCTCTCTCTCCATTCAGGAACTGGCAACCCTCCCTCTGCTGCTCCAACGAGAAGAAATGCCCCTCGTCGACCGCTTTCTCAACGAGGCAAACATTATCCCCAAAAGCGCTATGGACGGCGTCAGCGCCGACGTCATCAAGCCCCTCCTCAAGAAAGACATGGGCGGCGCCCTGCTCCTCAGGTTCACCGTTCAGGAAGAACTCGACAGCGGTCTTCTCCAATCTGTCGCAGTGAAAGCCCCACTCCCTCAAGCACACTTCTCCCTCGCCTACATCAAAGAGCACTGCATCTCCGAGCAACTTAGAGGCTTAATCAACGGCCTCAAAGCATCCCACTTCTCTAGAGAAAACTTGCTCTAATAAAAAAACGGGGCTCCCCCAAAAGGGGCGGAAAAGGGCAGATTGAGGGTCAGCACCAGTACGTTAGCGCTGGATGGGATGGGTTGGAATATTGGGGGCCAGCCCCCAAGCCCCCGCGTAAGGGAATGATTCCCTTACGTATCCTCATCGAGTTTGAATTCCCTCCACGCTTCGCGTGAATGAAATTCAAACTTGTTGGGCATAACGTCGAGAGCCTCTTTCTCTTCTGCGAGTTCGCCACCATTTTCTTTTTGAACGCGAGCGTTCAAAAAGAAAGGGTTGAGGCGCAAAGAAAAAGAACACACGCCCAGTTAATTAGGCCGAAAAAAAGGGGCCGGATGAAGGGGAAAGCCAAA
>NZ_FUYA01000022.1 GCF_900167065.1 Desulfobaculum bizertense DSM 18034
ATTCGCGTCAACCACTTTTTATATCTTTTTTTTCAAAGTGCAGCGACGTGAACGAATTCGTTTCGTTGCTGCGGAGAGAGGTTCTATAGAAGCTCCTCCTTCTCGTCAAGGGCTTTTTGAAAAATCCTACCTTTTCAGCCTGTCAGGGGTCATTTTTTATGAGAAAGTCCGCGTCACACAAGGATTATGGCATAAAAAAGGCCCTGCCGAAGCAGGGCCTTCCTCAAAGGACAGGGTCCAAATCTCTTAGAGTCCTCTCATTATAAAGGACTCAATGTCTTCATAAAGCGTCTCAGGATAATACGGCGTCAGGAGGCGGGTACGAACGCCACCAACCAGATTACACTGGAGAACAATTGCCGTCTCATCAATAGATAAGGAGGAGGATATGGAACCATCCTCAACTCCACGCTTCACGCTATCCCGAAGGATCATGAGAACCTCGGTGAACTTCCCGGCCATCTCTTCCCGATCTTCACGGGTTTTGACGTCGCTGTATGGGGAACAGCGAATCAGGACCAGAAAATGCTCATTGGGGTCCGTAGAAAACTCAAAGTACTTCTGCACAAAACGGCGAACAGCCTCGCGACCGCTATCGGCATCTGCAACAGCTTCTCGCAGCTGCGCAATAAGGTGTTCCAGCACGTCCATTCCGGAAGCAAGGAACAGCTTTTCCTTATTTCCAAAATGATGCGTCAGCAGGCCAAGAGCAACCCCGGCGCGTTCAGAAATTTTCTTAAACGTCGTCTCGGAGTATCCATAAACACCAAAAAGATCCTTTGCCGCTTCCAAAAGCAGCTCTTTTTTTGTCATGACCATCGCCCACTATCCCATAGTGCCACGTGTCGGACTTAATACAACAAAGCGTTTCCTACCGCGGGCCGACACTGCCGTGGTACGAACGTCATTTGTGATGAGCAATACGGGTAGGTAAAGCTCCCCCCTAACCCGGTCAATTGATGACCCTGTGCTTTTTTGCTGTACAGACAATACACGTTGATTGGTTGAACAGAAAGCCCTGAGAATAAAAAATATCAGGTCCGCTTTACAGCTTCTCAACTTCCTGTCCTCAAAGGCTTTTTTCCCTATCAGCAGCCAATATTCTGCTTATTTGAACAAAAAAAAGTCCCCCCGCAAAAGCGGGGGGACTCAAAAGGAGGTGCTGCTTACTCTGAAAGAGACTCTCGGAGGAGTTTGCGTTTGAAGCCACAGGAACTGCACTTCCGGTGACGATCCGGTTCTCTTCAGGTCTGCAAGCGATGAAAGAGTGACTACACCCTGCACGGTGTTCATTCTTTCGAGCAGGGATCATGCAGATGCGCAGTGTTAACATCTACAAATCCTGCTATAGTGTGCGCTCAACCAATTTGGATGATTCCTTGCTGGAGTTCCCAAAATTTGCCCTGATGGGAAGCAACTGGATTATCGTTCAACCTCTGACACGTGTCGCTCGATCCATTGGATCGCACTCCAGCAAAATATATGAAAGCGTCTAGCGCTTCGTATTCTTTAAAGATCTGTGTCACTGTTTGGTTGTGCACTCAATCAGCAACACCCTCTCAATAAGCCCACCCCCTCAAAGCTGTCAAGCGCCATTTTTTTCTTCTGTTGAAAAAAAACCCCTTTTTCCCTTTTTGGTCTGCACTGCACATCAAAAAAAGCTTGAAAAGTAGCGTTGTAGCTCAATCCCCGCATCGCAGCATCCAAAATACAACAGAAGAGTTTTTGCTTTTCATATCAGTCTGGTCCAACCAGTACATGCAAAATTGGTCCAGCCGCTTCAAAATCCGTCGCACTCACCCTCTCAAGAGTGTCTTCTTCCTGACAACACAGTGCATTACGGACCTTAAAAAGAGTCCCCCAGCAGAACCAGATACACACTACAACATAAAAAAAGGCTTCCGCGTCAGCAGAAGCCTCTATAATTCTAGATCCTCAGACCTTTAGAACTCCAGATGCTTTGGAGTTCTGGGGCAAGGAATGACGTCTCGAATGTTTGCAACACCAGTTACCATCATCAGCAGACGCTCAAAGCCCATTCCAAAGCCAGAGTGTGGCACGGAACCAAAGCGGCGCAGGTCCATATACCACCAGTACTCTTCCTCAGGCAGTCCAAGCTCCTGAATACGGCGAGTCAGCACATCCATACGCTCTTCACGCTGGCTGCCACCAATGATCTCACCCACACGAGGAACAAGAATATCCATTGCAGCAACGGTCTTGTTGTCCTCATTCATCCGCATGTAGAATGCCTTAATGTCCTTAGGGTAGTCATACACAATGACTGGGCACTTAAAATAGTCCTCTGTCAGGAAACGCTCATGCTCGGTCTGGAGGTCAATGCCCCATTCCACGGCATATTCAAAGCGGTCCTTGCCCTTCTTGGTCTTGGCGTTCTTTTTCAGAATCTCAACGGCCTCGGTGTAGGGCACCCGCTGGAATTCCTTTTCCACAACAGTGTCCAGCGTTGCAGTCAGGGACTTGTCCACCCACTTGCTAAACAGCTCCATATCCTCTGCGCAGTGCTCACGCAGATGAGACACAACGCTCTTCAAGAACTTTTCGCCAAGATCCATATCATCCTTCAGGTCCGCAAAAGCCATCTCTGGCTCGATCATCCAAAACTCGGCCGCATGGCGGGGAGTATTGGAGTTCTCTGCACGGAATGTGGGACCGAAGGTATACACGTCGCCAAGGGACGTGGCAAAAATTTCGGCTGCAAGCTGGCCAGAAACAGTCAGGGAGGTATTCTTTCCAAAGAAATCATCCTCTGGCGTAGCCTTCTTGCCATCATAAGGATCAAGCGTGGTCACGCGGAACATTTCGCCCGCGCCCTCGCAGTCAGAGCCTGTCAAAATTGGGGAGTGCACATAGCGGAATCCATTGTCATGGAAAAACTTGTGCACGGCATATGCCGCTTCGGAACGAATGCGGAAAATCGAACCGTATTTGTTGGTGCGCGGACGCAAGTGCGCAATAGAGCGCAAAAATTCATCAGAGTGGCGCTTTTTCTGGAGCGGGAAGCTTTCGGGATCAGCCTCACCAATCACCCGCAGCTCGCTAGCCTTCACTTCCCACTTCTGGCCTTTACCAGGAGATTCAATAAGGTTTCCCGAAATGGAAACAGAGGCACCCGTTGTGGCGCGCTCAAGTTCATCCCAGCCCTGCGCTCCTTCATCAATAATGACCTGGAGGTTGGAAAGAGAGGTTCCATCATTAAGTTCGATGAAGGCAAAGCCCTTGTTCTCACGCTTGGTGCGAACCCAGCCCTTCACCACGATGTTTTCTTTTGGCGCCTCAGATTCGAGGGCCTGACGTACGCGAAGACGTTGCATATGCATCTCCTGACAACTGTTCTGTATAATGATATGTCGGGGACCTGGACGTACTTGACGGAATCTCGCTTCTGAGCAAAGTAAGCCAGACCAGCATGCTGCCCCGTGCAGGGAATGCAGCACAACCCGTCCCGACGGTCTAGGCTGTAATCAATTTTTGCAAGAACTGCCATACCGCGACAGGCCGGCCGCACGAAGCCAGCCACTCACAATATTTATCTGAACAGGGGGTTTTGAACATGGGATTCTTCTCCAAACTGAAATTCTGGGAAAAAAAGAAGCCGGAGCCGAGCACTCCGGAACCGGAAGTCCAGCCAGCTGTTGAAGAACAGTCTCCGGCACCTGAACCGGAGCACACCCCTGCCCCATCGCCTGTGCAGCCTGCTCCTGAGCCAACACCAGCCCCCGCTGCAACTCCAGAAGTTCAGCCCGAGCCTGCCGAGCCTGCCGAGCCTGCCGAGCCTGCCGAGCCTGCCGAGCCTGCCGAGCCTGCCGAGCCTGCCGAGCCTGCCGAGCCTGCCGAG
>NZ_FUYA01000023.1 GCF_900167065.1 Desulfobaculum bizertense DSM 18034
GCTTCCACTGCGTGAGCTGTTCCTGAAGTTCTTCTTTCGTCCAAACCATAATGCCCCGAAGCATATTCGCTCCGGGGCATTACGTCGTGGACCTCATGGACGTCGTGGGGAGAAAAATCAATAATGGGGAAGTGAAAAGATGTCTAAGGCACAATTTACTATTCTATTCTTTTCTGAAAAAAATTTGTACGAGCCATTAAAATGATCACATTCTCCAACCACCACATTTTCTTCACCATGAACAGCATTTTTACTTGTAGTAAGCGTGCATTTCTCTTGAACTTCTCTATACTTTAAAGACAGCTTCTGCATTTTTTCATTAAATTTATTTGAATACACATTCCCATAGTTTCTTATAAACATTTCCTTATTAATTTTTTTTACAATATCTGATGACGCTCTGTACACCCCCTCATCACCTTCACCCGAAACCAAAACCAAAAGGAGTGATGGACTCAATGGGAATATCATAAATAAAAGAGGATTAGGGAAATTAGGAAGTCCAACATCGGCGCGTCTAATCCGAAATAGGGGGTTATCAGCCGTCACAAACGGCGTTTGTGTTTCATTCACCAACAACATCCACTTCATATTATATAAAAAACTACAAAACCTTTTCCCCATGGATTCAAAAAAATTGAGTATATACTTTCCATTGACCACGGGTTTAATCTGGTCATTTATCTTGTCTATTTCTTCTCTATCAGCATAAGGATCTAGGCCGAGTACTTTCCCGGCCTTACGATACATATCCTCTTGACTTAGCACCGTTTTTTTGAATTGATCAAGAACAGTCTCAGTCATCTCTATCATCATCGCCATTCTATCTGGTGAACGAAATAAATAAAGTCCTATATACCGTGCAAAATTCTCTCTAACCTTCCTACGAGGAAGTTTCAATCCATCTAGTATTTGAAACCCCAACTGGGCATTAGATTCAATATCCATTATCCAATCTTCAATTACATTCTTATCCTCATCTTTCATCCAATCCACAGTATAAAGACGTTTTACAAAACCAACTTGGCTCGGCTTAGAATAAAAACAATCCCCTTTTCTGTAGACACAAAGCTTCCCATCTATTTCCGCAAAACGAGAAAGATACGATGCTGCAACAAAGTGATTCTTATTTTTTTTCTGCATATCTTCAATTAATGCTCTCGTTATCTGTCCGCCAGTCGCGTAAGCATTTCTGCGTACTCCTCAATCAAATCTTTCAAGGGTTCGTCCCCCCTATAAAAAGCCCTTGAATCATATCCATTCTTAGGGGTTAGTCCTGTCTTTTTTTGAACTCTGGCTAAGTCTGCAGCATGGACAACTCGAGTCATTCCTTTAAAATTAATACGAGCAATTTTTTTAGGTTCTCCGCTTCTCATATCTAAAACATCAATCCTACCTTTTTTCATCTTCCCTAAAGCATAACCATTACTCTCGAGTATTGAGCTCAATTCGCGCCCTGTTATGACTGGCTTATCATATTCTATTCGACGAGTTATCTTATTCAATTTTTCACCAATAAACAAAACCTCACCATTTTCTTTCTTAGAAAACCTATTCCAGCCATCTATTTTTTTATAATTGTGTAGTTTTGAATTTGCAATATTCAATGTCAACTTCTGAAATGTAGAATGGGAGTCCTTTGCGCAAAATCCTTCCTTGTTCAAAAAATAAAATGTTGAAAGAATCGCAGTCCTTTTGTTACAATCGTAAAAAGCATGATCTTTCACCAGCCCAATTAATAATGATGCACAAACTTGCATCGTATTCATCCCATAATTCTGATACCACACCTGTCTAGCGACAGCAGAACATAGCATATTAACATCTTTAACACCAATCCCCCCAACCTTAGATTCATCCATACCTTCATCTAAAAAATAATCTACAATAAAAAAATGTGCATCAATAACATCTTTAACACATACAGTACAGTCTTTATACATCAGATCCTTTTCAGGAATCATCTGAAGATTACGCTGATATATATCATCTAACCCTTTATGTCGAAATCCCAAAACATTATCCTCTCTTTTGAATGCTCAACATACTACATACAACAAACCATAAACTACACCGTCGACCTCTAACCCTTTCATCTTAAAGCTAGACTCTCACTAAGGGCCCAATTTAGCTTCTTTCACTATCTTTTATAACCCTCCTAATTTCATGCATTTTCACTTCAGAGTCAAGGTCGACTCCCAAATTCCATCGCGTCCCGTCATTTATTTCTAACTCAAGCCAAGAAGCTACCCTAGCCGCAGCATATTCACGCGGTAATATTTCCCGTCACTACGGCTCAAAAGCAAACCCATCTCTTTAAGCTTTTTCAGATCACGCCGAGCTGTTGCCACGCTCACCCCACCATAAAGCGCCCGCAAAACAGGGTGCGAAAACACATCATTCAGGGAAAATTCCAGCATGGTTTCCAGTGCAATCAGCAGCAAATCAAGCTGTCGCTGCGAAAGCTCTTTCTCGCGGTGCAAAGTGTGATAGTAGTCCTTTAGAGACAGGCGACGAATTGAGAGCGTGACATGCTCCTTGATCTCTTTCAGCGAAGAAATAATGCCGTCAAAATAGAAGCTCAAAAAAGGCGTCACATCTTCGGGATGCTTGCTTTTGATCACCCGCGAAAATGCAATGAAATACTCGTCGATGTTCCGATAGTAAAAATTCGACATCATTTGCGGCAGATATTTAATCCCCGCCTGATCAAGAATCATGGCTTCGACAAAGCGC
This sequence comes from Desulfobaculum bizertense DSM 18034, assembly GCF_900167065.1. Lineage (NCBI taxonomy): Bacteria > Pseudomonadati > Thermodesulfobacteriota > Desulfovibrionia > Desulfovibrionales > Desulfovibrionaceae > Desulfobaculum > Desulfobaculum bizertense. Next base: position 2,737 of record NZ_FUYA01000023.1, read on the forward strand.
GAGGATCTGCCATTTCCATCTTGGAACGGGTGAATTTTCGCGAGATGAAAATGTGCGAGCGCAGCCCTGATCATCGGATCTAGTCCCGTCATCTCTTCGCTATTCATCCACTCAACAAAAATTCCCATGAGCGTCTGTATATCGTCCAATGTCTTCGGTGGCGTATAGCGCCCACCATGATCCGCATTGCCCACAAAAACCGGCTCATTCCGGTAATTACCGGGACTGTTATGGAAATACTCAATGCCACGCGTCAGCGTCCTGTGAACGTCCCGAATGAAGTCTTCCGTCACGCCCCAAAAGCCCTGCTTTTCTCCATCCAACAAGGCATATAGAGCTTTCAAATTGCCAATTTCAAGCTCCGAACGCCCCTCGAGCTTGAGTGCATCGTCAGCCGTTAGCAGTGCTCCGACTTCATCCTCGCTCAGACTATTCCCTTCAATTGCAGCCGTACCGAAAATTGACCGCTTAATTATATCCTCTCTCAGCTTCGCCGCGATATGAGGAAGAATCGGCAACTCGCTTACCGTTGAGTACAGAATACGGCTTTCGATGATCTTGGGAGAAATCACCTGCTCATCATATTCACACGAAAAGATAAACTTCCCGGTTTTATGCGTAAGATGCTTTTTTGTCACAGGTTTTGCAACCATATTTGCAACCTTATCTCTCTTTAATTTATTGAAAAAATCAAATTTAGTTCATTTTTATGATTCATATTTTAAACTCCCTTGCACACAAAGGCAACCTCACAAAAAAGGCGACCTTTCAGTCGCCTTTTCTTCTTTCCTCTTCCCATCCCTCAAAAATCCATATAGTCCCGCACGTCCTTCTCCCAGACCCATATGGCCCGGACTTTTCCGATGCGGAATGCAGGGATTTTCCCGGCGTTCACGAGATTATAGAAATGGCTTTTGGAGCAATTCAAAATATCGCACGCGTGCTTCCAGTTCAGCTTTCTTCCTTTCATATCTTCCATAGCGTTATCTCCTCGCGAACCAGTTCGGACGCCCGCCGGGTCTGGCCTGCTGTT
>NZ_FUYA01000024.1 GCF_900167065.1 Desulfobaculum bizertense DSM 18034
GCTTCCACTGCGTGAGCTGTTCCTGAAGTTCTTCTTTCGTCCAAACCATAATGCCCCGAAGCATATTCGCTCCGGGGCATTACGTCGTGGACCTCGTGGACGTCGTGGGGAGAAAAGAATAAACCGTTGAACTATGATTATTCCATATTTCCCAACACATTTTCCTCGAGGTAAGGGCAACTCTCCCTTGCACTTTTATTTCACTGTTTATAAAAAAAGACATACTACAATAACAGTCACTAACCATTTTCATAAATGTCAATACGTTCGAATCCTTACGAGCTCTTAAGGGTAACTTTTTATTTTTAGGTGTATATAACGTAAGTTTTTCATCTTCGACTTGCCCATCAATCTTGTATTCTTTGCCCTTTCCATGAACATCTAAAATAAAAAATGGCTTCCAGCCCTGCTTCTTACGAACAAAAGAACAAGCTTTTTTTTGTTCTTCTAAGCTAAGAGATTTTAGATGAATAGTACGCCCTCGAGAAATCCCAGCGGGTCTCCTATCTCTCGATGTACAAGCGTGCTTTGGCCAAGGAGGCCCCAAAGAGTCAAAAAAGACACGTCCACCAGTCGGTGATTCATAAAAAAAAACAAATGCTCCACAAACCGGACACCTACAATTAGGAATTGTATAGCCTCTCGGACTAGGATGAATAGGAGGCACCTCTACTATCCAATTATCCATCCCAGAGCTAGTAGCTCGTTGACCACGGGCTTCCCCTCCCCAGCCTCAAGTACACCCCGGAGGATGATTCCAAGCATTACACATTTTTACTCCCCCTTTTGTTTATTAAATATCCTATATTTTATAATTGATATCATTTCAATAATAATTCTAAAATTCATCCCCCACAGTCCCCCATCTCACCCACATATACGCCAACAGGTAGGCATCAAACGCGAGTCGAGTCCAACGAAACGGGCCAATCAAAGCAGAAACGTACGATCCAAACACAAAGAGCACATATTGAAACAAGAACTTTCTTTTTGGGCTGGTTCCCTGCCCCCGCGCAGGTCCCACAAACGCAGCAACAGAAAAAGCCACCAAGAGCATCGAATCTACAGAGAGTATTCCACCAGCTGACATCCCCATAAGTGCAGTGACAGCCACCCTCGCGACGACATAAAAGAGATACTGCGAAAAAGCCCACTTAAAGAAATCCTGTTCAGGAGTAAGAACAAACGGAAATTTTATCAGGTTCACCAGCCACTTCATGTGCCCCTCTCTTTATATTCTTTTATTTATAACCCTCCTAAGTTCATGCATTTTTGCGTTAGAATCAAGGAAGACTCTAAAATTTCATCGCGTCCTGTCATTTATTCCCTACTCAAGCCCAAAAGCTACCCAAGCCGCAACATATTCACGCGGTAATATTTCCCGTCACTACGGCTCAAAAGCAAACCCATCTCTTTCAGCTTTTTCAGATCACGCCGAGCTGTTGCCACACTCACCCCACCATAAAGCGCCCGCAAAACAGGGTGCGAAAACACATCATTCAGGGAAAATTCCAGCATGGTTTCAAGAGCAATTTGCAGCAAGTCAAGCTGCCGCTGCGAAAGATCTTTCTCGCGGTGCAAAATATGGTAGTAGTCCTTTAGAGACAGGCGACGAATTGAGAGCGTGACATGCTCCTTGATCTCTTTCAGCGAGGAGATAATGCCGTCAAAATAGAAGCTCAAGAAAGGCGTCACATCTTCGGGATGCTTACTTTTGATCACCCGCGAAAATGCAATGAAATACTCGTCGATGTTTCGATAGTAAAAGTTCGACATCATTTGCGGCAGGTATTTAATCCCCGCCTGATCAAGAATCATGGCTTCGACAAAACGCGAGGACCTGCCATTTCCATCTTGGAACGGGTGAATTTTCGCGAGATGAAAATGCGCGAGCGCAGCCCTGATCATCGGATCTAGTCCCGCCATTTCTTCGCTATTCATCCACTCAACAAAAATCCCCATGAGCGTCTGTATATCGTCCAATGTCTTCGGTGGCGTATAGCGCCCACCATGATCCGCATTACCCACAAAAACCGGCTCATTCCGGTAATTACCGGGACTGTTATGGAAATACTCAATGCCGCGCGTCAGCGTCCTGTGAACGTCCCGAATGAAGTCTTCCGTCACGCCCCAAAAGCCCTGCTTTTCTCCATCCAACAATGCATACAGCGCTTTCAGGTTGCCAATTTCCAGCTCCGAACGCCCTTCTAACTTGAGCGCATCGTCAGCCGTTAGCAGTGCTCCGACTTCATCCTCGCTCAGACTATTCCCCTCAATTGCAGCCGTTCCAAAGATTGACCGCTTAATTATATCCTCTCTCAGCTTCGCCGCGATATGAGGCAGAATCGGCAACTCGCTTACCGTTGAGTACAGAATGCGGCTTTCGATGATCTTGGGAGAAATCACCTGCTCATCATATTCACACGAGAAGATAAACTTCCCTGTCTTATGCGTAAGATGCTTTTTTGTCACAGGTTTTGCAACCATATTTGCAACCTTATCTCTCTTTAATTTATTGAAAAAATCAAATTTAGCTCATTTTTATGATTCACATTTTAAACTCCCTTGCACACAAAGGCAACCTCACAAAAAAAGGCGACCTTTCAGTCGCCTTTTTTCTCTTCCCCTCCCTCAAAAATCCATATAGTCCCGCACGTCCTTCTCCCAGACCCATATGGCCCGGACTTTTCCGATGCGGAACGCGGGGATTTTCCCGGCGTTCACGAGGTTATAGAAATGACTTTTGGAGCAGTTCAACATATCGCATGCGTGCTTCCAGTTCAGCTTTCTTCCTTTCATATCTTCCATAGCGTTATCTCCTCGCGAACCAGTTCGGACGCCCGCCGGGTCTGGCCTGCTGTT
>NZ_FUYA01000025.1 GCF_900167065.1 Desulfobaculum bizertense DSM 18034
GGGGCAGCGCCCCTTGCAGAGCACGAGACGGAGTCTCGTACCCCACCCACCCACGCTGCGCTGCTTGAGCGCTCCAATAAAAAAAAAGAGGAAACAGAAAACTGTTTCCTCTTTATGAATTCGGGATGGTGCCGAAGGGGAGAGTCGAACTCCCACGAGCGGACGCTCACTAGACCCTGAACCTAGCGTGTCTACCAATTCCACCACTTCGGCACGAGAGGTCATTCGTATAAACCGAGTGGCAGAGGAAAGGCAAGCGAAAAAAGTACAGGGGCGAGAATTGGTCTTCTCGTGTGTCGGGGTTAAGGGCTTGTGTTTTTTACTGTGGGGTATCGGTATCGGGTTTGACTTTAGCGACGAGGTCTTCTCTGAGGACCTGCGCGACGTGGTCGGCGTATTCCTGGACACCTTTCTGGTCCATAGCGGCTTCAGCTTCTTCGAGGCTTTTGAGCTTGGAGAAGGGTTTTGGAGAGGAATAGATCAGATGGATACCGGCGATTTTTTCATGTTTGGAAACCTGAGCCAGCACATTTGCGGCACCGATACGCTTTTTTACACCGGCAGGCATGGGGAGCTGCATGAGGTCTTTTTTGGGGTAAAAAAGGTATTTGATTGCGACGTCTGGGGTCGAGAATGGGTCGTTCTGAAAGCCACCGTCAACATCAAGGCCGCTTTCGCGGGCGGACTCAACCATATGAAAGATGTCGGACGCGAGGCTATAAGCGTAGCTTTTTTCTTCTTCGTTGGGCATATGTGGACTCCTCAAAATATTCAGCACAGTCGACTGTGCCGTTTTTAGCCACATACACGCTCATTGCCCGTCTCTGCAAGATTCATACAACGAAAAAAGGCCTCAATCCTAAGATTGAAGCCCTTATTCTCTATGGTGCCGAGGGGGAGACTCGAACTCCCACGGTCTTTTGGACCACTACCACCTCAAAGTAGCGTGTCTACCAATTCCACCACCTCGGCATTTGCGAACACTTCGTGTCCGTCTGGAGAAGGCTTATCTACATTTTTTTCAGACTTGGCAAGCACTTTTTTCCACTTTTTTTTCTCTTTTTCCACTTTTTCTTTTTAATGTTCCTAATTTATTTAATAATAATAGGTACTTAAATGGTTTATGAACATTACGAACATCCGTGTATTTTTGCTCCTTGCAAGTGTGCAGGTTAGGCGGGGCGGGGAAAGAACCGGGGCCAGGCCCCGGACCCCGCGTAAGGGAATGATTCCCTTACGTATCCTCATCGAGTTTGAATTCCCTCCACGCTTCGCGTGAATGAAATTCAAACTTGTTG
>NZ_FUYA01000027.1 GCF_900167065.1 Desulfobaculum bizertense DSM 18034
AAAAGATATAAAAAGTGGTTGACGCGAATCGGCTGAGCCGATAGACATCTCCCCGCCGCACAGAGCAGTGCTCGCCGCGGTCTTTGAAAAAAGATTTTTAAAGCGCTTGACGCGGTGATTGAAATTTGTTTTTCTACTCATCCGCGCACTCGTTTTGTAGCTTTTCGGAGCTTGAACGAAGCGATCGAAAAAAGATTTTTGAAAATAAGTGTTGACTGGCTGAATTCATTCAGCTAGAAACGCTTCTCCGCTAAGCGGAAACGCGAAGGCGACTTGGTCTTTGACAATTAAATAGCGAATCAAAGTAATCTTGAAAGACAGCTTTGTGTACTGGCGATAAGCTAGTTCACAATAAAATATTATCAAACTGGAGAGTTTGATTCTGGCTCAGATTGAACGCTGGTGGCGTGCTTAACACATGCAAGTCGAGCGAGAAAGCTTCTTCGGAAGTGAGTAGAGCGGCGCACGGGTGAGTAACGCGTGGATAATCTACCTAGAAGACTGGGATAACAGTTGGAAACGACTGCTAATACCGGATACGTCCTTGTTTTATTTCAAGGGGAAAGATGGCCTCTGTTTCATGCTTTCACTTCTAGATGAGTCCGCGTTCCATTAGCTTGATGGTGGGGTAACGGCCTACCATGGCGACGATGGATAACTGGTCTAAGAGGATGATCAGTCACACTGGGACTGGAACACGGCCCAGACTCCTACGGGAGGCAGCAGTGGGGAATATTGCGCAATGGGGGAAACCCTGACGCAGCGACGCCACGTGAGGGATGAAGGTTTTCGGATCGTAAACCTCTGTCAGAAGGGAAGAAACTAGGTTGGTACAATATGCCAGTCTACTGACGGTACCTTCAAAGGAAGCACCGGCTAACTCCGTGCCAGCAGCCGCGGTAATACGGAGGGTGCAAGCGTTAATCGGAATTACTGGGCGTAAAGCGTGCGTAGGTGGTTTACCAAGTCAGGTGTGAAAGCCCACGGCTCAACCGTGGAATTGCACTTGAAACTGGTAAACTAGAGTCCTGGAGAGGGTAGTAGAATTCCCGGTGTAGGAGTGAAATCCGTAGATATCGGGAGGAATACCAGTGGCGAAGGCGACTACCTGGACAGTGACTGACGCTGAGGTACGAAAGTGTGGGGAGCAAACAGGATTAGATACCCTGGTAGTCCACACTGTAAACGATGGATACTAGATGTCGGGTGGCAACATTCGGTGTCGTAGCTAACGCATTAAGTATCCCGCCTGGGGAGTACGGTCGCAAGGCTGAAACTCAAAGAAATTGACGGGGGCCCGCACAAGCGGTGGAGTATGTGGTTTAATTCGATGCAACGCGAAGAACCTTACCTGGGTTTGACATCCTGCGAATCTCTCAGAGATGAGAGAGTGCCCTTCGGGGAATGCAGTGACAGGTGCTGCATGGCTGTCGTCAGCTCGTGCCGTGAGGTGTTGGGTTAAGTCCCGCAACGAGCGCAACCCCTATTGTTAGTTGCTAACAGGTGATGCTGAGCACTCTAGCGAGACTGCCCGGGTTAACCGGGAGGAAGGTGGGGACGACGTCAAGTCATCATGGCCCTTACGCCCAGGGCTACACACGTACTACAATGGTGCAGACAATGGGCAGCTACGCCGCGAGGCCAAGCGAATCCCAAAAACTGCATCCCAGTCCGGATTGGAGTCTGCAACTCGACTCCATGAAGTTGGAATCGCTAGTAATCCCGGATCAGCATGCCGGGGTGAATACGTTCCCGGGCCTTGTACACACCGCCCGTCACACCACGAAAGTTGGTTTTACCCGAAGTCGTCGAGCTAACCCTTGGGAGGCAGGCGCCGACGGTAGGGCCGATAATTGGGGTGAAGTCGTAACAAGGTAGCCGTAGGGGAACCTGCGGCTGGATCACCTCCTTTTAAGGACAAAATCTTTGATTCGCTATTTAATTGCAAGGAACAATCGCCTTGCAAGATAAGTCGGGTACCTGGATAGGGCCTATAGCTCAGTTCTGGTTAGAGCGCACGCCTGATAAGCGTGAGGTCGATGGTTCAAGTCCATCTAGGCCCACCATCACTTGCGAAAGTGGGGGTGTAGCTCAGCTGGGAGAGCACCTGCTTTGCACGCAGGGGGTCATCGGTTCGATTCCGTTCACCTCCACCATTAACAAGTGGAAGAACGCCGACTTATATTGATCTTTGAAAGTTGAATAGGGAATGTGATTTGTGATCTTTAGTTTAAGATACTAAGGGCAAACGGTGGATGCCTTGGCGCTAAGAAGCGATGAAGGACGTGATAGGCTGCGAAATTCGACGGTGAGTCGCCAAATAGACTTTGACCCGTCGGTGTCCGAATGGGGAAACCCAGCTGGAGTTATGTCCAGTTACTGCCTGGCTGAATACATAGGCCTTGCAGAGCGAACCCGGTGAAGTGAAACATCTCAGTAGCCGGAGGAATAGAAATCAAACGAGATTCCCAAAGTAGCGGCGAGCGAAATGGGATTAGCCCAAACCGTGCAGTTTCGACTGTGCGGGGTTGTAGGGCCGTCCATAAGTGATTCATAATTAGATAGGGGAACAAGCTGGGATGCTTGACCATAGAGAGTGAAAGTCTCGTACCTGAAGTCGAAAGTGACACGGACGGTTCCTGAGTACCGCGGGACACGAGAAACCCCGTGGGAACCTGGGAGGACCATCTTCCAAGGCTAAATATTACTTAGCGACCGATAGCGAACTAGTACCGTGAGGGAAAGGTGAAAAGTACCCCTGTGAGGGGAGTGAAATAGTACCTGAAACCGTTTGTCTACAAGCAGTGGGAGTGGACTTTGTTCCACAACCGCGTGCCTTTTGCATAATGGGCCAGCGAGTTAATCTATTGTGCGAGGTTAAGCCGAAAGGTGTAGCCGAAGCGAAAGCGAGTCTGAATAGGGCGCCAGTACAATGGATTAGACCCGAAGCTAGGTGATCTATCCATGAGCAGGCTGAAGCTTAGGTAAAACTGAGTGGAGGGCCGAACCGTTGTAAGTTGAAAATTGCTCGGATGACTTGTGGATAGGGGTGAAAGGCCAATCAAACCTAGTGATAGCTGGTTCTCTCCGAAATATATTGAGGTATAGCCTCAGACTGAGATTTGCGGAGGTAGAGCACTGACAGGGCTAGGGGGCTTACCAGCTTACCAACCCCTATCAAACTCCGAATGCCGTAAATTTTGTCTGGGAGTCAGACTGCGGGTGCGAAGGTCCGTGGTCGAAAGGGAAACAGCCCAGACCGACAGCTAAGGTCTCCAAATATGTGCTCAGTGGGAAAGGTGGTAGAGTTGTTTAGACAGCCAGGAGGTTGGCTTAGAAGCAGCCATCCTTTAAAGAAAGCGTAATAGCTCACTGGTCTAATGACTCCGCGCCGAAAATGTAACGGGGCTAAGCACATTACCGAAGCTTCGGGTTCACGATTTATCGTGAGCGGTAGGAGAGCGTTCTCACAGCGTTGAAGGTGAAGGCGTAAGCCACGCTGGAGATGTGAGAAGTGAATATGCTGGCATGAGTAACGATAAAGGAAGTGAGAAACTTCCTCGCCGTAAATCCAAGGTTTTCTGGGTAAAGGTAATCTGCCCAGAGTTAGTCGGCCCCTAAGGTGAGGCAGAAATGCGTAACTGATGGGAAACAGGTTAATATTCCTGTACCTCGTAAAGTGTGCGATGGAGGAACGCAGGAGGATAGCTCATCCGGGTGTTGGATATCCCGGTGTAAGCAAGTAGGCTTGAGGAATTGGTAAATCCGTTCTTCTTATGGCTGAGATGCGATGCCGTGACCGCAAGGTCTGAAGTGAGTGAGTCCATGCTGCCAAGAAAAGCTTCTAAGTTTAGCTTTACGAGACCGTACCGTAAACCGACTCAGGTGGATGGGGTGAGTAACCCAAGGCGTTTGAGATAACTCTGGCTAAGGAATTCGGCAAAATGACCCCGTAAGTTCGCAATAAGGGGTGCTCCTAAGGGTTAACAATTTACTTGCTAAGCCCTCGGGAGCCGCAGATAAATGGGGGGGGCGACTGTTTACTAAAAACATAGGGCTCTGCGAAGTCGTAAGACGACGTATAGGGCCTGACGCCTGCCCGGTGCTGGAAGGTTAAGGGGAGATGTTAGTCTTTGACGAAGCATTGAACCGAAGCCCCAGTAAACGGCGGCCGTAACTATAACGGTCCTAAGGTAGCGAAATTCCTTGTCGGGTAAGTTCCGACCTGCACGAATGGCGTAACGATCTCCCCACTGTCTCGGCCAGAGACTCAGTGAAATTGAATTGGCGGTGAAGATGCCGTCTACCCGCAGCAAGACGGAAAGACCCTGTGCACCTTTACTACAGCTTGACATTGGATTTTGGATTAACATGTGTAGGATAGGTGGGAGGCTTTGAAGTCGGCACGCTAGTGTCGGTGGAGCCATCCTTGAAATACCACCCTTGTTAATTTAAGGTTCTAATCCGATACCGTTATCCGGTTCGGAGACAGTGTCTGGTGGGTAGTTTGACTGGGGCGGTCGCCTCCCAAAGAGTAACGGAGGCGCGCAAAGGTTCCCTCAGGCTGATTGGAAACCAGCCGTTGAGTGCAAAGGCATAAGGGAGCTTGACTGTAAGAGAGACATCTCGAGCAGGAACGAAAGTTGGTCTTAGTGATCCGGTGGTCCCGCATGGAAGGGCCATCGCTCATCGGATAAAAGGTACGCCGGGGATAACAGGCTGATCGCGTCCAAGAGTTCACATCGACGACGCGGTTTGGCACCTCGATGTCGGCTCATCACATCCTGGGGCTGGAGCAGGTCCCAAGGGTTCGGCTGTTCGCCGATTAAAGTGGTACGCGAGCTGGGTTTAAAACGTCGTGAGACAGTTTGGTCCCTATCTGCTGTGGGCGTAGGAGATTTGAGGAGGCTTGCCCCTAGTACGAGAGGACCGGGGTGAACGAACCTCTGGTGTTTCAGTTGTCGCGCCAGCGGCACTGCTGAGTAGCTATGTTCGGAAAGGATAACCGCTGAAAGCATCTAAGCGGGAAGCCCGCTCCAAGATTAGATCTCCCTGAACTTCGGTTCCTAAAGACCCCTTGAAGACGACAAGGTTGATAGGCTAGATGTGTAAGCACAGCGATGTGTTCAGCTAACTAGTACTAATAGGTCGTGCGTCTTAAATTGATCACAAATCCTTCCCTATTTTGACTATATATTACCAAGATATTTGTCTTGGCGACCATAGAGAAAGGGGTACACCCGTTCCCATTCCGAACACGGAAGTTAAGCCTTTCATCGTCGATGATACTGCTGAGGAGTCAGTGGGAAAGTAGACCGTTGCCAAGACTCTCTTTTAAAGAGCCTACATACATCTGTAGGCTCTTTTTTTTTGCCCTCTCTCATGGGTGGGTGGGGGA